>NZ_JBIDCW010000036.1:0-69639 GCF_043204795.1 Streptomyces sp. NPDC047706 | reverse complement strand
TTTGGCACGCTGTTGAGTTCTCAAGGAACGGACGCTTCCTTTGTACTCACCCGAGATTCTCTCTCGCGGCTTTCCTCCGGGCGCTTCCCTTCGGTCTTGCGTTTCCGACTCTATCAGATCTTTTCTCGACCTGATCCCCAGTCAGCGGGATTTGCCTTCCCGGCCGTTGGGCCGTTCCGACATCTCAAACCTTAGCGGATCCTCTCGGGGATTCCCAATCGAGCCGATCGGGGTCGCCGAGTCCCATTCGGAATTGAATTCGGGCACGCCGAAATCGACCCCGTCGGGAGATCGTGCTGGTGGTTTGTTTGCCGCTTTCACGGCGGGAGTTGCTGCCGGAGAACCGTTACGGCTCCGCGGCAACCCGAAGAACTCTACGGATCGGACGGGGGACTGTCAAGCACCGCTCGTCCATGCCCTCGTAACGGGCGGGGACCCTGCTCAGTCGAGGTCGCTGAGGCGGCCGCCGGCGTCCGGCTGGGCGTGCTCCACCCTGCGCAGGAGCCTGGTCAGCACCTCGCCGAGGGCTGTTCGCTCGTCCGGGGACAGGTCCTGGAGGAGGTCCTCCTCGAAGACCGTCGCGAGGCGCATCGCCTCCAGCCACTTCTCGCGGCCCTCCGCCGTCAGCTCCACGATCACCCGTACGCGGTTGTTCTCGTCCCGCTCCCGGGTCACCAGGCCCTCGGCGACCATGCGGTCGATCCGGTGGGTCATCGCGGCCGGCGTGAGGCCGAGGCGCTTGGCGAGTTCGCTGGGGCCCATGCGGTAGGGGGCGCCGGAGAGGACGAGCGCCTTGAGGACCTCCCACTCGGCGTTGCTGATGCCGAGCCCGGAGGTCTGGCGGCCGTAGGCGACGTTCATGCGGCGGTTCAGCCGCGACAGCGCCGAGACGATCTTCTCGACCTGCGGATCGAGGTCCTGGAACTCCCGCTGGTAGGCAGCGATCTGTTCTTCGAGTGTCGGCTCAGTGGCGCCGGGGGTGTCGCCCATGGTTCGCAGTATGGCACGGGGTCGTTGGCATTGAAGTCCTTCTGTATGTACTCTTTAGCTTCGAAGTTTAGTTTCGAAGTCTTCAGGTCTAACCTCTGAAGGCTTCACGATCCTGAGAGAGGTGAACGTGACCAGGGCGATGGGCGCAGCGATGCGCCGGATCCACGTGGGTAACGCACTCAGTGCCTTCGGGCTCGGTTTCACCGTCCCCTACCTGTACGTCTACGTGGCGCAGGTGCGGGGGCTGGGGGCCGTGACGGCGGGGCTCGTCCTCGCCGTCTTCGCCGTGGCCGCGCTGATCGTGCTGCCGTTCGCCGGGCGTGCCATCGTCCGGCGCGGCCCGCTGCCGGTTCTGCTCGCCGCCCTGGTCACCGCCGCCGCGGGGGCGCTGAGCCTGGGGCTCGCGAGCAACGCGACCGCCGTGCTGCTGTCGTCGGCCGCGCTGGGTGCCGGGCAGGCCGTGATGCAGCCGGCGCTGGCGACCATGATCGTGGACTGCTCGTCGGCCGACACGCGGTCGCGCGCGTTCGCCACGCAGTTCTTCCTGCAGAACCTCGGGCTCGGCGTCGGCGGGCTCATCGGAGGGCACCTCGTCGACGCGACGCGGGTGTCGTCGTTCACCCTGTTGTTCGCCATCGAGGCGGCGATGTTCCTGTTGCTGGTCGTCGTGATGGTGACCGTGCGGATGCCGCGCTCGCCGCGGATCGAGGACACGCCGGCCGCGGCCGCGTCCACCAAGGGGAGCTGGAAGCAGCTGCTGGGGAACCGGGCGATGGTGCAGCTGTGCGTGCTCGGGTTCGTACTGTTCTTCGCCTGCTACGGGCAGTTCGAGTCGGGCCTCGCCGCGTACGGGGTCGAGGCCGCCGGGATCTCCACGTCCGCCCTCGGGACCGCGCTGGCTGCGAACACCGCGATGATCGTCGTGGCGCAGTTCCTGGTGCTCAGGTTCGTCGAGCGGGGCCGGCGGTCGCGAGTGATCGCCGCCGTGGGGCTGATCTGGGCGGTGGCCTGGGTCGCGGCGGGGTACGCCGGTCTGGGGCACGGCAGTCAGGAGATGGCGACGGCCGCGTTCATCTCGACGTACGCGCTGTTCGGGCTCGGTGAGGCGATGCTGTCGCCGACCGTGGCCCCGCTCGTCGCCGATCTCGCGCCGGGTGGGCTGGCCGGGCAGTACAACTCCGCGTTCGCCCTGGTGAAGCAGCTGGCGCTGGCCGTCGGGCCGGCGGTGGGCGGTCCCATGGGTGCCGCGCTGTACGCGCCGTACATCGTGACGTTCCTGCTGTTCTCTCTGGGGATCACCGTCCTCGCCGTGCGGCTGGGGCGGCAGCTGACCGAGGCGCAGGATCAGCCGTGGCGGGCGCGCAGCCGTGTCGTGACGCGGGGCGGGGCCGCGGAGCCGGTGCCGGCGGAGGCGTAGGCCCTCGGCGGTCGCGCCGTCAGGACGGCCTGTCGGGCAGCGCGAACTCGCACCACACCGCCTTCCCGCCGCCGGGTGTTCTGCGGCAGCCCCAGGCCGAGGCGATCGTCGCCACGATCGCGATGCCACGGCCGGACTCGTCGCCCGGTTCCGCCCGGCGGCGGCGGGGGAGGTGGTCGTCGCCGTCGGTGACCTCGACGATCAGGCGGCGATCGGTGCGGCGCAGGCGCAGGCGCATCGGCGGGGTGCCGTGCTGGAGGGAGTTGGCGACCAGTTCGCTGGCGGCCAGGACGCCCAGGTCGTGCAGTTCGGCCGGGAAGCGCCAGCTGGTGAGGACGCCGGAGGCGAAGGCACGCGCGCGGGGGGCCGCTTCGACCCCGCCGAGGAGTTCCAGGGCGGCGTTGCGGAAGAGGTCGCTGTCGGCGCCGGTGCGGGCCGGGTGCTGGAGGACCAGGACGGCCACGTCGTCGTCGTGGTCGGCGGTGACGCCGGCCGAGCGGAGCAGGCGGTCGCAGATCACCTGGGGGGTGCCCGTGGCACCGGCGAGGGCGTGCTGGAGGGCCTCGATGCCCTCGTCCAGGTCGGCGTCCCGGCGTTCGACCAGGCCGTCGGTGTAGAGGACGGCGGTGGAGCCGGGGGCGAGCGGGACCGAGCCGGAGGCGTGCATCCAGCCGCCGGTGCCGAGGGGCGGGCCGTTGGGTTCGTCGGCGCGCAGGACCGTGCCGTTCTCGTCGCGGACGAGGATGGGCAGGTGGCCGGCGGAGGCGTACAGCAGCCGGCCCTCGTTCGGGTCGTGGACGGCGTACACGCAGGTCGCGATCTGGTTGGCGTCGATCTCCGTGGCGAGGCCGTCGAGGAGCTGGAGGACCTCGTGCGGGGGCAGGTCGAGGCGGGCGTAGGCGCGGACGGCCGTGCGGAGCTGGCCCATGACCGCCGCGGCGCGGACGCCTCTGCCCATGACGTCGCCGATCACCAGGGCGGTGCGGCCGCCGCCGAGGGTGATCACGTCGTACCAGTCGCCGCCGACCGCGGCCTCCGTGCCGCCCGGCTGGTAGGCGACGGCGATGCGCAGATCGTCCGGCTGTTCGAGTTCCTGGGGCAGTAGCGATCTCTGGAGGGTCACGGCCGTCTCGCGCTGGCGGCGTTCGCTGGCTCTGACGCGTTCGGCCGCCTCGGCGTGGTCGGTGACGTCGGTGGCGAAGACCAGGACACCGGCGCGGTCGCCGTCGGCGACAGGTGTGCAGGTGAAGGTGTAGGAACGGCCGTCGGGGGACTTTCGGGACTTGACCGTGCGGGGCTTGCCGCTGCGCAGGACCTGGTCGAGGAGGGGCAGCAGGCCCAGCTGGCGGAGTTCCGGCAGGGCCTCGCCGGCCGGTTCGCCCGCGGGGCGGGCGCCGAAGGCCGTGGTGTAGGCCCCGTTGACGTAGGCGAGGCGGTGGTCGGGGCCGTGCACGAGGGCGACGAGCGCGGGGACGCGCTCGAGGACCTCGCGGACCGGCAGCTGGTCGACGGCGGGGGCCGGCGGGGGGTCGTCGGTCAGTTGTTCGGCGCGGGCCGCGGGGACGGAGCCGTCCCCGCGTCGCTCCGGGGTGACCGCCTGGTCGGTCCGCGCTGCGGCGCGGCGCTGCGTTCCGGGGAGCCGGGCGCTCCAGCGCGTGAAGTTCACGAATCCTTGCCTCGTGTAGTCGTCGTCGACCGGCTCCGGACCCGGCCCGGTCCCCCGGGGGTGACGCGGTGGTGGCCGTGCCGTGTTACGGCCCCTGGGAAGTGCAGCACTGGGGAAAAGCCTCGTGGGATCGGTGGTCGGGGTGGTGGGCGGCGGCCCGCCTCGACGGGGGACCAGTCTGGCAGGGTGGCCGACCGGCCCGGCATCCGTCAGACGCGGGGGTGGCCGTAGGAGTTCCTCGGGAGGGTCAGGTCGACCCCTTCGGGTCGTAAGGATGCTTTCCACCGGCCGCGAGTTCGAACTCCGCTCGGGGGTGTTCGAGTGAACCGAGGGAGACGATCTCCCGTTTGAAGAGGCCGGCGAGGACCCATTCGGCGAGTACGCGCGCCTTGCGGTTGAAGGTCGGCACCCTGCTCAGGTGGTAGGCCCGGTGCATGAACCACGCGGGGTAGCCCTTCAGTTTGCGCCCGTGGACGTGGGCGACGCCTTTGTGCAGTCCGAGGGAGGCGACCGAGCCGGCGTACTGGTGGGCGTACGTCTGGAGCGGCTCGCCGCGCAGGGAGTGGGCGACGTTGTCGCCGAGAACCTTCGCCTGGCGGAGCGCGTGCTGGGCGTTGGGGGCGCACTCCGTGCCGGGCGCGCCTGCCGTGACGTCGGGGACGGCTGCGGCGTCACCCGCGGCCCACGCGTGCGCGTGCCCCTCGACCGCCAGCTCCGGGGTGCACTTCAGACGGCCTCGCCCGTTGCGCGGCAGGTCGGTCGCGGCGAGCAGCGGGTGGGGTTTGACGCCGGCGGTCCAGACGACCGTACGGGTGGGGAACCGCTGTCCGTCGCTGAGCACCGCGACCCGGTCGGCGCAGGACTCCAGGCGGGTCTCCAGCAGGACCTGGACGTTGCGGCGGCGCAGTTCCGTGACGGTGTAGCGGCCGAGCTCCTCGCCGACCTCGGGAAGGATGCCGCCGGAGGCCTCGACGAGGATCCACTTCAGGTCCTCGGGGCCGATGTTGTGGTAGTAGCGCGTGGCGTACCGGGCCATGTCCTCCAGCTCGCCGAGCGCCTCCACACCGGCGTAGCCGCCGCCGACGAAGACGAAGGTGAGGGCCGCGTCGCGGATGGCGGGGTCGCGGGTGGAGGAGGCGATGTCCATCTGCTCGATGACGTGGTTGCGCAGCCCGATGGCCTCCTCGACGGTCTTGAAGCCGATGCCGTGGTCGGCCAGACCGGGGACGGGCAGGGCGCGCGAGACCGAGCCGGGGGCGAGGACCAGTTCGTCGTACGGCAGCGGTTCGAGGCCTGTGCCCTCCTCCTCGGTGGCGAGGGTGGCGAGGGTGGCGAGGCGTTTCGCGTGCTGGATGGAGCGGACCTCGCCGACGATCAGCCGGCAGCCGGGCAGGACGCGGCGCAGCGGTACGACGACGTGGCGCGGGGAGATGGAACCGGCTGCCGCCTCGGGAAGGAACGGCTGATAGGTCATGTAGGGGTCGGGTGTGACGACCGTGATCTCGGCCTCGCCCCGTCCGAGTTCCCGCTTCAGCTTCCGCTGCAGGCGCAGGGCCGTGTACATCCCGACGTAGCCGCCGCCGACAACGAGAATGCGCGCACGTTCCTTCACCATCCCATGACGCACCCGGCACCGGCGTTTGTCCACAGCCTCGACAATTTGTGTGACCGGACTGGGAGCGCGCCCATGGTTGGCCGAAACCACCGGGTGGGCGGGAACCGTGCAGGTCAGCGGGTGCGAGCCGGGTGGAGCAAGGGGGCGCAATCGGGACGTATACGACCCGTACTCCGATCGGGGGGCGCTCCGTGCGGAACCTGCCCCTTCTGAATTGACTCTCTCTCAACTATGTTCGTGTGTCGACGGGGTGTAGGGGGATGCGCTCGTCGGTTCTCGGGTTCGCGACGGGCGGCCCGGTGGCCCGGCGGGCCGGCTCGCGGTAGGGGCTGTCCTCCGCGCTCCGGCTACCGATGCGGGGAGCGTCTCCGGGGGGAGACGTCATTACCGGGGGATTTCGTATGCAGATTCAGGACTCTCGTTGGTCATCCGCGACTGCCATCGCACCTGGTGGCGCGGTCGGCGCGGCGGCGGGCAACGGACGCGGGGACGGCCCGCGGACCGCGCCGCTGCGGGTGGACGCACAGCGCAACCTCGAACACGTACTGCGGGCCGCGCGCGAGGTCTTCGGCGAGCTGGGGTACGGCGCGCCGATGGAGGACGTGGCACGCCGCGCGCGTGTGGGCGTCGGCACGGTGTACCGGCGCTTCCCGAGCAAGGACGTCCTGGTGCGGCGGATAGCGGAGGAGGAGACCTCCCGGCTCACCGACCAGGCCCGGGCGGCGCTCGGCCAGGAGGACGAGCCCTGGTCGGCCCTGTCGCGCTTCCTGCGCACCTCGGTGGCGTCCGGTGCCGGGCGGCTGCTGCCGCCGCAGGTGCTGCGGGTCGGCGTCGCCGACGAGGGCGAGCCCGACGAGGCGCGCGTGCCGCAGCAGCGGACGCAGCCGGCCGGCGGTGAGCTGCGGCTGGTGCCGGAGCCGCCGGCGGCCACGGACGACGCCGGTGCGGCGGAACTGCTCGACGTGGTGGGCCGGCTCGTGGAGCGGGCCCGCGCGGCGGGCGAGCTGCGGCCCGACGTGTCGGTCGCGGACGTCCTGCTGGTGATCGCGACGGCGGCACCCGCGCTGCCGGACCCGGCGCAGCAGGCGGCGGCCTCGGCGCGGCTGCTGGACATCCTCCTGGAGGGCCTGCGGTCGCGGCCGGTGTGACGGTGGGACGTGGGCGGCGCCGCCCACGTCTCCGCCCGTTGCTGCTCAACCCATCCCCCGCGGTGGCCTGTTGTCGTCCGTCCCGAACGGCTGAGCACTAGCACTGGCTGACGACAGGCCGCCACGGACGGGTGGATGGTCCGTACGACCGCCTCCTGAACAGGAGCCACTATGGCAACCTGCCCCTGTCCGGGACTGGTGAGGCAGGCGGCGGGGGCTTTCCGCGATGAGCGTTGACGGGCGCGACGAGTCACTCGGCGACGAGGGCGGCGAGGCCGGCGGCCCTCCCGCCCCTCACGTTCCGGCGCAGCGCGACCGGCGGGAGGACGGCGTCCTGCCGCCCCCGGCCGAACTGCCGCCGTCCGACGCCGAGCTGATCGGCCGGATGCGCGCGGGCGACGACAGCGCCTACGAGGAGCTGTACCGCCGCCACGCGGAGGCCGTACGCCGGTACGCGCGCACGTGCTGCCGCGATCCGCACACCGCCGACGACCTCACCGCCGAGGTCTTCGCCCGCGTGCTCCAGGCGGTACGCGGCGGCCACGGCCCGGAGCACGCGGTACGCGCCTATCTGCTGACCGCCGTCCGGCGCGTGGCCGCGAACTGGACCAGCTCCGCCAGGCGTGAGCAACTGGTGGACGACTTCGCGGTGTTCGCCGCGCAGGCCGGCCGCGCCGGCGAGATGTCCGGCACCGACACCCTGGATTTGGGCGCGGACGTGCGCGCCATGCACGCGGCTGAGCAGTCGCTGGCGATGCGGGCCTTCCGCTCGCTGCCGGAGCGCTGGCAGGCCGTGCTGTGGCACACCGAGGTCGAGGACGAGTCGCCGAGCGAGGTCGCCACGCTCTTCGGGCTCGACGCCAACGGCACACGGGTCCTAGCCAGCCGCGCCCGGGAGGGCCTCAAGCAGGCCTACCTCCAGGCCCACGTCAGCGCCGCGCTCACCGGCGACGAGGAGTGCGCCCGCTACGCCGGCCAGCTCGGCACCTATGCGCGCGGCAGGCTGCGTACCCGCGCGGAGCGGGGACTGCGGGCGCATCTGGAGGGCTGTGCGAGGTGCCGGCTGGCCGCGCATCAGATCGAGGACCTCGCGAGCAGCATCCCCGCGGTGGTGCCGGTCGCGGTCATCGGCTGGTTCGGCGCCGCCGGATACGCCAAGGTCGCCGGGATCGTCGCGGGCGGAGCCGGTGCGGCGGGCGCGGCGGGCGCGGCAGGCGCCGCGACTGCGGCAGGCGGGGCGGCGGGCGGCACGTCCGGCTCAGCCGGCGGGGCGAGCGGCGGAACCGGGGCAGCGGCGGGCGGCACGTCCGGCTCAGCCGGCGGCGGAGGCGGTGCGGCGGCCTCGGAGGGCCTCGGGGCGCCCGTGAAGGCCGGGATCGCTGCGGGCCTCGTGGCGACGGCGATCGCGGTCGTCGCCATCGCCCTGGCCGGCGGCGACCAGCCGGCCGACAGCAAACCGGCGGCCCAGCCCCCCGCGTCGGCCCCTGCCGCCCAGCCGGAGCCGCCCACCCCCACCACCTCGGAGCCGGCCCCTGAACCGCCGCCCCCCGCACCCGCCGCACCCCCTGTCGTCCAGGCGTCCGGCCCGGCTCCCCCGCCGCCCCCCTCGCCCACGCGGACCCCCACACCCGCACCCACCGCCGAGCCGGCACCGACGCCGACCCCCCTCCCCACGCCGGTCCCGACTCCGCCTCCGGCGCCGGACCCCACCCCTGACCCGCCGTCCGCCTCCTACCTGCTCGACGAGCTCTCCTACGACGTCACGGGCGACGGCACCGAGCCCGAGGTGCGGCTGGGAGGCAGCAGCTGGGTCTGGCAGCGCCACGGCCTGTCGATCGGCGGCACGCGGTACGCGCGCGGGGTGACCGTCCACGCCCGGTCGTCCGTGACCGTCGACCTCAACCGGGCCTGCACGTCGTACGAGGCCCTGGTGGGTGTCGACGACTCAACGCTGGGCCTGGGCAAGGTCCACTTCTCCGTCCACGCCGACGGCACCCGGCTCTGGAGGTCCGGCCTGATCAGGGGCGGGGACGCGGCGACACCGGTGCGGGTGAACCTCGCCGGGCGCAGCACGGTGCGCCTGGTCGTGGAACCGCAGGGCCACTTCGGCGACCTGGCCGTGGCGGACTGGGCGCAGTCCTCGTTCACCTGCCGGTGACGCTCACCCGCCGGACGCCAGCGCTCCCCGGCGCGGTGCGATCCCACCGGGCACGGCACGCGCGCGTGCGGGTGTCCCGGTCCAGCAGGTGCCCCGCCGGGCCAGCAGCCGCCGTAGCCACAGCTCCAGGGAGACCAGGTCCGCCAGGCCGTCCAGAGGCAGCGGCTCGCCCTCGGTGGCCGCGCGCAGCGCCTTGCGGACGACGCGGGCCTCGACCAGGCCCGCCTCCGCCAGCAGGGGGGTGTCGAAAAGCGCCATGAGGGGGTCGACCGCGAGCCGTAGCCCGGCCCGCGCGGCGGCCGCCGCCGGTGCGTGGGACGGAGCGCCCCAGCCGGGCGGAAGGTCGCTGATGCCGGCCCCCTGCAGCACCGTGCGCAGGATCGCCGCACGCGCGCCGGGCTGGACCCGCAGGGCTTCCGGCAGAGCGCGGCAGGCCCGGACGACCTGGTTGTCGAGGAACGGCGCGTGCAGGCGCTGGAAGCGGATCTCGGCGGCCTGTTCCAGTACCCGGATGTCGGCCGCCGTACGGGCGAGTGCCGCCCGCGCGCGGAAGTCGCCCGGCCGATGACCGGGGCCGAGCCCGGCTCCGGAACGATGGGTGGCCCCCTGCAAGCGAATCGATACTTCAGCCAGTGCCTCCCCCGTCAGCCAGCGGGCGGCCGGCCCGGGTCTCGCCCAGGTCAGCGCGGCGAGCGAGGCGCCGACCGCGCCCCCGGGTTCCTCGAAGCGCTTGTGCAGCAGCCGCTCGGCGAGGCTCTCCAGACCCGCCCCGTAGGGCGTGCGGGCGAGCCGCCGCGCCGCCCCGTACACGCGCGCGGGGACCAGGACGGACCCGTCGGCCCTGGCGAGCGCGGCCACCGGCCGGACGAGGTGGCGTCTTTGCCGGTCCATCAGCAGGTCGGCGAGGCGGGCCGGATGGGCGTCGAGCACCTGCCGGGCGCCGTATCCGGTGAGGTGGTCCGCGCTGCCGGAGGCGAGCCGGGCGCGGTGCCGGACGGCGGTCACCAGGCTGGCGCCGGGTTCGTCGGTCAGGGGGCCGTCGAGGGTGGCGTACGGCAGGGTCTCCTCGCCGCCCGCCACCACCACGTGGTGGAAGCGGGGGTTGGCGGCCAGCGCACCGGCCCGCTCCAGCTCGGCCTCCCGGCCGCCCACCGCCAGATCGTTGAAGGTGACCGCCAGCAGCCGCTCCCCGGCGCCCGTGCCGTGTCCCAGTACCGTTCCCGGCATCCCGGGCAGCCCGGCCGCCAGCAGCGCCAGCGTCCCCGAGGCCGGCCCGCCCGACAGATCCGCTCCGATGCCGGGCACCGGCATCCCGCGCGCGGCACGCCGTTCGGCGGGGCCCATGCCCGGGACGGGCCCGGGGTCGATGTCGGCGCCGGGCACGTGCCGGGGGGCGGCGAGGCGGGCGCGGACGGCCTCGACCAGGGCGTCGCGGACGGCGTCGACCGCGCGGTCGGGGTCGGCGGGCGGCGCGGCCACGGCGAGCGAGGCGACCTGCTCGTACCCGGCTACCTCGCGGGCCCCGGCGCGCAGGATGAGGGCGTGTCCCGGGGGGATGCGGCGTACGCCGTCGTACGGGGTGGAGTCGTGCAGGGCGGCGGGGACGTCGGGGGCGGCCAGCAGGGCGGCGAGGTGTCCGAAGTCGAGATTGGCCTCGACGAGGTCGGCCAGGGGCAGGGCGGCCGTCGCGTAGGCGGTGCCGCCCGCCCAGGGGGTGTGGAAGACGGGTCTCGCGCCCGCCAGGTCGCCGCAGACCGTGATGCGCCGGCCGGCCTGGACGACCGCCGTGTAGCTGCCCGGCCAGGCCGTCAGATGGCGAAGTGCCCCTCCGCGCGCGGTGAACAGTCCGAGTCGCAGCTCCTCGTCGGTGGCGCCGCAGGTGCCGAGGACGGCGATGCGGGTCTGGGCGTCGGCCGAGACGGTCCGGACCTCGTCCGGGCGCCAGTCGCCGACCGCCCACAGCGGATCCGGGTCGCCCCACAGGAGTTGGGAGCCCACGGGGTGCAGGGTCTCGCCGTCGTAGCCGGTCGCCCCCGCCGAGCCGATCCGGGCGGCTCCCGCGGCGGTGCTGCTCCACCCCACCAACCACCGCATCGACGCCTCCACAGACTGTGGACAACCAGTGCACCGTACGAACCGGTTCACCATGCTGCCACGAAGAACGCGCCGCGGAGCGGCGGCGGTGCCGCTTGTGATCCCCCGAATGCGCCCCGCGCACCGCCTCGCGCGACCCCGGAACATCCCGGGGATACCCCGGAATTGACCCGCCGACGCCTGGCGGCCCTGCCCGACAGCGGCCTTCCACACGTCAGCTGCGACGCGAATGCGCCCTGTATACGCCCCCTGAAAACCCCCAACGCGCCCTCAAACTCCGTGGTGGGCGCGGAAATCACCCCCGGAGGGCAGGGGCGGTTTTCGGCCAAATCGATGCCCGGCAGGTGCACGTGCATGCGCTTCGTGCACGCTCCGTGCAGGCTCTGCGCACCGATCGGCTACGCACGGTCCGGGAGGCGGAGTTCGCCTCCCGGACCGGTCCGCCGCCCGCGGGGATTGAGGCGGCGGTATCCCCCAGCCCACTGGTCCAGTACAGCGGGCCGACCCACGCACCATCATGGAACCGCTCCCCCGATGGCCGGAGAAGAGCGCACGGACGGGCGCACGGCCACACAACGGGAGCACGTCACAACTGTGCGTATCGGGACCGTACTTCCGTACGGACCACAATCCCGCCATCCGGAACAATGCCCCTTAACGCTTGGGATGCGGCGAACTACGCTGGGTTTACGAATGCCGCGTGGTTATGCCAGTGCGGCAGCCGTCTGTGTCGAGGGGTGGCGCATGTCCAGGGAGCAACGCGGGCCGAACGAAAAGCTCGGCGCCGTTCTCGCCCTCGCGGGAATCAGCAACGCGGGACTCGCGCGACGCGTCAACGACCTCGGCGCCCAACGAGGGTTGACGCTTCGCTACGACAAGACCTCGGTGGCGCGCTGGGTGTCGAAGGGCATGGTGCCGCAGGGTGCCGCGCCGCACCTCATCGCGGCCGCGATCGGCCAGAAGCTGGGCCGCCCGGTGCCGCTCCACGAGATCGGCCTGGCGGACGCGGACCCCGCGCCCGAAGTGGGCCTCGCCTTCCCCCGGGACGTGGGACAGGCCGTGCGGTCGGCGACGGATCTGTACCGCCTCGACCTCGCCGGGCGCCGGGCCGGCTCCGGCGGCATCTGGCAGTCGCTCGCCGGCTCGTTCGCCGTGAGCGCCTACGCGACGCCCGCCTCCCGGTGGCTGATAACCCCGGCCGACAGTTCGGTCGCGCGCGAGGCGGGCCCGGCGGAAGGTTCCGGCGCACCGATCAAAGTCGGCCACAGCGATGTGCAGAAGCTGCGGGAGGCCGCGGAGGACGCCAGGCGCTGGGACTCCAAGTACGGGGGCGGCGACTGGCGTTCGTCGATGGTGCCGGAGTGCCTGCGGGTGGAGGCGGCGCCGCTGCTGCTCGGCTCCTACTCGGACGAGGTCGGGCGCGCGCTGTTCGGGGCGAGCGCCGAGCTGACCCGGCTCGCGGGGTGGATGGCCTTCGACACCGGGCAGCAGGAGGCGGCGCAGCGGTACTACATCCAGGCCCTGCGACTGGCCCGGGCCGCGGCGGACGTGCCGCTCGGGGGCTATGTCCTGGCGTCGATGTCCTTGCAGGCGACCTACCGCGGCTTCGGTGACGAGGGTGTCGACCTCGCCCAGGCCGCGCTGGAGCGCAACCGGGGGCTGGCCACCGCCCGCACCATGAGCTTCTTCCGCCTGGTCGAGGCCCGCGCCCACGCGCGCGCGGGAGACGCCCAGGCGGCCGGGGCGGCCCTGAAGGCGGCGGAGGGCTGGCTGGAGCGGTCCCGCGAGGGGGACCACGATCCGTCCTGGCTCGGTTTCTACTCGTACGACCGTTTCGCCGCCGACGCCGCGGAGTGCTACCGCGACCTCAAGGCACCGCGGCAGGTGCGGCGGTTCACCGAGCAGGCGCTGTCGAAGCCGACGGAGGAGTTCGTCCGCTCGCACGGGCTGCGCCTCGTCGTGTCCGCGGTCGCCGAACTGGAGTCCGGGAACCTCGACGCGGCGTGCGAGCAGGGGGTGCGGGCGGTGGAGGTCGCGGGGCGGATATCGTCCGCGCGGACCACGGAGTACGTGAAGGATCTGCTGCACCGGCTCGAGCCGTACGGGGACGAGCCGCGGGTGGTGGAGTTGCGGGAGCGGGCCCGGCCCCTGCTCGTGGCCCCGGCGTAGGGCCAGGGTCCCGGTGCGCCCGCCCGGCCGGGAGCCCTACCGGGGCACCGGCCACCGGGGGCCTGCCCCACGGTTCTCATCGCCCGCCCGCGGCCCCGTCACGGCGTGCGGGTTTGAGGGCGTTGTCAGTGGCGCAGTGCACTATCGATAGCGGGAGGTGGTGCGGGTGCGGGCTGTCGCTCACGACTGTGACGTGCTGGTGATCGGCGGCGGGATCGTCGGCCTGTCGGCCGCGTACGCGATCACGCGTGCCGCGCCGGGGACACGCGTGACGGTGCTGGAGAAGGAGGCGGGCCCGGCCCGGCACCAGACGGGGCGCAACAGCGGGGTCATCCACAGCGGGGTCTACTACCGCCCCGGCTCGCTCAAGGCGCGGTACGCGGTGCGGGGCGCGGCGGAGATGGTCAAGTTCTGCGCGGAGTACGACATCGCGCACGCCGTCACCGGCAAGCTGATCGTCGCCACCGGGCGCGCGGAGCTCCCCCGGCTGCACGCGCTCGTGCAGCGCGGCCGGGAGAACGGCATCCCGGTCCGGGAGCTGGTCGGCGCCCAGATAGCGGAGTACGAGCCGCAGGTGCGCGGCCTCGCGGCGATACACGTCGGCACGACCGGGGTGTGCGACTACGTCGCGGTCGCCCGGCAGCTGGCCGAGTCGTCGGGGGCCGAGATCCGGTACGGCTCGCAGGTGCGGCGTATCGACCGGCGCCCGGACCTGGGGGTCGCCGTACGGACCGCGGACGGTGCCGTGGTGCGCGGGCGGGTGCTGGTGAACTGCGCCGGGCTGTACTGCGACGAGATCGCCCGGATGACCGGGGACGATCCCGGGATGCGGATCGTCCCGTTCCGGGGGGAGTACTACGAGCTGGCGCGGCCCGAGCTGGTGCGCGGCCTGGTCTATCCGGTTCCGGATCCGGCGTTCCCCTTCCTCGGCGTGCACCTCACGCGCGGCATCGACGGCGGCGTCCACGTCGGCCCCAACGCCGTCCCGGCGCTCGCCCGCGAGGGCTACGGCTGGGGCGTGGTCCGGCCCCGCGAGCTGGCCGGGACGCTGGCGTGGCCCGGATCGTGGCGGATAGCGGGCCGGCACTGGCGGTACGGAGGCGGGGAGCTGCGCCGGTCGGTGTCGAAGGCCGCGTTCACCAAGGCGGTACGGCGGCTGCTGCCCGCGGTGACGGAGGAGGACCTGGTCCCGACGCCGGCCGGGGTCCGGGCCCAGGCGGTGCTCCGGGACGGCACGCTGGTGGACGACTTCCTGATCCACGAAGGCGCACGGGCGGTCCACGTCCTGAACGCCCCGTCCCCGGCGGCCACGGCCTCCCTCCCGATCGGCCGTGAGGTGGCCCGCCGCGCGCTGGACGCGCTGGGCCGCGCATGAGCGGACGCACTCCGGCACCGGCAGGCGCGCCGGCCGCCCGCGTGTGCGGCACGGCACCCCACGCCCCGCCCACCCGGCGCACGTACACCCCACGCCCGCCCACCCGCGGCACGCACACCCCACGCCCGCCCACCCGCGGCACGCACACCCCACGCACACAGCGATCTCGCGCCCGCACGCCCACGCCCCCGTACCAGGACCCGCCCATCCCCCGAACCCGTAAAATCGAACCCACTGTGTATGACTCCCTGAACACCCCCGAAGCCCCCCACCCCGCCCCCGACAGCGTCGCCCGGCCGGTGCGGGCCAAGGGGGAGCCGCGTTTTCCGGACGGGCCCAAGGCGGATCCCGCCGGGTCGCACTTCGAGCGCCGGATCCGGAGTTTTCAGCCACGGCGGAGCCGGGTGACCTCGGGGCAGGCGGACGCGTTGCAGCGGCTGTGGCCCAAGTGGGGGCTGGACATCGACGGCTCGCGGGTCCTGGACCTGGCCGAGCTGTTCGGCAACGACAACCCCGTCGTGCTGGAGATCGGCTTCGGCATGGGCGAGGCGACCGCCCGGATGGCCGCCGCCGACCCGGACACCAACATCCTCGCCGTGGACGTACACACCCCCGGCCAGGGCAACCTGCTCAACCTCGCCGACCAGAGCGGCACCGGCAACATCCGGGTGGCCAACGGCGACGCCATCATCCTGCTGCGCGAGATGCTGACCCCCGACTCGCTCGACGGGCTGCGCGTCTTCTTCCCCGACCCCTGGCCCAAGAAGCGCCACCACAAGCGGCGGCTGATCCAGCCGGAGTTCCTCACCCTCGCCGCGACCCGCCTGAAGCCGGGCGCGCTCCTGCACTGCGCGACGGACTGGGAGCCGTACGCCGAGGTGATGCTGGAGGTGCTCACCGCGCACCCCGATTTCGCGAACACCCGGCCCGACGGCGGCTTCGCGCCACGCCCCGGCTTCCGCCCGCGCACCCGTTTCGAAGGGCAGGGGCTGGAGAAGGGACACGTGGTGAACGACCTGCTCTTCCGCCGCGTGGCTCACGAAGGTCAGCCGTAAAACGTTCCCTCGTTCGATCCTCCCCTCGTTAGGGTCAATGCCGTGGCGACCAGTCCCCCGTACCCGACGAATCCCGGCATCCCCCTCGGCGGCCCCCTGCACGCGCACTGGTGGCACCGGCGGTGGGTGCGGTACGGCGCGCTGATCACGCTGCTCGCGCTGTCCGGCCTGGTGATCCTGGCCCTGGTCCGGGAACAGACCGGCACCCAGGGCTTCCTGGTCGGCCTCGGCCTCGCGGTCCTGCCCGTGCCGCTGCTCATAGCCGTCTTCCGCTGGCTGGACCGGCTCCAACCCGGCCCCTGGCGGAACCTGCTGTTCGCCTTCTCCTGGGGCGCCTGCGCGGCCGCGCTGATCGCCATCGTCGCGAACAGCTTCGCGACCAGATGGATAGCGACCGCGACCGCGGACCCGACCAGCGCGGACACCTGGGGTGCCACGGTCATAGCCCCGGTCGTCGAGGAGTCCGCGAAGGCGGCCGCGATCCTGCTCCTCTTCCTCTTCCGGCGCCGCGACTTCACCGGCATCCTCGACGGAGTCGTCATCGCCGGGGTCACCGCCACCGGCTTCGCCTTCACCGAGAACATCCTCTACCTCGGCACCGCGTTCGGCACCGACCAGCTGGCCGGCCACAGCGGGATCGCCTCCGTGACCGCCGCGACGTTCTTCGTGCGGGTCGTCATGTCGCCGTTCGCACACCCCCTGTTCACCGTGTTCACCGGCATCGGCTTCGGCATCGCCGCGCTCGCCGGGGAGCGCCAGCGGCTGCGCCGCGTGCTGCTCCCGCCGGCGGGGCTGCTGCTCGCGATGGGCATGCACGCCCTCTGGAACGGCTCGGCGACCTTCGGCGACTACGGGTTCTTCGCGGTGTACGGCGGCTTCATGGTCCCCGCGTTCGGGCTGCTGACCTGGCTGGTGATCTGGACGCGGCAGCGGGAGCTGCGCACCGTCCGCGAGGAGCTCCCGGCCTACGTCGTGGCCGGCTGGATCTCGCCGGCCGAGCCGTTCGCCCTCGGCTCGATGCGGGCCCGCCGACTGGCCCGCGAGTACGCGGGCCACCACCTCGGCAGACCGGCCGCCCGGGCGGTCTCGCAGTACGAGGCGTACGCCACGTCCCTGGCCTTCCTACGGCACCGGGGCCGCCGGGGCCGGGCCCGCGCCGACTTCGTCGTACGGGAACGGGAGCTGCTCCAGGAGCTGTGGAGCCGCCGGGAGATCGCCCGCCCGGCCCTGGAGTACGCGGCTCGGATGACCGCCCCGCCGATGCCGGTGCTGATGCCACCGGTGTACGGCTGGGCGCCGGCGCACGGGCACGCGGCGCCCTACCCGGCGTACAACCCGTACCGGTCGTAGGGGCGCGCGCCGGTCTCCGGACAGCCGAAACCGGCCGCCCTGACGTCGGGGGGTCGCCGTCAGGACCGCCGGGGTTCGTGAGAAGCGCGTCCGGAGGAGGCCCTCAGGGGTTGAGGCCCTTGCTCTGCAGCCAGGCCAGCGGGTCGATGCCACCGGAGTCGCCGGTGTGCACCTCCATGTGCAGGTGGGCCCCGGTCACGTTGCCAGTGGCGCCCACGCGGCCGATCACCTCGCCGGTGGTGACCGTCTGCCCGACGCTGACGCCGATCGACGACTGGTGGGCGTACCAGATCTCGGTGCCGTCGTCGAGGGTCAGCACGGTCTTGTAGCCGTACGAGCCGTTCCAGCCGGCCTCGGTGATGGTGCCGCTGTGCACGGCCTTCAGGGGCGTGCCGGTCGGCGCGGCGAAGTCGAGGCCGGTGTGGTAGCCGGACGACCACAGGGCGCCGGCCTGGCCGAAGGTGGAGGTGAGGGTGTACGAGGAGGTCGGCAGCGTGAACTGCTTGGCCAGCGCGGCGAGTCGCTCGGCCTCGGCCTTCTGCCGGGCTTCCTCCTCGGCCTTGGCCTTGGCGGCGGCAGCCTTCTCCTTGGCCTCCTTCTCCGCCTTGGCCGCTGCCTCGGCGGCGGCCTTCTCGGCGGCGGCGACGGCCTCGGCGGCGGCCTTGGTCGCGACCTGCTCCTGCTGCTGCTCGGCCTGCGCGATGATGCGGGCGCGCAGCGTCTCACCGGCGCCGGTGGTGCCTTCCGCGGTGTCCGCGGTGGCCGTGGCGAGGCTGCTGAGCGGGGCACTCGCGGTCGAGGTGTCGGCGGAGTCGGAGTCGTCGGATATCAGCGAGCCGACGTTGGGCAGGTCGGGCATCGAGATCGACACCGGCGGCTTGCCGGTGTTGGCGCTCGCCATGCCGCCCGCGCCGACCGCGGCTATGACGCCGACGCCGAGAACGGTGGAGCTGCGGGCGAGTCCACCGCCGCGCTGCTTGCTGACGCGATGCCGGCCGCGTACGGGGCGGATGGTCTCCGCGGTGGGGTTCCACTCCTCCCACGGGCCCCCGTCGGTGCGCTGTGCGCCGTAGACGAACGTCTCGGTGCCGTCGGCGGTGCGCTGATCCGGCACGAACGGGGCCTGTGGGGCAGGCCGGTTGGACGCCACGTGGGCGTGCTCCTTTCCTTCCTTCTCGCCTACCGGGTTAGCTGACGGGTTCGGAGCAGGAAGGTCTCCTACGCGCGTAAACCAGCCGTGCTTCCACGGCGGCATACGCCCGATTCACCCCAAGATGGTGGTTCCCCGGTTCCCTTGTGCGGCCGGTGAGGGCCTCGCGCGGGATTCGGCGCGTGCGCACGGAGCCGCCTCTTGTGACGGCTGGGACGACCGCGCTGCGTTATCGGACGTTAATAGAACCGGGGCCTGATTTCCAAGCTGTTCCACTTGATCTTTAACGTTTCCTGCCAGGACGTACAGGGCCATGAGCGGCGAAAATCGGGCGAGTTGACCGCCACGCAGAGCGATCTCCACATCTGACCGTGTGTCAGTTGTTATGCGGAGGGCTTCCGTTCGATCACCCGCGGTGACAGTCGCCCTGCGGGCGCCGCACGGCGAGCAGTGCCATGTCGTCGGTGGTGCCGCCCCCGCTGTGCCGGCGGACCTCGTCGGCCACCACGCACAGCAGCTCCCCGGGCCCGCGGAAGGTCCGGCCGGCCAGCCCGGCCACCGGGTCGTAGAAGGCGCCCCGCGCGTCGCGGGCCTCGGACAGGCCGTCGGTGTACAGCAGCAGCGTCGCCCCGCCCGGGAACGGCGTCTCCTGCGCACGGTCCGGCCAGGTGCCCAGCTCGCCCATCCCGAGCGGCAGCGCCGGTTCCTGGGCGGGCAGCGCGCTCACCGTGCCGTCGGCGTACAGCATCAGCGGCGGCGGATGGCCGCGGTTGAGGATCCGTACGACACCGGCGTCGTGCGGAAGCTCGGCGAGTACGGCGGTGGTGAACTCCTCGAAGGCGTCGATGCCGTCCCGCCGTGAGCCCTCGCGCGTCAGCGCCCGCTCCAGCCGCTGCGCGACCGCCGCCAGCGTCGTCTCGTGCTCGGCGGCCTCCCGGAACGCCCCGATGACCACCGCGACCGCCGCCACCGCCCCCATGCCCTTGCCGCGCACGTCCCCGACCACCAGCCGTACGCCGTAACGGCTGTCCTGCACCGCGTAGAGGTCGCCGCCGATGAAGGCGTCCGCCTGGGCGGCCTCGTAGCGCGCGGCGATCTCGAACCCGCCGATCCGCTCCATCGGCTCCGGCAGCACCGCCAGCTGGGCGGCCTCCGCGATCTCCCAGGCCGAGTCGAGGCGGGCATGGCTGCGCCGGACGAGCCGGTTGATCAGCACGGCGAGAGCGGCGACCGTCGCCACCGTGACCGCCTCGGTGAGCGGCTCGACCTCCAGGGCGTCGCCGAACCGGATGTTCATGACCACGACCACCAGGAGGGCCACGACGCCGGTGAGGACCGTGGCCCGGCAGGACAGCAGGGGGGCGGCGATCAGCGGGGCGGCGGTGAACAGGGGGGCGCCGGTGAAGCCGCTGGGGGTCAGGTAGTCGTAGCAGCCGCCGATGACGAGGAGCAGGGCGGGGAGGAGGCGGACGAAGGTGCGGGCGTAGGAGATCGGGCGCTCCTCGGGGGGCGGCACGGGTGGCACCGGGCGGGAAAGCGACGGAGGGCCGCCCCGGCCGCCCCGGCCGGCGGGGCCGGGCGCGGCGTCGCGGGCCGCGTCACCGGGGACGCGGTCGCCGGATCTGGCGTACGGCCGCTCTCCTTCTCCCTCCGCAGGCCGCACTCTCGTCTCCCGTTACGCAGGTCGTCGCACCTGTCCAGGGTTCCTGGAGCGGACGCGGGGGACCAGCCGGACGGGCCGACCGGATGACGGAGGCCGCCGGCGTCCGGAAACGACTCGGGGCCGGAATCCATGATCTGGATTCCGGCCCCGGGCCTTCAGTAGCGGGGACAGGATTTGAACCTGCGACCTCTGGGTTATGAGCCCAGCGAGCTACCGAGCTGCTCCACCCCGCGTCGGTATGACACCAGTGTACGCCATGCGCGGGACGCTCCGCGCCACGGTTTCCGCAGGCCCACGCCGCCAGGACCTGGAGGTCCCTCACAGGGCCAGATGCCGGTTGGGCTCCTTGGCCGCCTCCTCGTACTCCGGAACCACCACCACGTCCACCCCGGCCCCCGCCAGAACCCCGCTCCCGTCGGCCCCCGCCACGAACGTGTCCGGCTCACGCCAGGCCGTCACCACGCGCCCCACCCCGGCGTCGAGGATCAGGCGCGCGCAGGGCCGGGGCCGGGAGGCGCGGTGGGTGCAGGGCTCCAGGCTGGAGTACAGCGTGGCGCCGGGCAGCCGGGGGTCGGCCGCGTCGATCTTGGCGAGCGCCGCCTCCTCCGCGTGGACGACCGGGTCACCGCCCTCCCGGGAGTGGCCCCGCGCGAGCTCCGTACCGTCCTCGGCCACGACCACCGCCCCGACGCTGAACGCCGACTCCGAGGGCGGGCACAGGTCCGCCAGCTCGCAGGCGAGGGCCAGCCAGCGGCGGTCGGCGGACGCGGCGAGGGTGCCGGTGCCGGGGGCGGTGGGCTCGTAGCGCATGAGGACCACGTCCTCGATCCGCCGGGTCTCGACCAGGCGCAGGCGTCCGGACTGGTACCGGCCCGGGCCGAAGAGGCGGGGCGCTGAGGGGTCGCCGACGAAGAGGGGAGCGAGCACCAGCTGGAGTTCGTCGGCGAGGCCCTCCAGGAGGAGCTGGGTGTGGACGGTGCCGCCGCCCTCGACCATCAGGCGGCTCACGCCCCGTACGTCGTGCAGATGCGCCAGGACCGCACGCCAGTCGAGCCTGTCGCCGAGGGCGACCACGTTTGCGGCCACGGGGTCGCCCTTGAGACGCCGGGCGCCCTCCGTCGTCGTATACACGACCTTTTCGCCTCCCGTGTGCCAGAAGTTGGCAGCCGGGTCCAGCTCGCCCGTGCCGCTCACCGTGACCTTGAGGGGGTACTCCGGCTTCCCCGCCGCGGTCCGGGCCGCCCGGCGTTCCGGGGAGTTGACCAGCAGCCGCGGGTTGTCGGCCCGGATGGTGCCGGCGCCGACGAGGATCGCGTCGACACCGGCACGCACCTCGTCGACCCGGTCGAAGTCGGCAGGGCCGGACAGGAGGAGGCGGTCGGGGCCGGTGTCGTCCAGGTAGCCGTCGAGGGACACGGCGGCTGACAGCAGCACGTAGGGGTAGGGCATGGGCGCACTCCAGGTCGGGGTCGGGGGACGGCGGTCCGGTGACTGGGCGGGCCGGCGGCTTGCGGGCGGGGGCTCTGTTTGAGCGGTCCGGCTCGCGGGCTGGGCGGCTTGTGCGGGTCGTGGGCCGGGCGGCTTGTGCGGGTCGTGGGCTGGACAGCTTGGTTCAAGTTTTAAGCAAACCTACACTGGCGGCATGACGACTCGCTGGCTCACCCCGCAGGAGCAGCGCGCCTGGCGCGCGTACATCGGGGCCACCCTGCTCCTGGAGGACACGCTCGACCGGCAGCTCCAGCAGGAGGCCGGCATGCCGCACATGTACTACTCCATCCTCGCCAATCTCTCCGAGGCCCCGGAACGCCGGCTGCGGATGACCGACCTCGCGGAGCGGCTGAAGATCACCCGCAGCCGCTTGACGTACGCCGTGACCCGGCTGGAGAAGGACGCACTGGTGCGGCGCGAGGAGTGCCCCTGGGACAAGCGGGGCAGCGTGGCCGCGCTCACGGACGAGGGCATGACCACGGTGGAGCGGGTGGCGCCGGGCCACGTGGCGACGGTGCGCGCGACGCTGTTCGACCATCTGACCCCGCAGCAGGTGGGGCAGCTGGAGGAGATCTTCACGGAGGTCGCGCAGGCGCTTCAGGATGCCGGCGCGGGCGGCGCGGCCGGCGACGTGCCGTGGCGACGCCGGTCGTCGCCGTGCTCCTGAAAAGCGGTCGCCGCCGGTCACGTACGCGTCGCGAGGACGTTCCCGGGTGATCGTGGTCGACAGTCCCGAAGACCCGGAGCACCCGCCGATGACTCAGGGGAAAGCCGGACCCGCTGTCATTGCTGGACACCGGGGTTCACGTGACTGTCTACTTCCACAGACTGACAATCCCTTCGGAGAACTCAGTCAACGCTGCCCAATAGCCGCGCGCGCTGCGGCGAGGTGACGGTCCTTCGCCTTCTCCAAGGCGCGGAAATACTCGCCTTCCTCCTCGATAGCCGCAAGTTGCATTCTGCGTTCCACGGAGAACCAGACAGATACTAGGTTGGTCTGCTCCTTGCATGCCTCATCGGCGACCGCGACGGAGATCTCTCTCCTGCGCGAAACGGCAAGTGCTGCGGGGTCATTTCGAGAAGTGCTCTGTTGAAGGCGTGCGCGGAGCGCAGATTGTGGTCCATGCCCGGCCGGGTGAATGCGAGTCGCGTTCATAGCAGGCTGAGATGCGCGGGGTGGGCTGGTGTGTCCGCCATGGAGTGGTTGCTTCGCGCGGCGACCGCGATCAGCGACTGCCGCCGAGGTCGTGGCTCTGGGCCGCGCGCTGTTTGCCGTCGATGTCCAGGCCGCCAGGGCGTCGACGTACGCATGTCGTACGGACTGTGCCGCTCGTCGGCGGCGAGCTCGCTGTCCGCGGCCTGGGGCGGGCGCGATGAACAACTCGGTCAGGCGCCCTCGTTGCGGGCGGGTCGGCGCAGCCGTCCCCGCCCGCGTCCACCCAGCGCTTGAACGAGCAGTTCCGTTGTTGGCGGGCCCGCTGCTCCACGGCCGCCGCGAGGACAGCTGGCGGGCTGGTCCTTCGCCGGGGGCGTCACCCAGCAACCGCCGTCATGGTCACGGTCTCGGGGACCTTCCGGCGCGTCCTGGCCACAACCGACCTGCCGCCCATCACCCTCCGAGACCTCCGCCACGTCTCTGCGACGCTCACGTATGGAGGCGGCGGCGACATCCACACGATCAAGGAGACCTTGCGGCACTCCACGATCACTTTGACCTCCGACACGTACACGAGCCTGCTCCCCGAGGTCGACCGCGCAGCGGCAGAGGCAGCCGCACGACTCGTTCCACGCCAACGCGGCAACGGGCGTGCAGCGGGGTGAGAGGGTGCAGGCCGCCCAGCTCAATGATTCAGGCTTTCCTGAATTCAGATTCGTCTGTACTCTCAGGGTGTGCTGACTATCGCCCCCGAGGTCGAGGTGCTCGCGCGCTTCGGCCGCGCGCTCGCCGACCCCATCCGCTGCCAGCTGCTGCTGGCCCTGCGGAAGGCACCCGCCTACCCCTCGGACCTCGCCGAGACGATCGGCGTCTCCCGGACTCGGCTGTCGAACCACCTCGCCTGCCTGCGCGACTGCGGGCTGGTCGTCGCCGTCCCGGACGGGCGCCGCACGCGCTACGAACTCGCCGACGACCGTCTCGGACACGCGCTGGACGACCTGCGCACCGCCGTGGTCGCCGTGGAGACCGACCGCACGTGCCCCGACGCCGACACCGAGGGATGCTGCTGATGACCGCGATATCCCTCGGCCCGAGCCCTGCCCGCCGGGACGCACTCGCCCACCGCATACGGTTCCTGGTCGCCGCGACCATCACCTACAACGTCGTCGAGGCGATCGTCGCGATCACCGCCGGGACGATCGCCTCCTCCACAGCCCTGATCGGCTTCGGCCTCGACTCCGTGATCGAGGTCTCCTCCGCCGCGGCGGTCGCCTGGCAGTTCTCCGCCTCCGACCACGCCGTACGGGAAGCGCGCGAGCAGCGCACCCTGCGGATCATCGCGATCTCGTTCTTCGCCCTCGCCGCGTACGTCACCGTCGACGCCGTCCGCGCACTGACCGGAACCGGCGAAGCCGAACGCTCCGTACCCGGCATCGTCATCGCCGCCCTCTCTCTGGCGGTCATGCCGTTCCTGTCCGCCGCCCAGCGCAAGGCCGGTCGCGAGCTCGGCTCCGCCAGCGCGGTCGCCGACTCCAACCAGACGCTGCTGTGCACCTATCTGTCGGCCGTGCTCCTGGTGGGCCTGGTTCTCAACGCCACCCTCGGCTGGTCCTGGGCCGACCCCATCGCCGCCCTCGTCATCGCCGCCATCGCCGTCAAGGAAGGGCGCGACGCCTGGCAGGGCAAGGGCTGCTGCGCACCCAGCGCCCACCCGGCCGACGGCATCCGTACGGAGACCGCTGCGGCCGACGCTTACGGCGGCGCGACGGGCTGCTCCTGCTGTTCGTGAACACTCCGCTGCGGGCCGGCGAGAGGATCGCCTTGCGGTAGCGGAGCCGAGGCAGATAGGGCATCCCGACAGCGAGAGGGCCCCAGTCGAACTGAGTCCAGGCGGTAGCGAAGCCCCGGCCGAGCAGAGCGATGAACCGGGCGATCGGCGGGGCCTGCTTCTCAAGGGCGAGCGGATGCAGGACGAGCGGCTCGACGACACGGCGCCGCGAAAGGCTGACCAGATGCAGCCGCTGCTGGTGGACAGCACCGCAAGGTCATCGAGCGGGATCAGGTGGTCGCCCGGGGATCGGTGCTCGCCGACGGGGATCACGTATCGCAGCAGAGCGGGGGTGCGGGCGACGTTCTCGGCGTGCGGATGGACCGGGGTGAAGGAGAGCTGGGCGGGCAACGCCCCCTCCACCAGGGTGGGCAGGCTCCGGTACACCTCGTCGAGGCCGCTGTCCGGGAAGCTGGTGACGAACCGGCCGGTGAGGGTGCCCGTGCTCCATGCGGGACGCACGGAAACGGTGAGCTCACCGCGGTCCAGGGCCTGCGTCGTCGATGCGTGCACCCGCACCGCCATCTCGACGTGCGGGGCGATGGCCGCGCCGTGCGGCTGGTCAGGGCAGACAGCTCATCGACATCCTCGCCCGTGAGCCGGATCTCCCGGGCGGCGCCCGTGAGCGCTGCCTGCCACGCCTTGGCCATCAGCAACTCGTCGCGCGGAAGCGCCTTCGCCGGCGGCTCCGGCCACACGGACACCGGGAAGTCGGCGGGCAGCCCCACTCCGGCGGCCTGATCGACCGCGTCCCCGGAAACGTTGTTGAGCAGCCGTAGTTTTGCCCACTGTTCGGCGTTGCGGCCTGTGTAGACGGACGGGTCGGCCTGGGTGCCCGGCTTCTTGAGCTCGATGTAACCGACGAGGGCGCCTCCGACCTCAACGGCATAGTCAGGGCGGGCTCCCATGTCGACAAGCGGGACTTCGCCAATGAGCGTGACGTCCAGACCCAAGCCACGGCATATGGACCGGATCATGTTCTCCAGCGGTCCCCGGAGCTGGTCTTCCTGCCACCCCCGCCTCTCAGCTTTGGCGTGACCTCCGCCCCAAACGTCGACACGGCGGCCTGCACTGCCTGCTCGAAGCTGTCATCGATCCTGCGACGGGACCCCATACCGCCCCCATCCCCAAGGCGGGCAGATCCGGCCGACGTCAAGTCAGTGCGGTCACCTGCCGCACCGTGCTCCCCGTCGGGGCCGGACTTTTCCGGCCCTCCCTGTTCCATGACCGTAGGAGGGGAGCGCGGGGTGCATGGAGGGTGCATGCGAGGGCGCACGGAAGCACCAATGTCATCGTCCAGCGACGGCTACACCAGCTCACCTTCCGGCTCGACCCGCAGACCATCACGCCGGGTGTGGAAGTCAGCCATGTGCGGCAGCGCCCACTCCCACTGCCGGGTGGCCCGTCCGTCGCGGAACAGCCATCTCCCCGCACAGACGCAGCTGCAGGTCGAAGTCGCATGATCAGTGCTGGTTCCCGACTTGGCGGACCACTCGATCTACCGCGTGCAGTCCGTCGTCTACGTCTGCGTCGGAGCGTGCCGCGAGGGACAGATTGCTGATGTCGTCGACAGCAACCGCGGCGTTCACCACCGGAAGCGAAACAGAGCATCAGCCCGGCGGCTACCGCGTCGACATCACGCACGCGAGCCCTGACTACGAATTCACAGTCTCAACGAGCCGTGGCACGCCGGTGGTTCTGCGTGCGTGCTTCGAACAACGCCCCTTCACCGAGCGCCCACCCGATCACGTTCCCCTTCATGAACGTCGAGATGGATGGCGACTGGCATCCGCACAGTTCCGATGATTTGCGCCGCCTCTCGGAGTCCCTCACGGCACACGCGGATCGGCTTCGGGAGCTTGCCGACCGCCTCGACGGTCTCACCAACGCCTTCGATGCCACAAAGGGGACCACGCCTGGGGCGGCGAACCCTAAGAAAGGACGCGGCAGCTGAACAAGCCACGCTGCCTGTTGGCACACCCGCTCACGCAGACGGACTCCACACGTGGCGTGGCCCCGGCCAGGAGGACTGGTCGGGGCCACGAAACCGCTGGTCAGAGCCACAGAACGGCCCTGGCCTCGGTAGGCCCTGTGGGACTCGAACCCACAACCAATGGATTAAAAGTCCACTGCTCTGCCAATTGAGCTAAGGGCCCAGGCGATGTCGCCTCCCCGAGCATAGCCGGAGGACGCCGCGTCGCCGATCGGGTATCGGGGAGACGGGGCCGTGGGCGGCGTGGAAGGGTCCGGAAGTGCTAGGGATCTACCGGTTCGCGAGGCCGACCGCACCGGAAGGGCACCGGACGAGCCCGTGCCGGTCCCGGGGAGCCGGTGGAGCGCGCCCGTCGTCTCCCGCGCGAACAGGTCCGCCGTTTCCGGCTGTGCCGTGGGTGGTGACGTTCCGGACGCCGGCCTGCGTAGGGAGAAGCGGCCACAGGAGAAGCCGCCCCGGCGGAAGCCGGCCTGGCGAAGGCGACCCAGGAAAGGCCGTGGCCCCCACCGATGGGTCGGTGGGGGCCACGGGGTCTGTCCTGCTCAGGCGTCAGCCGTTGCGCTTCCAGCGCGGCTTGTCCTCGCGGCGCCCGAAGGAGCCGCCGCCTCGGTGGTCGTCACGGCGGCCGTACGGACGCTCGTGGCCGCCGGAGCGGAAGCCGGGGCGGTCGCCCTGGCGGTCCCGGTTGAACGGGCGGTCGCTGCCCCGATGGCCGCCGCGCTCGTCACGCCGGTCGAAGGAGCGGGCGGGTCGGTCGTCACGGCGGAAGCCACCACGGTCGTCACGGCGCTCGAAGGAACGCCCACCACGGTCACCGTCACGGCGGTCGAAGGAACGCCCACCACGGTCACCGTCCCGGCGCTCGTCACGGCGCTCGTCACGGCGGAAACCGCCACGGTCGTCACGGCGCTCGAAGGACCGCCCACCACGGTCACCGTCACGGCGGTCGAAGGACCGCCCACCACGGTCACCGTCACGCCGCTCGTCACGGCGGAAACCGCCACGGTCGTCACGGCGCTCGAAGGAACGCCCACCACGGTCACCGTCACGGCGGTCGAAGGAACGCCCACCACGGTCACCGTCACGCCGCTCGTCCCGGCGCTCGTCACGGCGGAAACCGCCACGCTCGCCGCCGTCACGACGCTCCCGGCGCTCGTAGGAGGAGGCCCCGGAACGCTCGGGCCGCTCGGACCGCTCGACGTCCCGCGCCGCCACCTGCTCCGGCACCGCCACCTCGATCACGTCCGGCGCCTCGGTCGCCGCGGCCGCCTCGGCCACCGCGGTCTGCGCCTCGGCGACGGCGGCCTCCGGGTCCTCGCCGCGCTCGCGGGCGACCCGGGCGACCAGCCGGTCGGCCTCCTCACGCAGTTCGGCGGCGCGCCGCTGCGCCCGCTCCAGCTGCTTGGTGAGGTGGGCGACCTCGCGCTCGGCCTGCTGCGCGGCGTTGCCCGCGGACTCGGCCTGCACCTCGGTCATCGACCGGGCGCCGGTGATTTCGGCGACCTCCGGGTCGAAGGCGCCGGCGCCCTGGATGATGTGGCGCGAGGCGTCGACGCCCGCGTCCTCCATCAGGCGGAAGATCTGGCGGCGCTGGTGCGGCAGCGACAGGGAGACGACCGTGCCGGTGCGGCCGGCGCGCGCGGTGCGGCCGGCGCGGTGCAGGTAGTCCTTGTGGTCGCCGGCGGGGTCGACGTTCAGCACGAGGTCGATGCCGTCGACGTGGATGCCGCGCGCCGCGACGTCGGTGGCGACGAGGACGTTGACGTAGCCGTCCTTGAAGTCCGCCAGCGTCCGGGTCCGGGCGCCCTGCGTCATGCCGCCGTGCAGCGCCTCGGCCTTCGCACCGGAGTCGCGCAGCTGCTCGGCGACACGGTCGGCGCCAAGCTGGGTGCGGACGAAGATGATGGTGCGGCCCTTGCGGGAGGCGATCGCGGCGGTGACCGGGGCCTTGTCCTTGGGCTTCACGATCAGGATGTGGTGCGACATGGTCGTCACCGCGCCCTGGGCCGCGTCGACCTCGTGGGAGACCGGCTCGTTCAGGTAGCGGTCGACGAGGGTCTGGATCTCGTTCTCCATCGTCGCGGAGAACAGCATCCGCTGACCGCCCGCCGGAACCTGGTCCAGGAGCTCGGTCACCTCGGGCAGGAAGCCCAGGTCGGACATCTGGTCGGCCTCGTCGAGGACGGCGATCCGCACGTCCTCGAGGGAGCAGGCACCGCGGTTGATGATGTCGCGGAGCCGGCCGGGCGTGGCGACCAGCACGTCCACGCCCCGCTCCAGGGCGTAGATCTGGTTCCCCATCGACGTACCGCCGCACACCACCTTCATCTTCAGCCCGAGGACGTCCCCGTACGGCTGGAGCGCGTCGGCGACCTGCATCGCCAGTTCGCGGGTGGGGGTGAGGATGACGGCGCGGGGGCGCTTCTTCTCGGTGCGGCCGCCGGCCAGGGTGGCCAGGGTGGGCAGACCGAAGGAGAGGGTCTTGCCGGAGCCGGTGCGGCCACGGCCGAGGATGTCCTTGCCGAGCAGGGCGTCCGGGATGGTCGCGGCCTGGATCGGGAAGGGGGTGGTCACACCGTTCTGCGCGAGCTTGCGTACGACGCCCTCGGGCAGGCCGAGGGCGGCGAAGGTGATCTCGGGGACCTCGGGGGACTGGTCGTCGCCCGAGGGCATGACGGCGTGATCGGTACTGGCGATAGACATACGTCTGCGAAACCTTCCGGAGTCTCATCGGCACGCGCCCGTCAACTCCGTGATTCGCACACGACCGCCTCAATGCGGTCCGCCACGGTAAGGGAGAGTACGCGCCACACGGCGCGCTCTGCGGTGGCGCCGGGCAAATGGGATCAAACGATCTACCACCATACGCACTCACCACCCCGGAAGGCAAACCGGGCCGGAAACGGCTGCTCGGCGGCGCCCACCGGAAGCCCGGCGAGAGCTAGACCGGCACCCCCGCCTGGGGCGCCGGCTCCCGCTGGACCAGTTGCGGACTCGTGTCCTCGTGTGCCGACGAGGACGGCTCCGCGACCGTCGGCTCCGGGCTGGCCGGTGGCTCGGGTGTCGGCGGGGGCGGTTCCGGGGCCGGCGTGGTCCGGGTGGGGGTCGGCTCGGGCGGGGGCGGCGGCGGGTCGCCGCCCGGGTCGACGGGGTGCCCGGGGCCGGCCGGCGCCTGGCCCGACGCGGACGCCCGTGGCGCCTTCGCCGAGCCGGACGGCTCGGGCTTCGTCCCGGGCGAGGCCGAGCGGCCACCCTTGCCGTCCTTGCCGCGCGCGGGATCCGCGCCGCCCGCGGCCCCGCCGCCCGCGACGCCGCCACCGGACCAGGCCGTGCCTCCGTCGGGCGCCTCGCCGCCCCGTGGCCCCGCCGAGTGCGAGGGCCTGGCCCGGTCGCCGTCGTCGTCACCCACGCTCATGCAGCCGGCGGCAGCGGCGACGGCCACGACGGTGGCGGCCAGGCGGACAGGTACGTACAAGGGGCGCACGGGCAGCCACCTCCGGGGCGGGGTGATGGAGTCAACCTGCCCAACTCCCGCCGCCCACAAGAGGACACGCGCCCCGTTACCCGTATCCCAGCGCGTGCAGCCGCGCGTCGTCGATCCCGAAGTGGTGGGCGATCTCGTGCACGACCGTGATCTCGGTCTCCGCGACGACGTCCTCGTGCGTCTCGCAGATCCGCAGCGTCGGCCCCCGGTAGATCGTGATCCGGTCCGGCAGCACGCCCGCGTACCACTCCCCGCGATCGGTCAGCGGCGTCCCCTCGTACAGCCCGAGCAGCTCGGGATCGTCGGCGGGTGGTTCGTCCTCGACGAACACCGCGACGTTGTCCATCAGTCTCGTCAGCTCCGGCGGGATCCGGTCCAGCGCCTCGGCGACCAGTTCCTCGAACTCCTCGCGCGTCATCTCCAGCACAGGCCCATTGTCCGGTAAGACCCGGCGCTCCGAGACCCCGCCACCCGCCGCGTACGACCCGCTCGGCGTCGCATATCCACCTGCGCGCCCGGGCATACGGGACCAATGGCCCGCGTCCCAGCCGCAGTCCTGACCGCAATCAGCCGTTTCCGCCGCCGCCCCCGCCCCGCCGTCGAAGCCGCACTCGCCCCACCGCCCCCCAACCGCTGGAGCAGGGCCCTGGGTCTCACGGCCGTCGTCCTGCTGGGCGCGTGGCTGGGGCTGCTGGTCGTCGGAAACGTCCGGGTCCCGGTCGGCCCGATGGACACGACGATGGCCCTGCGCCCGTCCCTCACCGGCGGCACGAAGATCAATGTCTCGCCGCTGGGGGCCCTGCACTTGGACAGCCACGTCGCCCCGGTCCGGCTCGACGTGAACGTCGACCAGCTCGACCCGGACCGCTCCCAGGCCCTCGTCGACCACCCCGAACGCCTCTCCGGCCTCCAGGACGAGGTCGCCCGTGACGTCGGCCGGGGCGCCCTCGACCTCGCCGTGCGCTCCTGCGTGGCCGTCGTCGCCGGCGCGACCGCCCTCGGTCTCGCCGTCTACCGCCGCCCGCGCCGCGCCCTCGCCGCCGGCGGCCTCGCGCTCACCCTGCTCGCCGCCTCGGGGGCGAGCGCGTATGCCTCCTGGAACCCCAAGTCGGTCCTGGAGCCGAGGTTCTCGGGCCTGCTCTCCTCCGCGCCCTCCCTGGTCGGCGACGCCCGCAGCATCGTCACCGAGTTCGACGTCTACCAGCAGGAGCTGGCGCGCCTGGTGACGAATGTCACCAAGCTCTACGACGCCACCTCCACGCTCCCCGCGTACCGGCCGGACCCGACCACCATCCGCGTTCTGCACGTCTCGGACATCCACCTCAACCCGGCCAGCTGGAAGATCATCGCCTCGCTGGTCGAGCAGTACGAGGTGAACGTGATCGTCGACTCGGGCGACACGATGGACCACGGCACCTCGGCCGAGAACGGGTTCCTCGATCCGGTCGAGGACCTCGGGGCGCCGTACGTCTGGGTGCGCGGCAACCACGACTCGCGGCTCACCCAGCGCTATCTGCAGGACCTGAAGAACGTGCACGTCCTCGACGACGGCCGTGCCGTCTCGGTGGCGGGGCTGCGGTTCGCGGGGATCGGCGACCCCCAGTTCACCCCCGACCGAAGCAGCAAGCCGGGTGCCGAGGCCTCCCAGGAGCTGGCCGGCGCCCGCCTGGCCACCGCCCTGCGCGACCAGAGCGCGGCCGGCACCCCGGTGGACGTGGCCGTCGCCCACGAGCCGCAGGCCGCCCGGCAGACGGACGGCGAGGTCCCGCTGGTCCTGGCCGGCCATGTGCACCACCAGGAGATGGAGGTGCTGCCGTACGGCACCCGGTTGCGCATCGAGGGCTCGACCGGCGGCAGCGGTCTGCGCGCGGTCGAGGGCGCGCACCCGGATCCGATCGAGGCGTCGATCCTCTACTTCGACCGCGACACCCGCCGGCTCCAGGCCTGGGACGCGATCCGCCTGGGCGGCCTCGGACTCAGCACGGCGGAGGTCAGCCGCCACCTCGTGGCGGAGAACCAGCCGGGGGTCACACCGTCGGGCGAGCCGTCCGGCACCCCGTCGCAGGCCCCCTCCGGCGAACGGAGTCCGTGAACCGTTTTGGCGATCCCTCCCGCCATCCCATATGCTTCTCACGTCCCCGACGCGCTGAGAAGCGCCCAGGCGGGCCGATAGCCCTCATCGTCTAGCGGCCTAGGACGCCGCCCTTTCAAGGCGGTAGCACGGGTTCGAATCCCGTTGGGGGCACTCGCGAGCCGTACGGAAACCCACTCCTTGCCGGAGTGGGTTTTTTGTGTGCCGTGCGCGCCGCGCCGGCTCACGCGTGCTTGCGCAGATGTGCCGTCACCTGCATGCCGACCGCCGGGGACAGCCGCCCGGACGGTACGTCGAAGCCCAGCTCCCGGGCGAGCGTCGCACCCCGCAGGTCGAAGGCGGCCTCGGTGAGATGCGCCAGCGTGTCCACGGCGGCGCGGGTCCGGCCAGCCCGGTGACGAACAGGGCGGCCGCGACCGGCAGGGCCGGCCACCACCACACGGCCAGCGGCACGGTCAGCAGGCCCCACCCGGCGAGCGCGACGGCCGTGTCGAGTCCCGTGCGGGCCGAGCGCAGGGCGTTCTGCTCGGCGTCCGTCAGGACCAGCCACAGCCGGGGCCAGGAGAAGACGACGTCCAGCCGGTACCAGCCCCAGACCCGGGCGTCGACCGCGCCCAGCCGGTCCCCGGTCCAGACGGGGTGGGCGGGCGGCCGCAGGGCGACGGCGTTGCGGCGGGCGGCGAGTTCGTTCAGCCGGGCGCCGTCCGCGGCCGACGGCCGGGCGCCGACCCGGTCCAGTTCCGCCCGGTAGGCCTAGTCGGCCTCCGTCCACCGCGCGGCACGTCCGGCCGTGCGCCGCTCGGCCGGACGGCGCAGCACGCCGGGCCAGGGCTCGAACCACAGCCGCGCCAGCACCGCGGCGGCCCCCCGCGCGGCAAGCCCGGCAGCGGCCGACAGCAGCGGCAGCACGATCACGAACAGCCACACCGACGAGAGGGATGTGCCGATCAGCGGGCCGCCCGGTTCCAGCAGGCCGGTGAGCCGGCCCAGGTCCGCCCGGCGGGTGTGCCCCAGCCGGTACGCCACCGCCGCGCCCGCCACGTACAGCAGGCCGGGCAGCACCAGCAGGGTCATCCAGCGCTCGACGTATGTGCGGCCCAGTTCGACGAGTACCGCGTTCATCGCCCCGACGCCTGTCAGCCGAAGCGCAGCGGGCTGTCGTGCAGCGCGCACTCCGGCAGGTCGTCGCCGGGATGGGGCCGCTCGGCGCGGCGGCAGGTGCCGCGCGGGCACCAATAGCGCCCGTGCGCGACCCGGCCGGAGTGGTCGGCGCCGGGCAGGCCGACCAGTCCACCGGGTGGTTCGGCCCCGGTCACGTCCGCCGGCACGGCGCGGCCCGTCCATGCCTCCAGCAGCTCCAGCAGGCCCAGCTCCCGCAGCCGGCCGGTGACCGGCTCCCCGCGCCGGGCCGCCGCGAGGGCGTCCTCCAGCGCCTGGCCGTCGCCGGTCTCCGCGGCGACCTCGCGCAGCGCCGGAAGTTCCCGGCACAGCGCGCCCGGCAGCTCCGCCGTCTCCACGAAACGCTCTCCTCCCCCGATGAGTTGATGGACCATCATGATGCCCTGGACGCACAGCGACAGCGGTGGCCGACGAGGGCGGAGATGCGGGAGGACAGCGGCTGGGCACGGGCGCAGGGGCTCGTGGAGCGGCTCGGGCGACGGCTGGAGACCTTCTGGACCGAAGGGACCCCGGCGGCGGTGACGGCTCCCGAGGCGGTGGCCGAGGCGGACGAGTTGCGCCCGTACGTCCTGCTGTCCAGGGACGGCGACCCGAAGCTGTACGTACTCGACCGGTCGGTGGTGTGCGCGATCGCGCATCTGCACTACGCCCGGTGCCTGGTCATGGGCCCGGGCAGCGCGCGGGCCCGGCCCGAGGCGCAGCTGACGCCGATGCTGTTCGCGGTGGTCGCCCGGTTCGCGCCGCAGGAGGTACCGGAGGATCTGCGGCCGGCCCTGGCCGAGGTGCCCTGCGAGCCCTGGCAGCCGCCCGCTCCCGCCCCGCCCCGGCGCCGGCGGCGCCCCGCGTGCCGGCCGTGGACCAGTCGGACACCCCGGGCCTGCCACCTCTCCCGCACGCCGCGGCGGTGGTGCGGCGCCTCTCCGAACGCCTCCCCCGCACCACCGTCCTCACCGGCGCACAGGCAACCCGCGAGAAACTCCTGAACTCCCTCCCTGACCACCCCTACCTGCACTTCTCCGGGCACGGCACCCAGGACCCCACGGACTCGTCGGGCGGCGCCCTCTACCTCCACGACCACGAGCGGTCCGGCCCCCTGACCGTCGCGGACATCTCCCGCCTCCGCCTGGCGGACGCCCGGCTGGCCTACCTCTCGGCCTGCGAGACCGCACGGGGCGCCGCCACCCTGCCCGACGAGGCCGCCCACCTGGCCGGCACCCTCCAGCTGGCGGGCTTCACCCATGTCGTCGCCGCCCAGTGGGCCGTCGACGACGCCCGTGCCCTGAGGGTCGCGGACACCTTCTACGCCGGCCTGACCACCCCCGGCGACGGCATCGCCCCGGACCGGGCGGCGCACGCCCTGCACACCGCCGTCCAGTACCTGCGCCGCCGGAACAGCGACCCCCTGTGGTGGGCGGCGTACGTGCACACCGGTCCTTGACGTCCACACCGCAATGGCGGACGTCCACACGGGAATGGCGGGGAATTACCCGGTACGGGGCACCATCCACCCTCTGATATGCTGATCCAGCGACATCGGGCACCAAGAAAGTGCAGGTCAGCCACCGGGGAAGCCACCTTCCGGCGGATGTCTTCCACTCGTTTTGGAGACCACATCGCCGTGTGCGACACTGTCGTACGCAACAGCCTGGTCCTGTGGAGCAGTTTGGAGTGCTCGCCACCCTGTCAAGGTGGAGGCCGCGGGTTCAAATCCCGTCAGGACCGCTCGGGGTCGCACAAACCCCGTGGCTGGGTAGCTCAGTTGGTACGAGCGTCCGCCTGAAAAGCGGAAGGTCGCCGGTTCGACCCCGGCCCCAGCCACCCACGGAAACCCCCGTCGAGATCATCGGCGGGGGTTTCGCGTTGCCCGCCCGGACACCGGCAGGCATCCGCAGGCACCGGCACCGGCACCGGCACGAAATCGTTCGCCAGGGATTTCCCGAGGATGAGATCCTGGAAGCCGTATGTCTACCCAGCCTGCCCTCGCCCCCCGCCTGACGGACCTCTCCCTGCGCGACGCCCATCGGCTCGGCCGCAGGCTCGAAGGCGCACGCAAGATCCGCAAGCCGGAGGCCCGTGCCGCCGTACTCGCCGAGATCGAGACGGAGATCGAGAAGGCCGAGGCACGCATGGCCGAGCGCCGGGCGCAGGCGCCCGCGGTCAGCTACCCGCCGCAGCTTCCCGTCAGCCAGAAGAAGGACGAGATCGCCGACGCCATCCGCGACCACCAGGTCGTGATCGTCGCAGGTGAGACCGGGTCCGGCAAGACCACGCAGATCCCCAAGATCTGCGTGGAGCTCGGCCGTGGCGTGCGCGGCATGATCGGCCACACCCAGCCCCGCCGTATCGCCGCCCGCACGGTCGCCGAGCGGGTCGCCGAGGAGCTCGAGACGCCGCTCGGCGAGGCCGTCGGCTGGAAGGTCCGCTTCACCGACCAGGTGAACCCGGACGCCACCTTCATCAAGCTGATGACCGACGGCATCCTGCTCGCCGAGATCCAGACCGACCGCGAGCTGCGCGCCTACGACACGATCATCATCGACGAGGCCCACGAGAGGTCCCTGAACATCGACTTCCTGCTGGGCTACCTGGCGCAGCTGCTGCCGAGGCGGCCCGACCTCAAGGTCGTCATCACCTCGGCGACCATCGATCCCGAGCGTTTCTCCCGGCACTTCGGCGACGCCCCGATCATCGAGGTCAGCGGTCGGACATACCCCGTCGAGGTGCGCTACCGGCCGCTGCTGGAGGAGGACGCCGACGACGCCGACCGCGACCAGATCACCGCGATCACCGACGCCGTCGAGGAGCTGATGGGGGAGGGCAAGGGCGACATCCTGGTCTTCCTCTCCGGTGAGCGGGAGATCCGCGACACGGCGGACGCGCTGGAGAAGAAGAAGTACGGATTCACCGAGATCCTTCCGCTGTACGCGCGGCTCTCGCACGCCGAGCAGCACCGGGTCTTCCAGCCGCACACCGGACGCAGGATCGTTCTGGCGACCAACGTCGCCGAGACCTCGCTCACCGTCCCGGGCATCAAGTACGTCATCGACCCCGGCTTCGCCCGTATCTCGCGCTACAGCCACCGCACCAAGGTCCAGCGGCTGCCCATCGAGGCGGTCTCCCAGGCCAGCGCCAACCAGCGCAAGGGCCGCTGCGGCCGTACGTCCGACGGCATCTGCATCCGCCTCTACAGCGAGGACGACTTCGAGGCCCGCCCGGAGTTCACGGACGCGGAGATCCTCCGTACGAACCTGGCGAGCGTCATTTTGCAGATGACCGCCGCCGGCCTCGGCGATATCGAGAAGTTCCCCTTCATCGACCCGCCGGACCACCGCAACATCCGCGACGGCGTGCAGCTGCTCCAGGAGCTCGGCGCGCTGGACCCCGCGCAGAAGGACACGCTCAAGCGGCTCACCGACACCGGCCGCAAGCTCGCCCAGCTCCCGGTCGACCCGCGGCTGGCCCGGATGGTCCTGGAGGCCGACAGGAACGGCTGTGTCCGCGAGGTCATGGTCATAGCCGCCGCGCTCTCCATCCAGGACCCCCGCGAACGCCCCGCGGACAAGCAGGCGCAGGCCGACCAGCAGCACGCCCGCTTCAAGGACGAGACCAGCGACTTCCTCGCCTACCTCAACCTCTGGCGCTACCTGCGCGAGCAGCAGCGCGAACGCGGCTCGTCGTCCTTCCGCCGCATGTGCAGGCAGGAGTACCTCAATTTCCTGCGCATTCGCGAATGGCAGGACATCTACACCCAGCTGCGCACCGTCGCCAAGCAGATGGGCATCCACCTCAACGAGGACGACGCCCCCGCCGACCGCATCCACACCTCCCTCCTCGCCGGTCTCCTCTCCCACGTCGGGATGAAGGACGTGAAGGACGGCAACAAGAACGAGTACCTGGGCGCGCGCAACGCCAAGTTCGCGATCTTCCCCGGCTCGGCGCTCTTCAAGAAGCAGCCGCGCTTCGTGATGTCCGCCGAGCTGGTGGAGACCTCCCGGCTCTGGGCACGGGTCAACGCCAAGATCGAACCCGAGTGGGTCGAACCGCTCGCCGGCCACCTGATCAAGCGGACATACAGCGAACCGCACTGGGAGAAGGACCAGGCGGCCGTGATGGCGTACGAGAAGGTGACGCTGTACGGCGTCCCGATCATCGCCCAGCGCAAGGTGAACTACGGCCGGATCGACCCGGAGGCCAGCCGTGCGCTGTTCATCCGGAACGCGCTGGTCGAGGGCGACTGGCGGACCCATCACAAGTTCTTCGCCGACAACCGCCGGCTGCTCAGCGAGGTCGAGGAGCTGGAGCACCGCGCCCGGCGCCGCGACATCGTGGTCGACGACGAGACCCTGTTCGACTTCTACGACCAGCGGGTGCCCGAACACGTCGTCTCCGGCGCGCACTTCGACTCCTGGTGGAAGCACAAGCGGCACGAGCAGCCCGACTTCCTCGACTTCGAGCGCGAGATGCTCATCCGTGAGTCGGCGGAGGCGGTCACCAAGGCGGACTATCCGGACTCCTGGCGTCAGGGCCCGCTCAAGTTCAAGGTCACCTACCAGTTCGAGCCGGGCGCGGACGCCGACGGCGTCACCGTCCACATCCCGCTCCAGGTCCTCAACCAGGTCACGGACGAGGGCTTCGACTGGCAGATCCCCGGGCTGCGGGAGGAGGTGGTCACGGAGCTGATCCGCTCCCTCCCCAAGCCGATCCGCCGCAACTACGTGCCCGCGCCGAACTTCGCGAAGCGTTTCCTGGACACGGCCGTCCCCCTCCAGGAGCCACTCACCGCCACCATGGCGCGCGAGCTGAAGCGGATGGCCGGTGTGCCCTTCACCGCCGACGACTTCGACTGGTCGAAGGTCCCCGACCATCTGCGGATCACGTTCCGGATCGTCGACGAGCGGCGCCGCAGACTGGCCGAGGACAAGGACCTCGAGGCACTGAAGCTCCAGCTCAAGCCGAAGGCCCGCAAGGCCCTCTCGCAGGCCGCCGCGGCCACCGCGGAGCGCAGCGGCGGCGAGTCCGTCGAGCGCAAGGGCCTGACCGACTGGTCGATCGGCACCCTCACCCGCGTCTTCGAGACCCGCCGCGCCGGCCAGCCGGTCAAGGCGTACCCGGCGCTCGTGGACGACGGCGACACGGTCTCCGTACGCCTCTTCGACACCGAGGCGGAGCAGGCCGAGGCCATGTGGAAGGGCACGCGCCGGCTCATCCTGCGCAACATCCCGGTGAATCCTGCGAAGTTCGCGTCCGAGAAGCTGACCAACGCCCACAAGCTCGCCCTCTCCGCCAACCCGCACGGATCCGTCCAGGCCCTGTTCGACGACTGCGCGACGGCGGCGGCGGACAAGCTGATCGCCGACTTCGGGGGGCCGGCGTGGGACGAGGAGTCGTACCGCAAGCTCTACGACAAGGTGCGTGCAGAGATCGTCGACACGACCGTGCGCACGGTCGGCCAGGTGCAGCAGGTCCTGGCCGCCTGGCAGGCCTGTGAGCGCCGCCTGAAGGCCGTACGCAGCCCCGCGCTGCTGCCGAACCTCCAGGACGTCCGCGGGCAGCTGGACGCCCTCGTGAAGCCCGGCTTCGTGACGGCGACGGGGCTGGGCCGGCTGCCGCACCTGATGCGCTACCTGGTCGCCGCGGACCGCCGTCTGCAGCAGATGCCGACCAACGTCCAGCGGGACACCACGCGCATGCACAAGGTCCAGGAGATGCGGGACGAGTACGCGTGGCTCCTGGAACAGATGCCCCAGGGCCGGCCCGTCCCCGCCGCCGTCCTGGACATCCGCTGGATGATCGAGGAGCTCCGCGTCAGCTACTTCGCGCACGCGCTGGGCACGGCGTACCCGGTGTCGGACAAGCGGATCGTGAAGGCGATCGACGCGGCAGCGCCGTGAGGGGCCCCGCACGCTAAGTGAGTTCGACCAGGCGGCCCGGCTCCTGTACAGTCTCTTCTCGCAGCGCAACGCAGGAATCGCGCCGCGAAACCTGGTCCTGTGGAGCAGTTTGGAGTGCTCGCCACCCTGTCAAGGTGGAGGCCGCGGGTTCAAATCCCGTCAGGACCGCAGCAAAGCCGAGGCCCGCATCCCGCCAAGGGAAGCGGGCCTCAGTCATGACCGCGCCCGCACACACGCCACGCGGCCTGGCCACCCGGGAGGCCGCGCCCGCGGCGCAGCCGCAGTCGACACAGCAAATCCCGTCAGGACCGCAGCAAGACCGAGGCCCGCATCCCGCCAAGGGAAGCGGGCCTCAGTCATGACCCGCGTCCAGGGGAGAGCCCGGGTTCTGCGGAGTCCGGGCTGCCTTGCGTGCGGGGGCGCCTGCACGCCCGTGTGGCCCGCTACGCCGCCTTGACGGCGTCACATTCGGTCGGTACTCAGAAACCAGGGCACCACGCCCGCTGGGCCCCGGAGGTGGCGTATGGCGGCATCGGTGAGGCATGAGACGCGGGCGTTGCTCCGAGCGCATCTGTCGGCCGCGTCGTCGTACCGGCATGTGACCCGGCGCTGCCCGATCTGCCATCGGCTGCTGCGCCTCGCCCTCGCCATGGACTCCGCGCCGCTCGTGACGGACGCCCCGGAGGAGAGCGCCGAGGAGGAGCGCCCCGCCGGCGCATGATGCCCCCGTGGTCCTTGGGCCCCAACTCCCTTACCTCACATAGGGCAGAGGCAACAAGCACGTTGGCATGTGACGGGAGTCACCGCATGATTTTCTGAAGCAGCGGTACTTACCCGTCTCCTACAACTGGTCAATTTAATATGTGCAATTGCACTGCCGGACGGGCCCGCCCGCAGCAGCCCCGACACCCCTCCCCACACTCCGACAAGCCCGCCCACGGACTCACCACCCCGCGCACAAAAAAGATCGCGCTGGACCCGGCGGAGTCCAGCGCGATCGACGACGCACCCTGTCAGTTGCCCGAAGGCTCTGGGCGAGGGCCCTGTTGGGGCAGAACCCACGTCGCTTGGAGCTTGGCTTCGGACGCCTCGGCAGGTTGGGGGACCAGCCGATTTGCCCAGTTGTTGAGCTGTTCAGGCCTCGCTGCGCTGCTGCGGGATGCCCGCGAGCAGAGCGCGCACCTCAGCCTCGCGGTAGCGGCGGTGCCCGCCGAGCGTACGGATGGAAGTGAGCTTGCCGGCCTTCGCCCACCGCGTGACCGTCTTCGGGTCGACGCGGAACATCGTGGCGACCTCAGCCGGGGTCAGCAGCGGCTCGGCATCAGGGGTGCGAGCGGTCATGAGCGGCCTCCTCGGGAGAACCGAACCTTCTCGGTTCTTTCCTCTAAATTCTGCACCTTGACCCGCGTTGCCCGAAATGGCGGACGCGAGTCGAGTCGGTTATAGGACGAACGGCTTGTCCTCGGCACTACAACTACACCATCTGTCCAGCCGCGTCGGCCAAACCGATGGAATTGCCCTCCCAGGTGTTCATCAGCGACGGATGCCGATGGACCATGCCATAGCGGACAGTTACGCCACCGTGACGATCAGTCACAGGGCGATCAGGAGTCATCAGACCCCCCAAAGCACGCAATACGTGGATTCCGCCCATAGTTGAGCACACTGGGACGGACAGAGTCCTCCCCGGACTCCTTGTCCTATTTTGGCATGAGGATGGGCAAGGGACGCAAGAGTCATGTACGTGCGCTCCATCACCCTTGTCGCATGCATCACACTCTTGACGCATACGCCCAGATCTGGCTCTGAATCCCTTGCTGACGCCCCGTAAGGTACGTCACGGAACAGTACGTCAGTTCGCCGAACGCAGGTCTCGTACCGACCGCCAGCGCTCCACCAGCCGCGCGTACGCCTCGCCCGCCGCGGCCCCGTCGCCGGTGCGCAACGCCTCGATCCCCTCTGCCACGTCGGCCGCCGAGTGATCGCCCTCCAGGTCACCGGCCGGCAGGGCGTGCACCAGCCCGCCGTAGTCCAGCTCGACCAGCGAGCGCGGGTGGAACTCCTCCAGCCATCGCCCGACGTCCACCAGGCCGTCGATCAGCGGTCCCTCGTCCATGGCGTTGCGCAGCGTGCGCAGGCCACGGGCCACCCGGCGGCGGGCCTGGACCATGGGCGTGCGGTAGCGCAGCACGGGCGGGGCGTCGTCGGTGCCCCCGGAGCCCTTGTCGTACTCCCGCTCCTCGTCGGAGACGAGTACGAACCAGTTCAGCGGCACCTGCCAGGTCGCCGTGCGGATCCAGGGGCGGGCGTCCGGGTTGCCGGCCAGCCACCGCTCGTAGTCCTGTGTCGCCTGATGGCGCAGGACCGGCGGCAGCACCGCGTCCAGCAGGGGCGGCGCGAGCTCCTCCCCGAGGTCACCGAGCGCCTGCCAGCCCCGCAGCCGGGTCCGCCACGGGCAGATGTGCACCACGCCGTCGGCCTCCAGCACGAAGGCGTCACTGCTCTCGTGCACCGGCACCGGCACCGGCGGGGTGGGCAGCAAGTCGGCCAGGGAACGGCGAAGTTCGACCTGGTACGAGGGGCGGTCGCAACGGCGGGCGTAGCGCGCCCAGTGAGCGCGCTCCGGCTCCGTGAAGGCGGCCAGCGGCTCGTACACGCGCAGGTACGCCGCATACGGGACGATCACCGAGGACACCTTGGGCACGCCTGCTCCCTCCCCCGCCGCCTGCCGGGGAAACCTGCGGAACCCGCCCACAAACGTGCGGGAAAACTATGCAAATCGTCGCACGGACGTACTCCGTGCGGAGGTGATCCTGAGCACTGCTCGGTCGGCGGGGCCCGGAGGCTCTAATCTCGTGCTCACAGGCCCCGCCACCCGCACGGGACCCCTCCCATCGCCGCTTCTTGCCTCAGGAGTCACCACCGTGACCGACGTAACCGGCGCACCTGCTGATGTACTGCACACCCTGTTCCACTCGGACCAGGGCGGACATGAGCAAGTCGTGCTCTGCCAGGACCGCGCGAGCGGCCTGAAGGCCGTGATCGCCCTTCACTCCACCGCCCTCGGCCCTGCCCTCGGCGGTACCCGCTTCTACCCGTACGCGAACGAGGCAGAGGCCGTCGCCGACGCGCTCAACCTCGCGCGCGGGATGTCGTACAAGAACGCCATGGCCGGGCTGGACCACGGCGGGGGCAAGGCCGTGATCATCGGTGACCCCGAACGGATCAAGACCGATGAGCTGCTGCTCGCCTACGGCCGCTTCGTGGCCTCGCTCGGTGGCCGGTACGTCACCGCCTGCGACGTCGGCACCTACGTCGCCGACATGGACGTCGTGGCCCGCGAGTGCAGGTGGACCACCGGCAGGTCCCCCGAGCACGGCGGGGCGGGCGACTCCTCCGTCCTGACCGCCTTCGGCGTCTACCAGGGCATGCGCGCCTCCGCCCAGCACCTGTGGGGCGACCCGTCGCTGCGGGGCCGCCGGATCGGCATCGCGGGCGTCGGGAAGGTCGGCCACCACCTGGTGGAGCACCTGATGGCGGAGGGCTCCGAGGTCTTCGTCACGGATGTGCGCGAGGAGGCCGTGCGCCGGATCGCCGACCGGCACCCGGCGGTCACGGCGGTGGCCGACACGGACGCGCTGATCCGCGTCGACGGCCTCGACATCTACGCCCCCTGCGCGCTCGGCGGGGCGCTGAACGACTACTCCGTGCCGGTGCTCACCGCGCGGGTGGTGTGCGGCGCGGCCAACAACCAGCTCGCCCATCCGGGTGTCGAGAAGGACCTCGCCGACCGCGGGATCCTCTACGCGCCCGACTACGTGGTGAACGCCGGCGGCGTCATCCAGGTCGCCGACGAACTGCACGGCTTCGACTTCGACCGGTGCAGGGCGAAGGCCGCGACGATCTACGACACCACGCTGGCCATATTCGCACGTGCGAAGGCCGATGGGATTCCGCCGGCCGCCGCGGCCGACCGGATCGCCGAGCAGCGGATGGCGGAGGCCCGTACGGCCCGCGGATGGTGACGTTCCGCGGGGCTCGTCCGGGGGTTTGAGCGGTACCTGCCGGTGGACAGTTGGAGAGAACTCTCACTTCGACCGGCGGGTCGTCCGCCGATAAGTGGTTAAAATCGCCACTGACCAGCGAGGACGGGGCGCCTCGAAGGTTCTGGGCAGACGCGCGTGCTGCGGGCGACGTACCGTATGGGCGCGGGCTCAGGTACCGTGGAAGCCCTACGGACCGGTCTCTCCACGGAGAGCCCGTTCCGGATCATGAACGCGTGTCAAGACTCTGGGGCCGTCGAGCCCCGTCGTTGAGGGGGTCGAGCCATGGGGCGCGGCCGGGCCAAGGCCAAGCAGACGAAGGTCGCCCGCCAGCTGAAGTACAACAGCGGTGGGACGGACCTCTCACGCCTGGCCGAGGAGCTGGGCGCATCGACTGCGAATACGTCACCGAACACGAACGGTGACCAATTCGAGGACGATGAGCACGACGACGACCTGTACGCACGGTACGCCGACCTCTATGAGGACGACGACGAGGACGAGGAAGGCCAGTCCTCACATCGTCGCGGCGCTTGACCTTGCACTGAGCACTCACCCGGTCGGTGACCCCTGGTTACCGACCGGGTTCTGTGCTGCCCGCACGGGGCTCAGCTGTCGTAGTCACCCACCAGGGCCGCGCCCGTGGTGTGCTCGCCGCGGTCCGTGATCTCTCCGGCGACCCATGCCTCCACCCCGCGGTCGGCCAGTGTCGCCAGGGCCACCTCGGTGGACTCCTCCGGGACGATCGCGATCATGCCGACGCCCATGTTGAGGGTCCTCTCCAGCTCCAGGCGTTCGACCTCACCCGTCGTGCCGACGAGGTCGAAGACCGGTGCCGGGGTCCAGGTGGAACGGTCGACGACCGCGTGCAGGCCGTCCGGGACGACACGGGCCAGGTTGGCCGCGAGGCCGCCACCGGTGATGTGGCTGAAGGCGTGTACCTCGGTGGTGCGGGTGAGCGCCAGGCAGTCCAGCGAGTAGATCTTCGTCGGCTCCAGGAGCTCCTCTCCGAGGGTGCGGCCGAGGTCGTCGATGTGCACGTCGAGGGACAGGCCCGCCTGGTTCAGCAGGACGTGCCGGACCAGCGAGTACCCGTTCGAGTGAAGACCGGAGGCCGCCATGGCGATGACGGCGTCACCCGTTCGGATGCGATCCGCGCCGAGCAGCCGGTCGGCCTCCACCACGCCCGTTCCGGCGCCGGCGACGTCGAAGTCGTCCGCGCCCAGCAGCCCGGGGTGCTCGGCCGTCTCACCGCCCACCAGGGCGCAGCCGGCCAGCACACAGCCCTCGGCGATGCCCTTCACGATGGCGGCGACCCGCTCCGGGTGGACCTTGCCGACACAGATGTAGTCGGTCATGAACAGCGGCTCGGCGCCGCACACCACGATGTCGTCCATGACCATCGCGACCAGGTCGTGGCCGATCGTGTCGTACACGCCCATCTGGCGGGCGACGTCGACCTTGGTGCCCACACCGTCCGTGGCCGAGGCGAGCAGCGGGCGCTCGTAGCGCTTGAGGGCGGAGGCGTCGAAGAGGCCGGCGAAGCCGCCGAGGCCGCCGAGCACCTCGGGGCGCTGCGTCTTCTTCACCCACTCCTTCATCAGCTCGACCGCGCGGTCGCCCGCCTCGATGTCGACACCGGCAGCCGCGTAGGAGGCACCGGTGACAGGACCCGTCGCCGAAGGCGACTGATTGTCTGCAGCAGACATTGCCTGGGATCTTTCGGGTTGGTGATACGAGGCTTGGGTGCCTACGGACGGCGGATCGCGTCGGCCGCGGCCGTGGCCGCCGGACCGGCCGCCAGCTCCGTCTCCAGCAGCTGCTTGCCCAGCAGCTCGGGGTCGGGGAGCTCCATCGGGTACTCGCCGTCGAAGCAGGCGCGGCACAGGTTCGGCTTGGCGATGCTGGTCGCGTCGATCATGCCGTCGATGGAGATGTACGCCAGGGAGTCGGCGCCGAGCGAGGTGCCGATCTCGTCGATCGTCATGCCGTTGGCGATGAGCTCGGCGCGGGTGGCGAAGTCGATGCCGAAGAAGCAGGGCCACTTCACCGGCGGCGAGGAGATCCGGATGTGCACCTCGGCGGCGCCCGCCTCGCGGAGCATGCGGACCAGGGCGCGCTGGGTGTTGCCGCGGACGATCGAGTCGTCGACGACGACCAGCCGCTTGCCCTTGATGACTTCCTTCAGCGGGTTCAGCTTCAGGCGGATACCGAGCTGGCGGATCGTCTGGGAGGGCTGGATGAACGTACGTCCGACATACGCGTTCTTCACCAGACCCGCACCGAAGGGGATGCCCGAGGCCTCGGCGTAGCCGATGGCGGCCGGGGTGCCGGATTCCGGGGTCGCTATGACCAGGTCGGCATCGGCGGGCGCCTCCTTGGCGAGGCGGCGGCCCATCTCGACCCTGCTCAGGTACACGTTCCGGCCGGCGATGTCGGTGTCGGGGCGGGCCAGGTACACGTACTCGAAGACACAGCCCTTGGGCTTCGCGTCCGCGAATCGGGAGGTCCGCAGGCCGTTCTCGTCGATGGCCAGGAACTCGCCCGGCTCGACCTCGCGCACGAAGCTGGCGCCGACGATGTCGAGGGCCGCGGACTCGGAGGCGACGACCCAGCCGCGCTCCAGGCGGCCCAGGACCAGCGGGCGGATGCCCTGCGGGTCACGGGCGGCGTACAGGGTGTTCTCGTCCATGAAGGCGAGGCTGAAGGCTCCCCTGACCTGCGGCAGTACGACCGGGGCGGCCTCCTCGACGGTCAGCGGCTTGCCGTCGGGGTCGACCTGGGCGGCCAGCAGGGCCGTCAGCAGGTCGGTGTCGTTGGTGGCGGCGACCCGCGTGGTACGGCCGTCCTGCTTGGGCAGTTCGGCGACCATCTCGGCCAGCTGGGCGGTGTTGACCAGGTTGCCGTTGTGGCCGAGCGCGATGGAGCCGTGCGCGGTGGCGCGGAACGTCGGCTGGGCGTTCTCCCACACCGAGGCACCGGTTGTGGAGTAGCGGGCGTGACCGACCGCGATGTGACCCTGGAGGGAGCCGAGCGAGGTCTCGTCGAAGACCTGCGAGACCAGGCCCATGTCCTTGAAGACGAGGATCTGGGAGCCGTTGCTGACCGCGATTCCCGCGGACTCCTGGCCCCGATGCTGGAGGGCGTAGAGCCCGAAGTACGTGAGCTTTGCGACCTCTTCGCCTGGCGCCCAGACACCGAAGACGCCGCATGCGTCCTGGGGGCCCTTCTCGCCGGGAAGCAGATCGTGATTGAGTCGACCGTCACCACGTGGCACGCCACCGAGTGTAGGCGAGGTCGTCCACTGGTCCGAATTGGGGATACCGGGCGGTAACGGATCACTTCGCGGCGATCGCCGTCACCGTCTCGCCGTTTTCGCTGGTCAGCGTGAGGCTGCGGTGGTCCAGGCGGAAGCTCACCGTGCCGTCGAAGAGCCGCAGGAGGCGCTTTTCCTCCGCCATGAGTGAGGCTTCGCACATCATGCGCGTGGTGGACGCCGGTCCGAGGGTGATGCGCCCGTCGCGGACGGTGGCCTCGGCTGTCACCTTGTTGCACGTGAGGCGGCCGCTGACCGTGCCGGCGTCCTTGTCGAAGGTGAGGTGCGCCTTGCCCTCGGCACCCTGGGGGAGGGGCTCCGCGGCGCCGTCCGGGCCGCCCTTGCCGAGGCTGGTGACCGTCCACTTCGTCCCGTACAGCGGGGCGGGCTCCTCCTGCGTCAGGCGGACGGTGTCGCCGGCGTCCGTGGTGAGGGTGAGGCGCTCGCCGGTGACCTCGGTCTTCAGGGGGCCGTCGGCGAGAGTGCGGGCGAGGTTCTTCTCGAAGGTCATGGGCTTCTCCCCGCAGGCCATCTCGGTCGCCGTGGCGTCGCCCAGCCGCAGGCGGTCGCCGTCGAAGGAGGCCTGCGCGCTGAAGTGGTTGCAGCCGTAGTTGCCCTCGGCCTTGCCGCTGTCGTCGATCGTGACGTGCGCGTCGGCGGGGGCGTCGTGCTGCGTGCCGTCGACGGTGACGCTGTCGACGCTCCAGTGGACGCCCGTGACGGGCTCCCGGGCGTCGGCCGTCGTACTGCCCGCCTGCTCACTGCCGCAGGCGACGGCGAACGGGAGGAGGGCGAGGGCCGCGGTGAGGGTGATGCTCTGCTTCTTCCTGTACATGCCGATTCGACGGGTCGGGTGGGGTGATCGGTTCCCCTCTCAGGCCAGCAGCGGAAGGAGTTTCTCCAGATCGGCCCGTCCGCCACTGGCGCTCACCTTCGCACCGGCTACGGCGTCCGCCCAGGTGAGGCGTCCGGTCGCGAGCCGGACCCAGGTCAGCGGGTCCGTCTCGATCACGTTGGGCGGGGTGCCACGGGTGTGCCGCGGCCCCTCGACACACTGCACCACGGCGTACGGCGGGATCCGCACCTCGGTCGAACCGCCGGGGGCCTTCGCGGCGAGCGTGTCGGCGAGCAGCCGGGTGGCCGCGGCCAGGGCCTGCCGGTCGCAGGGGATGTCCAGCCCGGGCACGGCGGCGTTCAGGTCGTCGGTGTGCACGACGAGCTCGACGGTGCGGGTGACGACGTAGTCGGCCAGGGGGAGCGCGCCCGCGCCGGTGGGGAGCAGGCGGGTGCCCGGATGTGTGTCGACGCCTGCCGTGAAACGCCGCTCCGCGTCGGCGAGGTACGCGTCCAGGTCGGGGTGGTCCCCGGCGAGGCGGTGCGCGGTGCCGGCGATGGCGGGCGCGTCGGCGGCGATGGCGGCGGGCCAGTCCGTCGGCCGGGCGTCCTGCCGTGCGGGCTCGGGCTCACCGAGCAGGCGGCTGACGGCCGTGAGGGCCATCCCGATGTGCGCGACGAGGTCCCGTACGGTCCAGTCGCCCAGGCCGGTGGGCAGGGCGAGCTGCTCCGGGGTGAGGCCGGGGACGGCCCGGCGGACCTCGCCGAACTGGGCGAGGACGGCAGCACGGGTCTTGACGGGGTCGTAGGCGCGGGGGCGCTTCTTGGCCGGGGGCATGGCGGGAGCCTAGTCAGCGGCGAAGGCCGAGGGCGCCGGGAGCCGCACGTGCGTGCAGCGGCGACGGCCGGTGCCGTACGCGCGGAACACCTTCCCGTACCCGGGTGCCATCAGCTTGTCGGCGTAGGTGTGGAAGGACACGAAGCACTCGCCGGGGACCAGACGCGGCACCGGATTCGCGCGCTCTCGCACGCGGTCAGGTACCTTCACCGCTCCCCCGTCACCCGTGATCTCCGGCTTCAGCCAAGGCTACCGGGGCCACCGGCAGCACAGCGCCCGCACGGGAAGGCCCCGCTCCGGCGACGGGGCGGGGCCTTCACTGCAGGTGCCGGGGGAACTCAGGCGAGCAGCGCCGGAATCGTCGCCTCGTGCGCCTCGCGCAGCTCTGCCAGGGTGAGCGTGAACTCGCCCTGGACGTCCACCGTGTCGCCGTCGACGACACCGACGCGGGCCGCCGGAAGGGCGCGGGCGCCGCACATGTCGGTGAAGCGGAGTTCCTCGGAACGCGGGACCGCGACGATGGCGCGGCCCGCGGACTCGGAGAAGAGGAACGTGAAGGCGTCCAGGCCGTCGGGGACGACCAGGCGGGCGCCCTTGCCGCCGAGCAGTGCCGACTCGACGACCGCCTGGATCAGGCCGCCGTCCGACAGGTCGTGCGCGGAGTCGATCATGCCGTCGCGGGAGGCGGAGATCAGGATCTCGGCCAGCAGGCGCTCACGCTCCAGGTCGACCTCGGGCGGCAGTCCGCCGAGGTGGTCGTGGACGACCTGGGACCAGGCCGAGCCGCCGAACTCCTCCCGGGTGTCGCCCAGGAGGTAGAGAAGGTGCCCCTCCTCCTGGAAGGCGACCGGCGTGCGGCGCGCCACGTCGTCGATCACGCCGAGGACCGCGACGACCGGGGTCGGGTGGATGGCCGCCTCGCCCGTCTGGTTGTAGAGCGAGACGTTGCCGCCGGTCACGGGCGTGCCCAGCTGCCGGCAGGCGTCCGCCAGACCGCGCACGGCCTCCGCGAACTGCCACATCACCGCGGGGTCCTCGGGCGAGCCGAAGTTCAGGCAGTCGGAGACCGCGAGCGGCTTCGCGCCGGTCGTGGCCACGTTCCGGTAGGCCTCCGCGAGGGCCAGCTGGGCGCCCTTGTACGGGTCGAGCTTGGCGTACCGGCCGTTGCCGTCCGTGGCGATGGCCACGCCCAGGCCGGTCTCCTCGTCGATCCGGATCATGCCGGAGTCCTCGGGCTGCGCGAGGACGGTGTTGCCCTGGACGAAGTGGTCGTACTGGGACGTGATCCACTTCTTCGACGCCTGGTTCGGGGACGCCACCAGCGTGAGGACCTGGTCCTTCAGCTCCTGGGAGGTCTCCGGGCGCGGCAGCTTGTTCGCGTCGTCGGCCTGGAGGGCGTCCTGCCAGGACGGGCGGGCGTACGGGCGCTCGTAGACCGGGCCGTCGTGGGCGACGGTCCGCGGGTCGACGTCGACGATCTTCTCGCCGTGCCAGTAGATCTCCAGGCGGTCGCCGTCGGTCACCTCACCGATGACCGTGGCGATGACGTCCCATTTCTCGCAGATCTCCAGGAAGCGGCCGACCTTGCCCGGCTCGACGACCGCGCACATCCGCTCCTGCGACTCGCTCATCAGGATCTCCTCGGGGGAGAGCGTCGAGTCACGCAGCGGTACGTCGTCCAGGACGACGGTCATGCCGCCGGAGCCGTTGGAGGCGAGTTCGCTGGTCGCGCAGGACAGGCCTGCGGCACCCAGGTCCTGGATGCCGACGACCAGCTTCTCGGCGAACGCCTCCAGGGTGCACTCGATGAGGAGCTTCTCCTGGAAGGGGTCGCCGACCTGGACGGCGGGGCGCTTGGAGGGCTTGGCGTCGTCGAAGGTCTCGGAGGCCAGGATCGACGCGCCGCCGATGCCGTCGCCGCCGGTCCGGGCGCCGTAGAGGATGACCTTGTTGCCCGCGCCGGACGCCTTCGCGAGGTGGATGTCCTCGTGCCGCATCACGCCGATGGCACCGGCGTTGACCAGCGGGTTGCCCTGGTAGCAGGAGTCGAAGACGACCTCGCCGCCGATGTTGGGCAGGCCCAGGCAGTTGCCGTAGCCGCCGATGCCGGCGACGACGCCGGGCAGGACGCGCTTGGTGTCGGGGTGGTCGGCGGCGCCGAAGCGCAGCGGGTCGACCACCGCGACCGGGCGGGCGCCCATCGCGATGATGTCGCGGACGATGCCGCCGACACCCGTGGCCGCGCCCTGGTAGGGCTCGACGTACGACGGGTGGTTGTGCGACTCGACCTTGAAGGTGACCGCGTAGCCGAGGCCGACGTCCACGACACCGGCGTTCTCACCGATGCCCACCAGCAGCGCGTCGCTCTGCGGCGCCTTCTCGCCGAACTGGCGGAGGTGGACCTTGGAGGACTTGTAGCTGCAGTGCTCGGACCACATCACCGAGTACATGGCGAGCTCGGCGCCGGTCGGGCGACGGCCGAGGATCTCCACGACGCGCTCGTACTCGTCCTTCTTCAGGCCGAGTTCGGCCCAGGGCAGCTCGACGTCGGGGGTCGCGGCCGCGTGCTCGACCGTGTCCAGAGGCGTCCTGCTCATGCGTTGACCAGCTTCTTGAGGATCGAGGTGAAGAAGGGCAGGCCGTCGGTGCGGCCGGTGCCGATGAGGGACTCGACTGCGTGCTCCGGGTGCGGCATGAGGCCCACGACGTTCCCGGTCTCGTTGGTGACGCCGGCGATGTCGCGCTGGGACCCGTTGGGGTTGACGTCCAGGTAGCGGAAGGCGACGCGGCCCTCCGCCTCCAGTTCGTCGAGGGTGCGCTCGTCGGCGACGTACTGCCCGTCGATGTTCTTCAGCGGGATGTGGATCTCCTGGCCGGCGCTGTAGTCGCTGGTCCAGGCGGTCCGGTCGTTCTCCACCCGCAGCTTCTGGTCGCGGCAGATGAAGTGCAGGTGGTTGTTGCGCAGCATCGTGCCTGGCAGCAGGTGGGCCTCGGTGAGGATCTGGAAGCCGTTGCAGATGCCGAGCACCGGCAGTCCGGACTTAGCCTGCTCGATCAGGGGTTCCATCACCGGCGAGAAGCGGGCGATGGCGCCGGCGCGCAGATAGTCGCCGTAGGAGAAACCTCCGCACAGCACCACCGCGTCGACCTGCTTGAGGCCCTTGTCCCTGTGCCAGAGGGCGACGGGTTCGGCGCCGGCGATACGGATCGCGCGCTGCGTGTCCCGGTCGTCGAGGCTGCCCGGGAAAGTGACGACGCCAATACGAGCGGTCACTTGGCGGCCTCCGCGACTTCCTCCACCTTGATGGCGAAGTCCTCGATCACGGTGTTGGCGAGGAAGGATTCCGCGAGCTCGTGGATGCGGGCGAGCGCGGCCTCGTCGACCGGTCCGTCCACTTCCAGTTCGAATCGCTTTCCCTGACGTACGTCGGAGATGCCGTCGAAACCGAGGCGCGGCAGTGCGCGCTGCACCGCCTGGCCCTGGGGGTCGAGGATCTCCGGCTTGAGCATGACGTCGACTACGACGCGTGCCACTGGCACTCCCGGTGTGTGGTGCTGAGCAGGTTCCTTCAGACTACCCGCACAAAATTTCTACGCGGGTAGAGTTGTAGGAAGCTACGGATCGATGGTCACAGTCATGCATCGACAGAGCGCGTTCACGAAAAGTTCCGGGAAAGATGCGAGATCCACCCGCGAGAGCTATTGCGTCGGGACACGCGGAGAGATTTAGTCGGGCTTCACAATGCTTTGCCGGGCACTGTACAAATGAATTGGCAAAAGCCGACACTCGGCATGAGGTCCCAGCTGAGCTGGATAGACATGCCGTACGAAGGGACCGATATTCGTGGCGCAGAAGGTCGTGGTCACTCTCTTTGACGACATCGACGGCTCGGAAGCGGCGGAAACGATCGCCTTCGGACTCGACGGCAAGTCGTACGAGATCGACCTGAATGAAGCCAATGCCAAGAAGCTGCGTAAGGCGCTCGCGCCCTACGTGGACGCCGGCCGCAAGCGGTCGAGGTCGGGCAAGGCCTACCGGCAGACGGAGGTCGCCCCGGACCCGGCGGCCGTGCGGGCCTGGGCGCAGGCGAACAAGATGGACGTACCCGCGAGGGGCCGCATCCCCAAGAAGGTCTACGAGGCGTTCACCGCGGCGCAGTGAGCCCGGCCGCCCGAACCGACTCCGTGGGCCGGGCCCCGACGGGCGCTCAGCCGCCGCCCGGTGCAACCGACTTGCACAGCACCCCGGGTGATCAGCTAGAGTCTGGAGCACGCCGCCGGGCGGGGAGGAAAAAATCCCAGCTCACGGAGTACATGCGGGTGTAGTTCAGTAGTAGAACATCCCCCTTCCAGGGGGAAGGCGCAGTGTGCAATTCCTGTCACCCGCTCTGCATCGCCGTCCGGACCACTCTTGTGGATCAGGTAGGCTGGTGCTCGCACCGATCGATGGCTTCTCTTTCAGGCCGACGATCGGGGTGCATGCGGACGTAGCTCAGTTGGTAGAGCGCAACCTTGCCAAGGTTGAGGTCGCGAGTTCGAGCCTCGTCGTCCGCTCTCTTTGCGAAGGCCCCGGTCAATGACCGGGGCCTTCGGCGTTTTCCCCCTGCGCCGGGCGTCTGACATTTGTCATGCGCAGGCATGACAGCGCGCACTGCTTCCGGGCTTCTGCCGCCGTGATGCTGAAGGCATGAACACGAACGAGCACGAGCACGTGATTGAGGTCACCGACCTGAGGCGTGTCTACGGGGGCGGGTTCGAGGCGGTGCGCGGGATCACGTTCCACGTGAAACATGCCGAGGTCTTCGCGCTGCTGGGCACCAACGGGGCGGGCAAGACGTCGACCGTCGAACTGCTGGAAGGCCTCGCGGCACCGACCGGGGGCCGGGTGCGGGTGCTGGGGCACGATCCCTACGCCCAGCGGGCCGCCGTACGGTCGCGCACGGGGGTGATGTTGCAGGAGGGGGGCTTTCCCTCCGAGCTGACCGTCGTGGAGACCGTCCGGATGTGGGCGGGTTGTACGAGCGGGGCGCGGCCGGTGGACGAGGCGCTGGAGCTCGTCGGGCTCGGCCGGCGGTCCGGCGTCCGCGTGAAGCAGCTCTCCGGGGGTGAACGACGGCGGCTGGATCTGGCGCTGGCGCTGCTCGGCAGGCCCGAGGTGCTGTTCCTGGACGAGCCGACGACCGGGCTGGACGCCGAAGGGCGCCGGGACACCTGGGAGTTGGTGCGGGAGCTGCGGGACGCCGGGACGACGGTCCTGCTGACCACGCACTACCTGGAGGAGGCCGAGGGCCTGGCCGACCGGCTGGCGATCCTGCACAAGGGGCGGATCGCGGCGGCCGGCACGCCCGCCGAGGTGACGGCGTCCCAGCCGGCCCGGATCTCCTTCGAGCTGCCGGACGCCTACCACCTCGGAGATCTACCGGCCCTCGCTGAGCTGGGGGTCGTCGGCCACGAGGTGCACGGGCGGACCGTACGGCTGCGCACGCACGAGGTGCAGCGGACGGCCACCGAAGTACTGGTGTGGGCCCGGGGCGCCGGGGTCGAACTGCGCGGGCTCGATGTGCGATGCGCCTCGCTGGAGGAGGCCTTCCTGCAGATCGCCGGGCGGATGTCCACAGCGGAGAAGGAGGAGGTGGCGGCCGTATGACCACGGTCACCGGACGGATGAACGCCCTCGCACGGGCGGAGCTGACGCTGCTGGGACGGAGCCGGGCGACACTCGTCACGGCCGTGCTCGTGCCGCTGTTGCTTCCGCTGAGCGTGCGGGCGGCGATCGACGGAATGGATCTCGCGGACGCCGGGCTCACGGTGGGGACCGTCCTGCTGCCCGCCGCGATCGGGTTCTCCCTGCTCTTCGCGGTGTACGCGGCGCTCACCAATGTCTATGTGGTGCGACGTGAGGAGCTGGTGCTCAAGCGGTTGCGCACCGGTGAGCTGCGGGACGCGGAGATCCTCGTCGGGGCCGCGTTGCCGGCCTCCGGCATCGGGCTGGCGCAGTGCGTGCTGCTGGCGGCCGGCAGCACGGTCGTTCTCGACCTCGGGGCGCCGCCCGCGCCGCATCTCGCGGTGGCCGGTGTGCTGTTGGGGCTGGTGCTGTGCGGGGCGCTCGCCGCGGTCACGGCCACGTTCACCAGAACCGCCGAGAGCGCCCAGGTGACCAGCCTGCCGATGATGTTCGTGTCCATGCTCGGCTCGGGTGTGACCGTGCCCCTGGAGGTGCTGCCCGACCGGCTGGCCGCGGTGTGCGAGCTGCTGCCGCTGACGCCCGCCGTCACGCTGGTCCGCGGGGGATGGACCGGGAACCTGCCGGCGTCCGAGGCCCTCGGCGCCATGGCGGTCGCGCTGGTCTGGATCGCCGTCGCCGTGTTTGCTGTACGGCGATGGTTCCGCTGGGAACCGCGACGCTGACGGAGGGAAGGGGCAGGCAGGTGTCAAGGCCGGGGAGCTGGTGGCGGGGGAAGAGCACGCCGGCGAAGGTGGAGACGTACACGCGGTGGTCGTTCCACTTCTTCGCGGTGATCGAGTTCCTCACGGCCGGGCTTCCCGCCGTCGGCGCGGTGGGGCCGCGGCTCGGCGGCCTGCTGATGCTGGTGGTGGGCGCGCACTGCGCGATCGGCGCCGTGACCGCCTCGCGGGCGCTGGACTGGACCCGGGGTCGGCGTGAGCAGCCCGTGCGGCTGATGTGGACGCTCGCCGTGGTCACCGCGGCCTACGCCGTCGTGGCCCTGGCGGTCTCGGAGCACGGCCCGGACCGTGACGGCGTCGATTCCGCCGCGGGGTCGGTCTTCGGGGTCGTCGTGGTCTTCGGCGGCGGCATCATCGCGCTCGGGGTGCGTGACCGGCGGCGGGTGTTCGCGGTCGTCGGGGGCTTCGCGGTGGGCGCTGGACTCCTGGCGTACCCGATGCACGCGTCCGTGACCTCCGCGCTGGTCGTCTCGTTCGTCGTCCTGCTCGGCGCCGGGTTCCTCGCCTTCACCTCCGTCTTCTCTGTCTGGCTGCTCGACGCCGTCTACGAACTCGACGCCGCACGTGAGACGCGGGCGCGGCTCGCCGTGGCGGAGGAACGGCTGCGGTTCGGGCGGGACATGCACGACGTGATGGGACGCAACCTCGCCGTGATCGCGCTGAAGAGCGAGCTGGCCGTGCGGCTGACGCGGCGGGGGCGCGCCGAGGCGGTGGACCAGATGATCGAGGTGCAGCGGATCGCGCGGGAGTCCCAGCGCGAGGTGCGCGATGTCGTCCGCGGATACCGGGAGGCCGACCTCGGCGTCGAACTCGCCGGTGCGCACGGCGTGCTGACGGCCGCCGGGATCTCCTGCGAGGTGTCCGGGGAGGACGCGGCGGCGGGGCTGCCGGGCGAGGTCCAGTCGGCGCTGGGGTGGGTGGTGCGGGAGGCCACCACCAATGTGCTGCGGCACGGGGATGCCGCGTTGTGTGTGGTGAGGCTGCGGGTGACCGAGGGGCGTGTGGTGCTGACGGTGGAGAACAACGGGGCTGCCGGGACCGCCGGTGGCGGAGGGGGATCCGGGCTGGCGGGGTTGCGGGAGCGGCTGGCGGCGGTCGACGGGACGTTGGAGGCCGGGCCCGCCGGGCGGGGGCTGTTCCGGGTGGTGGCCGAGGTGCCGCTGGCGGCCTCCGTGCAAGAGGTGGCGTAGTGACGGTGCGCGTGCTGCTCGCCGACGACGAGCATCTGATCCGGGGGGCGCTGGCCGCCCTGCTGTCGCTGGAGGACGACCTGATGGTGGTCGCCGAGGCGGCGAGCGGGCCCGAGGCGCTGGCGATGGCGCGGGCGCACGAACCCGACGTGGCCGTGCTGGATCTCCAGATGCCCGGCGCCGACGGTGTGAAGGTCGCCACATCGCTCCGGGCCGAACTGCCCGGCTGCAGGACGCTGATCGTCACCAGCCACGGCCGGCCGGGGCATCTGAAGCGGGCGCTGGCGGCAGGCGTGCGGGGGTTCGTGCCGAAGACGGTCAGCGCGCAGCGGCTCGCGGAGATCATCCGCACCGTCCACGCCGGGAACCGGTACGTCGACCCGGAGTTGGCCGCCGATGCCATCTCCGCCGGGGACTCGCCGCTCACCGCGCGGGAGGCCGAGGTGCTGGAGCTGGCCGCCGACGGGGCCCCGGTCGCCGAGGTCGCCGAGCGGGCGGCGCTCTCCCCGGGGACCGTGCGGAACTATCTGTCGTCGGCCGTGTCCAAGCTCGGGGTGGAGAACCGGCATGCGGCTGTCCGTCTCGCCCGCGAGCGGGGTTGGGTATAGTTGCTGTCGCGCCACGGCGCACTGCGGACGTAGCTCAGTTGGTAGAGCGCAACCTTGCCAAGGTTGAGGTCGCGAGTTCGAGCCTCGTCGTCCGCTCTGGACAAGCCCCCCGGTTCCGGCCGGGGGGCTTCTTCGTCTTCTGCCGGGCCTTTCATCCGGCTACGACCAGCTGAGGCCCGTCAGACGCTCGTACGCCTCCACGTACTTGGCCCGGGTCGCCTCGACGACGTGCCGCGGCAGCGCCGGCGGGGGCTGCTCGGCTGCCCGGTCCCAGCCGGACTCGGCCGAGGTCAGCCAGTCACGGACGTACTGCTTGTCGTACGACGGCTGCGAACGGCCCGGCTCCCACCGGTCGGCCGGCCAGAAGCGGGAGGAGTCGGGGGTGAGGACCTCGTCGGCGAGGACGAGGTCCTCACCGTCGAAGCCGAACTCGAACTTGGTGTCCGCGAGGATGATCCCCCGGTCGCGGGCGATGTCGCGGGCGCGCTGATAGACGGCGAGGGTGGCCTGGCGCAGCTGGGCGGCGGTCTCGGCGCCGACCTGACGGGCGACCTCCTCGTAGGAGACGTTCTCGTCGTGCTCGCCGACCTCCGCCTTGGTGGCCGGGGTGAAGATCGGGGCGGGGAGCTCGGAGCCGTCGACAAGGCCTTCGGGGAGAGCGAGGCCGCAGACCGTGCGGGACTCGGCATACTCGGCCAGGCCGGAGCCGGTGAGGTAGCCGCGGGCCACGCACTCCACGGGGACCATCCGCAGTGACTTGCAGATCAGGGTGCGGCCCGCCCAGTCGGCGGGGGCGCCCGGCGGGAGTTCGGTGCTCAGGACATGACTGGGGACCAGGTCGGCGAGCTGGTCGAACCACCACAGCGACAGCTGGGTGAGGACGCGGCCCTTGTCGGGGATCTCGGTCGGCAGCACCCAGTCGTAGGCGGAGATGCGGTCGCTGGCGACCATCACGAGGTCGCCCGCCTCGTTCCGGTACAGCTCTCGCACCTTGCCGGTGTGCAGATGCACCAGGCCGGGGACCTCGGTCGGCTCGGGCTTTTCGACGAATCCGGACACGGTTCCTCCCCGTGGTTCTGTCCAAGTGGGTCGATTCTCCCGTATGCCGGGCTGGGCGCGGACAGCGGGTCAGGGGGCGTGGTGACCGGTCGCGCCGGGCGGCCGGACCGGTCACTCACGTTTGCAGATGCGGTCCAGGAGGTTCGCGGTGGCCCGCTGGACGCGGGCGTCCACATGGCCGGGCCGGTCCAGTGCCGGGGACCACGCGAACGTTCCGGCGGCGAAGACCAGGGCACCGGAAGGGGCGCGGTAGAGGGACGTCTCCTGATGGCGCAGGACGCCCTCGCTGTCGGTGTACGGGGAGTGGGCGAGCAGGATGCGCTCGTCGTGGTCGGGCAGCGGGGTGCGCGGGAAGTAGCGGTCGGCCTCTCCGGCCACGAGGCCCTCGATCTCGTCGCCCTCGTGCGCGCCGGTCGCCTCCCACAGCCAGTGGCCGGCGTTGCGGACGATCAGCGGACGCGGTTCGGGGACCCGGCCCGCGTACTGGATGCCGATCAGCTGCTGCTCCGGGCGGTCGATCTCCCGCCACAGCACCGGCCTGCCCGGACCCTTGCGTTTGCGGCAGGTCAGGAGCCGGTTCGGGGTGCCGGACGGGGACGGGCCCAACTCCACCTGCCAGTACATGCAGTTGGAGGAGAGGAAGACGAGGGACGTGCCGTGCTCGCGGGCCAGCTCCGCCGTGCGGCGCATGTGCGTGGACCAGTACTCGTCGTGGCCCGGGAAGACCAGGCCCCGGTACCGGGCGGGATCGACGCGCCCGGCGTGCAGGTCGCGTGCGTCCGCGTAGGCCAGGTCGTAGCCGTAGCGCTCGGCCCAGCGGATGAAGTCGTAGGCGTGGCCCACGTGCAGGGGCAGGCCCGCGCCGGCGTACGGCCGGTCGAAGGAGACGGTCGTCGCGGCGTCGGACTCGCCGAGCAGCCGGCCGTTCTCGTCCCAGGCGTGGTAGAAGCTCGCCCCGGTGCGGCCGTCCTCGGGATAGAGGTTGTACGCCTGCCAGGTGACGTCCGGCAGCACCAGCAGCAGGTCGGCCGGGTGGTCGTTGCGGACCGTGAAGGGCACGTGGGACCGGTAGCCGTCGGCGGTGGTGAGGACCGCGACGTATGCGCCCGCACTCCAGTACGACGGGATCTGCAGCCGCCACGACAGCCACCAGTGGTGGCAGGAGACCGTGCGATCGGCGGTCAGCGGTGGGGGCTGGACGATGCCCGAGAGGCGAGGGCTGGTGGTGATCTTGGCCGCGCCGTGGCCGCCGTAGTGGCCGATGCGGTAGATGTCGACGGCGAATTCCTGGGGCGGGTCGACGGTCACGTGGAAGTCCACGGCCTCGCCGGGAGCCACCGCGCCGGTGGAGATGAAGCCCTTGATCTGGCGGCGCACGTCGTCGGCGGCCCGTGGTCCGCCGGAGCGGGGGCCGGGGACACGGGAGGCGGCGCCGCCGGGAGGCTGCCGGGCGCCGGGGACCGGGTCCACGTACCAGGGGACGACTTGTCCGGTGTCGTCGAAGTACGTCTCGCTGCCGCGCAGCCAGGGGAGCGGGCCCTGGCCGAAAGGATCCGTCACCGCGTGTGCCAGGGCTCCCGACTCCCAGCGGCGAATCTGCTCCGACCCCATGGTCGCTTCCCCTCCCTCGGCGCCGTTCGTTTCCGGTGGTGCGGTCGCTCTCCGGCGGTGGTGAGCGCGCTGTGGCGCGGCACGGTGCGGCCGTCTTACCGCGACTGTCCTATGTCGAGTGCGTTTGCCATGTGCGCGTTCAGTACCCAGCACATCACATTACGCACGGACTCCGTCACTGTTCGTTTCGAATTGACCGAAAGCGGAAGCGATGGCTCCGCGGGAGGTGGGGCGGAGGGCCGGAGCTTCGGCGGCCGGAGCCTGGGTGACTGGGTGGCTGGGTGGCTGGAGCTCGGACGCGCCGGAGCCTCGGCGGCTGAGCTCGGACGGGATGCGCCGGTGACCGAGGGCCGGCCGGGCTCAGACGAGCCGCACGGGTTTCTCCGGGCGTATCCCGACCTCGGCCAGCCAGGCTCTCAGCGGGGCCGGGTCGCCGTCCTCTATGAGGCTCAGGACCCGAGGGGTCAGGTCGGCGGCCCGTTCGCCCTTGACCAGGAGGGACGGGCCGTCGAGCCAGTCCAGGCCGGGGGTGGCGCCTGCGGTGTCCATCGCGGCGCAGCAGACCATCGCCGTGACGTGATCGGCGAGCAGCTCGCGGGGGGTGCGCGGGGGCTGGAGCGGGAAGAGGGGGAGGGCGCCGTCGTCCCAGAGGGCGTCGGGGGTGAGGACGGGCACGGTTGCGCGCGGTGGGGTGCCGGTCGCCTCCTCGCGGGCGAGTTCAGCGCGGAGGCCCGCGGCAAGGGCGGCGCTGCGGGGGTCGGAGGGGGCAAGGTCCTCCGGGTCGTCCGGGTCCATCAGGGTCTCCGGGTCGTCCAAGTTCTCCAGGTCGACGATGTCATGCAGTGCTTTGAGGTCGGTTGGGTCTGTGGGGGCTGCCGGGTCCTTGGGCGTTGTGGGGGGTGTGGGGGGTGTGGGGGGTGTGGGGGCTGCTGGGTGCATTGGGACTATGGGGTCTGCGAAGTCTCCGGCGGTGGTGGGGGTCCTGAGGCCTTCGGGGTTTTCGAGGGAGCAGAGGTTTTCCCGGTCGGTGCAGGGGGCTGGGGCGGCGTCCAGGGCCGAGGCCGGGTCGGTGGGGGCCGGGCCTGTGACCGGGGCCGTCCCGATGCCCGAGGTCTGGTCTGTGGCCTGGGTCGGGTCCGCGTCCGACGACGGGTCGGTGGCCGCGGCGGCGTCTGTGGCCTGGGTCGGGTCCGCGTCCGACGACGGGTCGGTGGCCGAAGCCGGGGCCGGGGCCGGGGGCGGGGCCGAGGGCGGAGATGAGGTCGGGTCGGTGGCCGAGGGCGGAGACGTGGCCGGGGACGAGGTTGGGTCTGTGTCAGGGGCGGCCGGGGTGGCGGGACCGGTGGGGGGGTGTGCGTTCCGGAGCGTGGCCGGGGGCGCTGATGTGCTGCCCGGTGCGTCGTGGTCCTCGAGGTCCGAGGTGGGGGCCGGGTCCGTCAAGTGGTTCAGGACTCGGGCCAGGGTCGGGCCATGGTCGGTGTCGCGGGTGGTGCGGCGTACGCCGAGGGTGTCCAGGACGCGGTGGAGGCGGGCCGCGTCGGTGCGCCACTTGCGGTCCACGACCTCGTCCGGATACTCCTGCCAGGCCACCGGCGACCAGTCGGGGCCGGACTCCGCCGGACCCCCGTGGAAGAGGCGGGCGGCGAGCAGCGAGGTGGCTTCGTCCACCAGGCCGGGCTCTTCGAGCAGGTCGCACGCGGGGCGCTCGCCGAGCCGGGAGGCGAAGCCCTCGGCCAGGCGGTCACGCCGGGACAGCTCGGTGAGGGCCGCGACGACGCCCGCGTCCAGCCGTGACGGCCAGCGGCCCATGCGCCAGGCGGGCAGCGCGACCCGGGTGAGCAGGCGGTCCCAGCCGGCGTAGGCGAGCCCCACCTGCTCCTGCGCGACGATTCGCAGCCCGTAGTCCACAGCCTGTGCACGCTCGGCCGCCGCGGCGGCGACCCCGCGCTCCATCTCGGCCGCGTGCTCCCGGCAGCTGCGCAGCAGCACGCGGGCCAGCCGGCCGGCGCCCGCGTACACCGTACGGATCGCTGGTCCGCGGCCCGGCGCCGCGGCCACGGCGACCGCCGCGTCCAGGGCCCGTACGAAGCGCCGGGCGGCGGCTATGTCGGGGTGTGCCGAGGGTCCCGTACCGGCGACGACCGGGGCGAGGACCGCGCGCAGTTCGCCGACGCGCATCCACCACAGGAAGGGGGAGCCGATGACCAGAACGGGGCTGGCCGTCGTACGGCGATGGCCGTGCCGTCGGTCGGGACCCGCCGTCCCGTCGCGGTCGTCCGGCCGGGCAGGGGGCCCGTGGGACGGATGGGTGCGGTCCTCCAGCCAGCTGTCGCAGTCCGGGGTGAGCGCTATGGCGGAGGGGGCAGGGACGTCGAGGCGGTCGGCGAGGTCGCGCACCAGCCGGTACAGGTCGGGGGCGGCCGCCTCGGCGATCGGGACCGTGGGGCTCATGGCGGGGCGGGCGCGGGCGAGGAGCAGCGCGAAGCCGCCGGCGGCCAGCAGCACGAGGAGCGCTACCGCGCTCACCGCCCAGCGGGCGCCGTCCCACCCCCTGCCTGCGAGATGGCCGGTGGAACCGCCCGCCAGCAGGACCACGGCCACGGCCGCGGGCAGCACGGCGACGGCGAGCGCCCTGCTGCGGACCCGCAGCACGGCCAGCGCGCGGGCACGCGCCGTCAGTGTCCCTGTCTCCACACCGATGCCCATCACGTCCGGACCTCACCCCCTCCCGTCCTGGCATTGCTGGCTGTCCTGGCGTTGCTCACTCCCCCACTGTGGCACCCACCACTGACATCGCAATGCCGGTGGGCCAAGTGCCGGAACGCTTGCGCCGCACCCTAGTTGGGGCCCCGGCCCCCGTCAGCCGGATAGGACATCGGTCACTCGATGGAATGGCTCTGGGGAAAGGTGTATGACGCAGGGCAAGGATCAGGCCCCGGATCCGAGAGGAATCCGGGGCCTGCGGAGTGCCTGGTCAGGCGGCTGGCGAGGGGCAGGGGCGAGGTTCGGGCTAGGCGCCCGTCGCCGCCTTCGCCGCGATGTCCGTCCGGTGCTGGGAGCCGTCCAGGTGGACGCGGGTGACGGCGCGGTACGCCCGTTCGCGGGCCTCGGTGAGATCGCCGCCCGTCGCGGTGACGGACAGGACCCGGCCGCCCGCGCTGACGACGCTGTCGCCGTCCCGCCGCGTGCCCGCGTGCAGGACGTAGGCGTGCGGGGCGTCCTGCGCGGCCACCGCGTCGAGGCCGGTGATCGGGTCGCCCGTACGGGGGGTGCCGGGGTAGTTGTGCGAGGCGATGACGACGGTGACGGCCGCGTCGTCGCTCCAGCGGAGGGGTTCGAGGCTCGCGAGGTTGCCGGTGGCGGCGGCCATCAGGATGCCCGCGAGGGGGGTCTTCAGGCGGGCCAGGACGACCTGGGTCTCCGGGTCGCCGAAACGGGCGTTGAACTCGATGACCCGTACGCCCCGGCCGGTGATCGCCAGACCGGCGTAGAGGAGGCCGGAGAAGGGGGTGCCGCGGCGGCGCAGCTCGTCGACGGTGGGCTGGAGCACGCTCCGCAGGACGTCGTCCACGAGCTTCGGGTCGGCCCAGGGCAGCGGGGAGTACGCGCCCATGCCGCCGGTGTTCGGGCCCTCGTCGTTGTCGAGCGCGCGCTTGAAGTCCTGGGCCGGCTGGAGCGGGACGACCGCGTCACCGTCGGTCACCGCGAAGAGGGAGACCTCGGGGCCGTCAAGGTACTCCTCGATGACGACCCGGTCACAGGCGGCGGCGTGCGCCCTCGCGGCGTCGAGGTCGGCGGTCACGACGACGCCCTTGCCCGCGGCGAGGCCGTCGTCCTTGACGACGTACGGCGGGCCGAAGGCGTCGAGGGCCTCGTCGGCCTCCGCTTCCGTCGTACAGACGTACGAGCGGGCGGTCGGGACCCCTGCTGCGGCCATGACGTCCTTGGCGAACGCCTTGGAGCCCTCCAGTCGCGCGGCCTCCTTGGAGGGGCCGAAGACGGCGATGCCCGCCTCACGCACGGCGTCCGCGACCCCCGCGACCAGCGGGGCCTCCGGGCCCACGACCACCAGGTCGGCGCCGAGCCGTTCGGCAAGGGCGGTCACGGCCGCGCCGTCCAGCGCGTCGACCGGGTGCAGCTCGGCCACCTCGGCGATGCCGGCGTTGCCGGGGGCGCAGTGCAGCGCGGTGACTGCGGGGTCGAGGGACAGGGAACGGCACAGGGCGTGTTCGCGGGCGCCGGTACCGATGACGAGGACCTTCACGGGGTCAGCCTAACGGGAGCGGGCGGGGCGGGTTTGTGGGGGATGCCCAAGGAGGGGAGGGCGAGGCGTTGTGCGTTTCTCCGAAGGGGGCGGCCACCGGACATCGCGTCGAGCCGCCGCTCTCAGGCCGCCGCCGCTCTGCGATCAGCCGGGGCAAGGTACGCGGCTTCCGGTCTCCGGTCTCCGGTCTCCGGTCTCAGACAACGGGCCGCAGCTTCCGGCCCCTGATTCCCGGCCCCCTGACTCCCGGCCCTCTGACTCCCGGCCCCCTGATTCCCCGGTCCTCGGGCCTCGGGCCTCGGGCCTCGCAGGCTCCCGCGGCGGTGCGCCTCAGTCGTTCGAGAACTCGTCCATCACCGTCGCCCCCAGCTCCCGCACGATCAGTTCCTGGCCGGAGAGGGCCGACTCGTCCAGGTCGGGGTCGTCGTCCTCGGGGACGTCGTCCTCGATGGAGACGGGTGGCGGTTCCGGCGCGGAGGGCCGCGCAGGGGTGTGGGTGGGAACGGCCGCCGCAGCGGGTGACGCACCGGCCTGGGCGGGCGCGGCCGAGGTGGGCTGCGTGGGCGCCGGGCGCTGGGCGGTCGTGGCACCGCCGCCGGTGCCCGCCTGCGTGCCGCCGCCGTAGCCACCGTTCGCGGCGCCACCAGCGCCGTGACCCGTGGCGCCGCCTCCGCCGCCGTGGCCGCCGGACGTCCCGCCGCCGTATCCGCCTCCGCCGCCGCTGCCCGGCGGCGGGGGAACCGAGCCGCCGCCCGAGGGGTCGACGAGGGCCTCGATCTTCCAGTGGACGTTGAACTGCTCGGCCAGTGCCTGCCGCAGTACGTCCTCGCTGCCGCTGCTCGCGAAGTTGTCGCGGGCGCCGACGTTGACGAAGCCGAGTTGGAGGGTGGTGCCGTCGAAGCCCGCGATCTGGGCGTTCTGGCTCAGGAGGATCCAGGTGAAACGGCGGCGGTTCTTCACCGCTTCGAGGATGTTCGGCCAGAGGGAACGGGGGTCGAGGCCGCCTCCCGGGGGCGGGGAGGCCGGCGGGGCCGACGCGGGCGTGGGTGTGGGCGCCGGTGCGGGTGCCTGGGGGGCGGGAACAGGAGCCGTCGAGGCGCGGGCGCCGCCGGGGGGCGCGGCCGTGGGCCAGCCACCGGGGCGCCGGGTGGCGCCGGAACCGGCGGGAGCGGCGGTGGGCCAGGCGCCGGGCGCGGCCGGGGCGGAGGGCTGTGCCGGGGGTGCGGTGGGCGCGGGGGCCGAGGGCGGCTGCGGGGCGGGCTCGCCCGTGCCGGGGGCCGCGGGGGCGCCCTGACCGCCGGGGTGTACGTCACCCCGCTGGTCGCCGGGGCCGGACGGGCCCCCGCCCGGCTCCGGCGTACCGCCGCCCGAGGCCCGTACGGCGGCTCGGGCGGCCGCGACTCCAGCGCCCGGCGGAACGGGCGCACCGGTGGCCGAGCCCGCGGGCGCTCCCGCGTGCACGTCGGGCCCGGGCACGTACCCCATGGCGGGCGCGCCGGCGCCCGTGGAGAAGCTCACGCCCCGCTCCAGGCGGTCGAGGCGGGCCATCGTCGAACGTTCGTCGCCGTAGGCCGCCGGCAGCAGTACGCGCGCGCAGATCAGCTCGAGTTGCAGGCGGGGGGAGGTGGCGCCGCGCATCTCGGTCAGGCCCTCGTTGACGAGGTCGGCGGCGCGGCTCAGCTCGGCGGGGCCGAACGTGCCCGCCTGGGCCTGCATCCGCTCCAGCACATCGGCGGGGGCGTCGATGAGCCCCTTCTCGACGGCGTCCGGAACGGCCGCGAGGATGACCAGGTCCCGCAGCCGCTCCAGCAGGTCCGCGACGAAGCGGCGCGGGTCGTTGCCGCCCTCGATCACGCGGTCGACGACCTCGAAGGCGGCGGCGCCGTCACCCGTGGCGAACGCCTCGACGACGGAGTCGAGCAGGGAACCGTCCGTGTAGCCCAGCAGCGACGTGGCCATGGCGTACGTCACACCGTCCGCACCGGCGCCGGCGAGCAGCTGGTCCATGACGGACATGGAGTCACGTACGGATCCGGCTCCGGCCCGCACGACGAGCGGCAGGACACCGTCTTCGACCGGGATGTCCTCCTGGCGGCACACCTCGCCGAGGTAGTCCCGCAGGGTCCCGGGGGGCACCAGGCGGAACGGGTAGTGGTGCGTACGCGACCGGATGGTCCCGATGACCTTCTCGGGCTCGGTGGTGGCGAAGATGAACTTCAGGTGCTCCGGGGGCTCCTCGACGACCTTGAGGAGTGCGTTGAAACCGGCCGACGTGACCATGTGGGCCTCGTCGATGATGTAGATCTTGTAGCGGCTGCCCGCGGGCCCGAAGAAGGCCTTTTCCCGCAGCTCACGGGCGTCGTCCACACCACCGTGCGAAGCGGCGTCGATCTCGATGACGTCGATCGAACCGGGGCCGTTGCGCGCGAGGTCCTGGCACGACTGGCACTCACCGCACGGCGTCGGCGTCGGCCCCTGCTCGCAGTTCAGGCAGCGGGCCAGGATCCGGGCGCTGGTCGTCTTGCCGCAGCCACGCGGACCGCTGAACAGGTACGCGTGATTGACCCGGTTGTTCCGCAGCGCCTGCTGCAGCGGGTCGGTTACATGCTCCTGCCCGATGACCTCGGCGAACGACTCCGGGCGATAGCGGCGGTACAGCGCGAGAGACGACACGCCTACGAGGTTATAGGCGGCCACCGACAACGGGATCCGCCCGGGAACCGAGGGTCTGCGGGATCCTCCGAGACCCCGGACACGCAAACGCCCCCCACGCACCCGCCAGAGCCGACCTACCCTTGCTGCCTTCCGGCCCTGGGGGAGTTCAGTCAGATAGCGCCGCGTGAGGGGCTTCGCACAGCCTACCTGATGCTGAGGTGCGGGAACGAGTTCGCGAGCACTCCTCTCGGTCATGTAATGTTTCCGGCGGAGGATTCGCCTAGAGGCCTAGGGCGCACGCTTGGAAAGCGTGTTGGGGGCAACCCCTCACGAGTTCGAATCTCGTATCCTCCGCAGCCGCCCACCTGGGCAAACGAAGGCTCCGACCGGATCACGGTCGGAGCCTTCGTCATTGCTTGGTTGCAGTTTTGGTTGCAGTCTCTGGTTACCACCCGTTGAGGACGGCCCGGCACCCGCGGCAGTACATCGCTGCGTACCGCCCGTACCTGCGCATCAGCTGACCGCACCCGGCGCACGGCCCCAGCTCCCACGTCGGGCATCCCAGCGCGGCGGAGGCGGCGGCCCGCTCGACTGGGGTGATCCGCATCGGATCACGAGAGCCCTGCACCGGCATGCGGGGAAGGGTGATGCCACCAGTCGGCTGACCGAGGTCACGGATGAGCCGGGTGTCGCTGACGAACCGGCCTTCTTCTCCTGCCCGGCAGGCGCGGTCGATCTCCTGCTCGGCGAAGGTGATCACGTCGTCGTCCTCTTCGGCCGTGGCTCGGAGTAGAGGGGTCCGTTCACCGACGATCTCCTCCCACAGCATCCGGTCGCCCGCCGACACCCACATGTGCCGACCAGCCCGGCCGTTGCCGCGGCTGGGCACGTAGACCGGGACGCTCTCCCCCGTGGCGCTCTGCAAGACCAGATCTTCGATGTAGACCGGCTTCTTCTCAGGCACGCACAGCGCGGGCACGAACCAGTCGGCGTGAATCGCGCCACAGTGACCGGCACCCTCGCTGACGAGGCAATGGCGGTCGCTGCTCGGCACGCACTTCCAGACCTCCAGGTGGCGGTACCCGCCGCGGATCACCATCTCCTTGCCGTCGGCGATGTCCTTCCACGGCATGTCGTCGACGCGCGCCCACGGCGCACGGTCGATCAGGGAAGCCGTCCGGTCCTTCGCCACCCACAAGGGCGTGATGCCGTACTCCACAGCATTGACCGAGCGCCGGTGCACGCTGCTGGGGCTGACGTGGTGGTACTGGATCTCCCAGCCGATCCGTGTACCGCTGGGCCCGGTGACGACGGCGTCGGTTACGCTCCGCCGGTTGGCTACGGGAACCTCAGCCTCGGAATCCAGCCCATACCGCGCGGCGGTCTCGACAACGCGCTCCTTCGTGGCCTTGTGCTGAGCGCTCTCCGCCGGGGTCGGCTTGTGTGTGACCGGCAGGTGAGAGGCAACCAGGGGCCTTCGGCCGCCTACCCGGCCTCGGCGGATGAACATCCATGGAGGCTTTCCCCCTGTCTCCGACTGACACTCCCGCCCCTCGTGGTGCGCCAGGCATTCCAGCAGTTGCGGGTCGCGGTCGGTGATGCTCGCGGTGATCTCGCCGAGCAGCTCCGGACGGCCCGGATGCCCGAGATCGGGTAACGACAGATTGATCTCTATGCCATATCCGGTGTGCCACACCCCGTTAGCCATTCCTCCACGATAGGAACGTCCACTGACACTCAACAGGGCGCGCACCCGGGGAACATGGCGGGGGCAGGCCAGCCCCCTTGCACGGCCCTGCAGCGCGGTGTGAGGGCCGCATCAGCAACGGGCCCTCGCACGGAGATCAGCCGGCGTTCTCCTCATCGTTCAGGAGTCGCATCGCGTAAACCTGTTCCTCGGGGTGCCGTGCCAGCCGCGCCATCACCCAGGCAGTGCGAGCGTCCATGCCTGGCCCGAACTCGGCGGCCAGGCGGCGGGCCTGCCACGTCGTCCGAGGTGCTAACACCCGGCGCGCGAGCGGGAAGCGTACGCAGCCGGTGCCGACTGCCGTCCTTCCTGTCGGCATGCGGCCACTCACCGAGGAGGGGTCGGGTCCGCCTGGTGCGTGCGATGTCGAGTCGGCCACCCGGCGAGTGTCGCGGCGCAATCGGCCTCTACGGAGGCGATCGGGCCGGTGACCACCGGAAAGAGCGGCGGACGTGGCTGTCGTTGACGTCCGAGGTGGTCGTGTCGTCCACCGGTACCGGGCCCACGTGGCCCTGTCGGGCAATCGGGATCCGGACATGGCCAACTTGCGCCCTTCTCGCGCTGCTTTGGGCTGATCAGACTGCGGTACACGGACCTGTGGGGGAGGCTTCGATCGTGGCTGGGCGTAGACGGGGTGCGGCTGCTCGCAGGCGGCGGGCGGCGCGGCTAAAGGCGGTGGCGGCCGGCGGTGGCCTGGTACTGGTCCTGCTGGTGGTGTTCTGGTCGGCCGTGTGGCCATACGTCACGGGCGCGTTGGTCCTTGGCGGCGTCGGTGCGGTGGGCTGGTGGCTGTGGCGTACAGACCGGCTCGTGCGTGGGCGGGACCGTCTGTGGCGGCAGGAAGAGGCGGTGAAGGCCGGGCACCGGACTCTCGCCGAGGTGGACGCGATGACCGGCACCGAGTTCGAGGACTTGGTCGCAAGCCTGTGCCGACGCGACGGGTGCACAGAGGTCCGGCGGGTGGGCGGTGCCAACGATAACGGCGCCGACGTCGTCGGCCGTCTCCCGGACGGGCGGACCATAGTGATCCAGTGCAAGCGCTATGCGCCGAGCAGCACGATCGCGAGTCGCGAATTGCGCGATCTGCTGGGTGCCAAGGTGCACTTCGGGGCCGACCTGGCGGTGTTCGTGACGACCACGCGCTTCAGCCGGCCCTCCGAGAGGTTCGCGGTGCAGCACGGCATCCTCGCCGTGCACCGCGATCACCTCGGCTTGTGGAACAACGGGGCCTCCCTACTGTCCCTGAGCGAGGTGAACGGCCGCGGCCAGGGAGACGCTCGACACCGGGCGCGCTGGAAGCGGGCGTACGGGAGATGACCGGCCTCGCGGGTGTGCGAGGCCGGTCTTGCAGGACGTTTTGCAGTGTGGCCTCAGGTTGCGTCGACATCGCTTGTCGACGGCGGCGCGGTTACACGCGGGCGGGTACGCCGGCCAGGCCGTCGTCACCATCCTCGCCGTCTTCGGCGCGTTTCTTGCGATCGCGTGCTCCGTCCAGGCTGTCGAGGCTGCCGCGTAGGAAGTCCGCGAGGGTGCTGGCGGTCTCCGCACCGGCTGAGGCACCGGGTAGGCCCTCGATACGCAGGCCGGAGGTCGTGTGGGCGACGGAGTAGCCCAGTTCCTGGAGGATGCCGGTGAGTGCGTGGTGCACGGAGGCACGTGTGCTGCGGTGCAGGAGGCCGGCGCGTCCGTCGGCCAGTCCTTCGGTCTGTTCGCGTGCCGCGGCTGAGCGTGCGGTAGTGGAGACGAACCACTCCAGTGATGCGGCCCTCGTGCCGGCTGACGAGATCAGCACGCCGACGGCTTGAGTGCGGTCGTCTGTTTCTGCGACGGGGAGCCCCATGCCTTTGCAGAGGGTCTCCAGTTCGGTCGCGATGTGGTTGCCGTCGTGACGGTGGGCGCCCATGAGGGGAAAACTTGTCAGGACTTACTGAGCTGTTCCCAGTAACCGTCGGATACCGTCCGTGAGCACGAGGCGCGTCGCGCGATCCGCGGTATCCCCAAGTCCGGGCAGGCGTAAGGCCCCTGGTAGGAACGATCTTGCGACAGAA
>NZ_JBIDCW010000035.1:0-72196 GCF_043204795.1 Streptomyces sp. NPDC047706 | reverse complement strand
GCCCCCCGCCCCCCCCCCGCGCCCCCCCCCCCCCCCCCCCCCCCCCCCCCCCCCCCCCCCCCCCCCCCCCCCCCCCCCCCCCCCCCCCCCCGGCCCCCCCCCCCGCTTCCGCTTGTGCACCCTCAGCTGGGGCTGGTTTCCGTGGCAGGGTGGAGCGGGCAAGGCACAGGGGGCCAACAGAAGAGGGGGAACCGTGATCGTCTGGATCAACGGCGCGTTCGGTGCGGGGAAGACCACCACCGCACGGGAACTGATCGACCTGATCCCGAACAGCACGCTCTTCGACCCCGAGGTCATCGGCGGCACACTCACGCACCTGCTGCCGGCCAAACGCCTCACCGAGGTCGGCGACTTCCAGGATCTGCCGATCTGGCGACGTCTCGTCATCGACACGGCGGCCGCCATGCTCGCCGAACTCGGCGGCACGCTCGTCGTGCCCATGACCCTGCTGCGTCAGGAGTACCGCGACGAGATCTTCGGCGGCCTCGCCGCCCGCCGTATCACCGTCCGGCATGTCCTGCTCACCCCGGCCGAAACGATCCTGCGCGAGCGGATAGCCGTCCGTGCGATACCGCAGGACCTACCCGACGGCGAGATACGGGTGCGGCAGTGGTCGTACGACCACATCGAGCCGTACAAGGCCGCCCTGGCGTCCTGGCTCACCGCCGACGCCCACCCCGTCGACAACGGCGCCCTCACCCCGTACGAGACCGCGACCCGGATCGCCGAGGCCGTCAGCTCGGGTGCCGTGCCCGTCTGCGACATCGTGCAGACCCCCGAACCCACCGCCGAGACCCTCGCCGCCGGCGTCCTGCTCTTCGACGAGCGGGACCGCGTGCTGCTCGTCGACCCGACCTACAAGGCCGGCTGGGAGTTCCCCGGCGGCGTCGTCGAGCCCGGCGAGGCGCCCGCCCGCGCCGGCATCCGCGAGGTCGCCGAGGAGACCGGGCTCCACCTGGACGACGTACCCCGCCTGCTCGTCGTCGACTGGGAGCCGCCCGCGCCGCCCGGGTACGGCGGTCTGCGCCTCCTCTTCGACGGCGGAAGCCTCGACTCCGCGGCGGCCCGGGAGTTGCTGCTGCCCGGCCCCGAACTGCGCGGCTGGCGTTTCGTCACCGAGCAGGAGGCCGCCGGCCTGCTCCCGCCGGTCCGGTACGAGCGGCTGCGGTGGGCCCTGCGGGCGCGGGAACGCGGTGCGGCGCTGTACCTGGAGGCGGGCATCCCGGTCGGTGGGTAGGGGGCCGGACTTGACCGTGGCTTCTGCGAGTGCGTCGTCCGCGGGTGAGCCTGTGTGTCTTCTGCGGGCCCGTGTGTCTGCTGCGGCTGGGCCCATGGCCCGACGCGTGGTCTCGTCGCCCGGGGCGTCAGGCCATGGACCCGAGGCGCCGGCCGGCGCGTCACCGACGACGTGCCATCCGGTGCAGACCGGTCGGTCAGCTCGCCGCGTAGTTGCGCAGGAACTCCGCCTCCGCCACCGACAGCCGTTCCAGTTCCTGGGGCGAGACGCTCTCGTTCACCGCGTGGATCTGGGCCTCCGGCTCGCTCAGGCCGATGAGCAGGATCTCCGCGCGCGGGTAGAGAGCGGCGAGGGTGTTGCACAGCGGGATCGATCCGCCCTGGCCGGCGTACTGCATCTCCTGACCCGGGTACGCCACCGCCATCGCGTCGGCCATCGCCTGGTACGCCGGGCTGGACGTGTCCGCGCGGAACGCCTGCCCCTGGCCGATCTGCTCCGTGCTGACCCGCGCGCCCCACGGGGTGTGCGCCTCCACATGCGCCTGGAGCAGCTTCGTCGCCTCGGCCGCGTCCACACCCGGCGGCACCCGCAGGCTGATCAGCGCGCGGGCGCTCGCCTGCACGGACGGAGTGGCGCCGACGACCGGCGGGCAGTCGATGCCGAGCACGGTCACGGCCGGACGCGCCCAGATCCGGTCGGCGACCGTGCCGGAGCCGATCAGCCCGACGCCGTCCAGCACCTTGGCGTCCTGGCGGAACTGCTCCTCCGCGTACTGCAGCCCCTCCCACCGCGCCTCGGAGGTCAGACCGTCGACCGTCGTCGAGCCGTCCTCCGCCCGCAGCGAGTCCAGTACGCGGATCAGCGCCGCCAGCGCGTCGGGCGCGGCCCCGCCGAACTGCCCGGAGTGCAGGTTGCCTTCCAGCGCGTCGACCCGCACCCGCACCAGGGTCATCCCGCGCAGGGTCGAGGTCACCGTCGGCAGTCCCACGCGGAAGTTGCCCGCGTCGCCGATGACGATCGTGTCGGCCGCGAGCAGCTCCGGGTGCTCCTCGGCGTACCGCTCCAGGCCGCCCGTGCCCATCTCCTCCGAGCCCTCGGCTATCACCTTGACGTGCACGGGCACGCCACCGTTGGCCTTGAGGGCGCGCAGCGCCAGCAGGTGCATGATCACGCCGCCCTTGCAGTCGGCGGCACCGCGGCCGTACCAGCGGCCGTCCCGCTCGGTCAGCTCGAAGGGAGGGGTCGTCCAGCCGGCCTCGTCCAGCGGCGGCTGCACGTCGTAGTGGGCGTACAGCAGCACGGTCTTCGCGCCCGCCGGTCCGGGCAGGTAGCCGTACACCGACTGCGTGCCGTCAGGGGTGTCGAGCAGCGCCACATCCTCGAAGCCCTCGGCGCGCAGCGCGTCCGCGACCCAGCGCGCCGCACCCTCGCTCTCACTGCGCGGGAACTGGTCGAAGTCCGCCACCGATGGGAAAGCCACCAGCTCGGCGAGCTCCTCCTTCGCCCTGGGCATGAGGGAGGCGACGGTCTCGGCGACCGGATTCGACGTCATGGGCACGCTCCTCGTAGGTGCGACGTTGTCCTTCTGTGTACGGGTTCCGTACGGGTCGGTCTGTGCCGGACCGGTACGGTCCGCGCGGTCGGTGGTTGCCGCGGGTGCTGCACCCGACCGCGTGAGTGTAGGCGCGCCCTGGTGTGCGGGGCGCATACGGTGCCGATCCTCCCACAGCGACCTGCGGCGATCACGGCCGTAGGATGCGGGGGGACAGATCGGCAGGCGGCGGATCGGGAGCAGCAGACCATCGTGAGCAGCGAGAACTCTTCGGCGGACGACGGGCAGCAGGTGTGGGACGTCCTCGTGGTGGGCGCGGGACCCGCGGGAGCCTCGGCGGCCTATGCGGCGGCGGTCGCGGGACGGCGTGTGCTGCTGCTGGAGAAGGCCGAACTGCCCCGCTACAAGACGTGCGGCGGCGGGATCATCGGCCCCTCGCGCGACGCGCTGCCACCCGGGTTCGAACTGCCGCTGCGGGACCGCGTCCACGCGGTGACCTTCTCCCACAACGGCCGCTTCAGCCGTACGCGGCGCTCCAGGCAGATGCTCTTCGGGCTGATCAACCGGCCCGAGTTCGACCATCAGCTCGTCGAGCACGCCCAGAAGGCGGGCGCCGAGCTGCGTACGGGTGTCACGGTCTCGCGGGTCGAGCAGCACGGGTCGTCGGTGCCGGACCGGCGCTCGGTCGCCGTCGTGCTCCAGGGCGGTGAGACGCTGCTGGCGCGGGCGGTGGTCGGCGCCGACGGCAGCGCCAGCAGGATAGGTGCACACGTCGGGGTCAAGCTCGGTCAGGTGGATCTCGGCCTGGAGCTGGAGATCCCGGTGCCGGACACGGTCGCGGAGGACTGGAAGGGGCGTGTCCTCATCGACTGGGGGCCGATCCCGGGCAGCTACGGATGGGTGTTCCCCAAGGGCGACACCCTCACGGTCGGTGTGATCTCCGCGCGCGGTGAAGGCGCCGCCACCAAGCGGTACTTGGAGGACTTCGTCGGGCGGCTGGGACTCGCAGGCTTCGAGCCCAGCATCTCCTCCGGGCACCTGACCCGCTGCCGCGCCGACGACTCGCCGCTGTCGCGCGGGCGTGTGCTCGTGTGCGGTGACGCGGCCGGGCTGCTGGAGCCGTGGACCCGCGAGGGCATCTCGTTCGCGCTGCGGTCGGGGCGGCTCGCGGGGGAGTGGGCGGTACGGATCGCGGAGGCGCACGACGCGGTGGACACGCGCCGGCAGGCCCTCAACTACGCGTTCGCCATCAAGGCCGGGCTGGGCGTGGAGATGGCGGTCGGCAAGCGGATGCTGACCGCCTTCGAGCGACGGCCCGGGCTCTTCCATGCCGCACTCACCGGGTTCCGGCCGGTTTGGAGGGCGTTCCGGGACATCACGCGGGGCGCCACGTCCCTGGGCGAGCTCGTTCGCACGCATCCCATGGCCCAGCGGGCCATGACCGTGCTGGACCGGCGGGCTGTGGGGAACGCGAGCACGAAGAACGGGACGGCGGACCACGGGGCGGCGGACCACGGGACGGCGGCGACCGGCGCGGCGGTGAGTGGCGCGGGGGAGCGGGGCGCGGCGGACCGTGGTGAGGGGGAGCGCGACTCGGACGAGGGGAACGGGGCGACCGGGAGCGGTACGGCCTGAGGCCGGCGCATCAGCTCTGGGTCCGCCACGCCGGCGAGGCCGTCGACGTCAGTCACCGAGCTTGGCGGAGCTTGCAGGCCTCGGGTAGCTGATCTCGAAGACGGGGTGGTCAGGGGCGATACGGCGCAGCTCCTCGTCGGAGGAGTCGGGGCCGACGCCCTTGAAGAAGACGCCGACTTCGGCCTTCCAGCGCTTGAGGTAGGCGCGCAGGAGCCGGGGCTTGTCGTCGTCGGCGACCTCGGTCGCGGCGAACGCGTCGACGTTCTTGCCGAGCCGCAGCTCCCCGCCACCCGCGGCCCGCATGTTGTGCGTCCACTGGACGTGGCCACGGGGCGCGACGAGGTATTGGCGGCCGTCGACGGTCAACAGGTTCACCGGGGTGGTGCGCCAGGTGCCGCTCTTGCGGCCGCGGACGGCGAGGACGCGAGAGCCCCAGACGCTGATGCCGCGACGGGTCAGCCAGGCGACCGCGCGGTTGAAGACGTTGACGGTGAACCAGCCGGGCTTCTGGACATGCGTGGACATGCGGGCGCTCCTGGAGTGGAAGGAGAGCAGTGCTCTCGCTCTGGCTTGGGTTCAGTTTGAGTGAGAGCATCGCTCTAAAGCAAGAGCGATGCTCTCACTTAGGAGCGGTGCTCCATCCCGCTCCCGGCGTGCGGCTGCCCCCTCCGGAGCGCACTCCCCTCTCCTCGGGGTGCCGCACCCGCGTGCACCGCTCCGTCCGGAGAGCACTGCTCACCTCCGTGTGCACTGCTCCGAAAAATGGAAAACTCCCCCCATGACCACGAGCAGCACCCCTCTCGGCGCCCGAGCCCGGGCCAGGATCGAAGTCACCGCGGCCATCAAGGACGAGGCGCGCAAACAGCTCGCGGCCGAAGGCGCCGCCAAGCTCTCCCTGCGCGCTGTCGCCCGCGAACTAGGCATGGTCTCCTCCGCCGTCTACCGGTACTTCCCCAGCCGCGACGACCTCCTCACCGCGCTCATCATCGACGCCTACGACTCACTCGGCGGCGCCGCCGAGTCCGCGCACGGCGAGGTGGCGGACGCCGGCCCGGTGCAGCGCTGGATGCGTGTCTGCGAGGCCGTGCGTGACTGGGCGTTGGCGCATCCGCACGAGTACGCGTTGATCTACGGTTCACCTGTCCCCGGGTACACCGCGCCGCAGTCCACCATCCCGCCCGCCGCGCGCGTCGGGCATCTGCTCATCGGCATCGCGCGGGACGCGCATCGCGGACTGGGGGTGGCCAAGCCGCGGTTGGCGCAGGAGTTGCGGCCGGAGGCGGTGCGGATGGCCACCGATCTCGCGCCCGACCTGCCGCCGGAGGTGGTGGTGACGCTGGTGGCGGCCTGGGCGCAGTTGTACGGGCTGGTGGGGTTCGAGGTGTTCGGGCAGTTCACCAGGATCGTCGAGGACCGCGAACCCTTCTTCCGGCAGGCCGTCGGCCAGCTCGCGCAGACCGTCGGCCTTGTCTTCCCGCAGCAGGGCAAGGCCGAGCGGTCCCGCCGGGGCAACGGCTCCGGCGGCAAGAACGGCGGGTCCGCCGGCAAGGGCGGCAGGCCCGGGCTGTGATGCCGAAGCGGCGCGGGCAGTGACGTGCCGCTCGTGCCGCCACCGTGCCCTCGCCGCCTCGGCTGCCCTCGCGTCCCGGGCCTGTTCCCTCGCGCCCCCGTGCCCTCGCGGCCCGCCCGGCCGGGTCAGGTCGTCCGGCTTCGCAGGTCGCTCGCGGCGGGGAGGGACACCTTTGCCGAGACCGGGGGATGGTCCGGCCAGGCGAAGGCGTACCGGGGGTCGCCCCCACGGCTCAGCCGTACGAAGCGCAGGAGTTCGCGCACGATGCCTGCGCTGCCCATCGCCCAGCCGGTGCGCGGTTCGAGGTCGCTCGGTGTGGCCCGGTGCTCGGAGTTGGACCAGCGGGCGCCGCCGGCGTCCCGGATCGCACGGTCGGCGAGGTCCGCGACGAGGACGTGGGCGAAGTCGTGCGGGTCCTGCTGTTCTGCGATCCGGTCGCAGGCCAGGGCGAGGACACCCGCGGTTCCGCAGCAGCGGCCGTTGTTGTCCCAGAACCCGGGGCGTAGCCGTTCGGGCAGGCCGGAGTGGGTGACCGTGTGCCAGCAGCGGTCGGCGAGGGCCTGCCAGGCGGGGTCGGCCGTGATGTCCCGCAGCAGCCGGAAGACCTGGGCGTCGCCGGCCGGGCCATGGCACCAGCCGTAGCTGATCGGTTCGATCAGGTCGGGGAGGTACTGCGGGGTGGAGTGCCGTACCAGGAAGCCCCTCGGCCCCGCTTCGTCACGTGCCACCACGTCCGTGGCACCGGCCAGCGCCAACTCGGCCAGATCCGCACGGCCGGTGGCCCGGCCGACCCGGGCAAGCGCCAGGACGATGCCGAGGGTGCCGTGCGAGAGGTGGTGCAGGCGTGAGTCGGTGTCTGTCCGGTGGGCCCAGTGGACACCGGCCGGGGTCCGCTCCGCCATCCGCAGGTACGGTTCCACGGCGAGGACGGCCAGCTCGGTGTCGCCGGCCGCAAGCGCGCCGAGGCCGATTCCCGCGTTGCCGCCCATCAGCTCGAACAACTCGCCCCAGCGCGTTCCGTCGAAGCGTGACCGTACGAGTTCCAGCGCACGGTCGGCGGCGGCGCCGGCTGCCGTGTCGCCGAGTTCATCGTGAAGGGCCCGCAGTACGAGGGCCGTCCCGGTACGGCCGAAGTAGAGGGAGTCGTCGTCGAGGACGTCGATCGATTCCGCCAGGCCGGGGACCGTACGCACGGCGGTGTCGGCGTAGGCGTCGTCGCCGAAGTGCCGCCATGCCTCCAGGAGCACGGGGACGATCCCGGCTGTGCCGCTGTAGAGCGTCGGGTCGGGTGCGTGGTCCGAGGGCTTGGCCGGCCAGGCGAGGCTGCCCCCGGCCGTCTCCCGCGCCGCAGCGGTGAGCCGGCGCAGCCCGTCCGCCGCGAGTGCCTCGACCTCGTCGACCGCCACGACGGTGGCCTTCGCTGTGTTCACCGGCCCACTCTCCCATGATCCTTTGGGCGAGGAAGATCGCGTCGTCGACCTGGACGGAGGTGTTGAGCAGTCCGCAGGCATGCCCTGTTCGCGGTCGGCGACGCCGGTGGTGGCCTGGATGCGGCGCAGAGCACCAGGAGGGTGCCCCAAGTAACATGCAGACGCATTTGATGCTGATGCAATGAATTCACTTCTCTGCTACGGTGCCGTCATGGCGGCGAAGAAGGCCGAGCAGGAGCTGGTCGAGCAGTGGCGGGACATTCTGGACCTGCATGCGCGCACGCAGTGCGAGATAGACCGCGCCCTTCACCGACACGGGCTGTGCGCCAGCGACTTCGAGGTGCTCGACGTGCTCGCCTCCGGCTCCACGACGGACACCGGCACCTGCGCCCTGCGCGTCCAGGAGATCTCCGAGCGGGTCCACCTCAGCCAGAGCGCGCTGTCCCGGCTGATCGCCCGGCTGGAGAAGGACGGGCTCCTGGAGCGCGCGATGTGTCCCGAGGACCGGCGCGGCGTCCGTGTCGCGCTCACGGAGAAGGGGCGCGAGACGCACGGTGAGGTGCTGCCGGTGCAACGGGCGGTGCTGACCCGGATGCTGACGGACTGACCGGCGCGCCGGCCGGCCGTCAGCCCCAGACGATCCCCGACTTCTCACGCCACAGGCCGGCGAGCGCGCTGTCCCCACCGACCTCGGGGAACGGCAGCCGGTTCCAGAGCGACAGATAGAGCTGTACGGCCGGTCCGGCGATCTCGCAGTCGGCGGCACCGGCGTCGTCCCGCTCCGTCATGGGCGGTTCCGCGGACAGTCGTACGGTCCACACCGCGTCGTCCCTGTCCGTGGCCCGCACCCGCAGCACCCGGGGCGTATCGGTGCGCACGGCGCTCCGGCGGCGTGCGTGGAAGCCGCGCAGCAACTCGTCGATGCCGTCCACCGCGAACCCGGGGACGATCTCCGCGCCCGTACCGCCGCGTGCCGCCTCCGCGTCGACGCGGTGCACGGTCGTCTCGTGCGCCTGTCGCCGCGCCCAGCAGGCCAGCGGGGACGGAGCGGGCAGCACCTGCCAGCACTGCACGTCGGCCGGGGCGGCGGCGAGCGCCCCGACGAGCCGGCGGTGCCCCGCGCGGAACCAGGTCAGCAGGTCCTCGCCGTCCAGATCCGGCAGTTCGCCGCCGGGCCGGTACGAGGTCCGCGCCTCGGCGACGAAGGCGGTCGCCCAGCGGTGCACCATGCCGGTGTGCCGCAGCAGGTCCCTGACCTGCCAGTCCGGACAGGTCGGCACCTTGGCGCCGGTCCCGGCCGCGGCGGCGGCGGTGGCGAGCAGACGTCCCTCGCGGTCGAGGGTGTCGATGAAGTCGGCGGTCTCCATGCCGGTGAGTCTGCCGCATGGAGCGCGGTCGAGGGGGCGCGTTTCCCGGCGCTTGTCCGGTTGGCCGTCCGGCGGCTCCCGGTCCGACCGTCGTGGCGCTTCCGGCGCCGTGCGGGGCGTTCGGCGCGCGGTTGGCGAAGCGCTACGCCCGGCTCCGGGCGACCGGCGGCCTTCACCCCGCGGCCACCTTGCGGGTGGCGACGCCGATCGCCGCGGCGATTCCCGCCAGTAGCGCCACGCTCGTCAGGGCGGCCGGCAGGGAGAACCAGTCGGCCATGAACCCGATGGCGGGCGGCCCGAGCAGCATGCCCCCGTAGCCGAGCGTGGAGGCGGTGGCGACGCCGCCGGGACCGGCGAGCGCGCCCGCGCGTTCGACGGCCACGGGGAAGAGGTTGGCGAGACCGAGGCCGGCGACCGCGAAGCCGAGGAGGGCCGCCCACAGGGAGTTCGCGAGCGCGCCGACCAGCATCCCGGCCGCCGCGGTCGTGCCGCCGGCGACCACGGTGCGGGTACGGCCGAGGCGTTCGAGCAGTGCGGTCCCGGACAGCCGGCCCACCGTCATGGCAAGGGCGAAACAGGAGTAGCCGACCGCTGCCACCCCGGCCGAGGCGTCCAAATCCTGCTCCAGGTGCAGGGCGCCCCAGTCGGCCAGGGCACCTTCCCCGTATGCCGTGCACAGTGCGATCAGGCCGAAGACCAGCACGAGGCCCCGGGTGCGCCGGTCCATGCGGCGTGGGTCCTTCGCCTCGTGCGGGACGCGCTCCGGCGGGGCGGGCGGTGTGATGCGCAGCAGCGCCGGTCCCGCCAGGGCGGTCACCAGCAGGCCTACGCAGGTGAGTGCGAGCAGATGGCGGGTGGGCGAGAGGGCCCCCGCGACCAGCGCGCCGAGGCCGGCGCCCACCATGCCGCCGAGGCTGAAGGCGGCGTGGAAACTGGGCATCACAGGGCGGCGCAGCGCGGTGACGAGGTCGACGGCGGCGCTGTTGAAGGCGACGTTGATGCCGCCGTAGGCCGCCCCGAAGAACAGGAGGACGGCGCCGAGGGCCGACGGGGAGTGGGTGAGCGGTGGCAGCGCGACGCTGAGGGAGAGCAGGACCGCGCAGACCACGGTCACCGGATGGCTGCCGAAGCGCCGGCACAGCCGTCCCGTCAGCGTCATCGTGACCACCGCACCGGCGGAGACGCAGAGCAGGGCCAGTCCGAGCGTGCTCGCGGAGGCGTGCGTCTGTTCCTTGATCGCGGGGATGCGGACGACCCAGCCCGCGAAGATGAAGCCGTCGAGAGCGAAGAAGGTGGTCAGGGCGACGCGGAGGCGGGTGAGGTCGTTGTCCTTGCCCGGCACGGCGCTGTGCGAACGGGTTTTGTTTATTAGCGGCACAAAATGAGGTTAGGTCGAGGGTGGGGGGCGGGGCAAGGCCGGAGAGCTGTGAGGGCGTCGGTCACGTCCCGAACGTGCACAGGTGTCTCGGCCGTGAGCGCGTCGACCGGGCCGGGCGTCCGTTCGCGCCGCGCCGGCGTGTTCCGGGGGCGAGTCGCCGCCCCGCTGTCCCGCCCGGCTGGACTGCGGCAGTGGCGCCGACGGACCGGAACGATCCTGGGACCTGGGCCCCGACGGCCCTCACGGCCTCAGTGCCCAGGAGTGGCACTTGGTGCGTTTCCGGGTGGCCCGGGGCGTCGGCGGCCGCCCCGGTGACGCCCCGAAGCGCCGGCAGCGGTGGGCGGAGGGGGCGTTGACAGCCGGCGTCCTGGCGGGAGTTGCTCGGCGCGGCGGTCCGCTCGGCGGCCTCGGGGCCATGGGTCGGCGAGAACCACCTCAACGGCCGCCCGTCGGGCCGCTCGGCCGGGTGTCCGGGACCGTCCTGGCGAGCCTGCGCCGCAGGCCGCCCCGCGTGCACGTGGTCAGCGGCACCTCCGCCTCGGTCGGCGGCGCCGAGCCGGGCAGCGCGCCGCGCGAGACCGCCACGATCACCGGTGCGGTCGGCCGCGGCCGGGGTCTGGTCACCGTCATGTGGCGCAGCTTCCACGGCGCTCGCGGGCCGGACCGGCCCGTCATCGCGGACGGGCTGAGCCCTGCCTCGGTCCGGCTCGCCACGGGCCTTCGGCCGGGACCGGTCCCGGGCCCCTGGAGAACCCCACACAACCACCCGGTGAGTGATCGAAACGCCGGTGTGGTTAGCATATGAGCGCCACCTAGCTCGAAAGATAGGCCCGTGACGATCAACGACGACTCGTTCACCAACTGGAAGAACCGCGAGGAGATCGCGGAGTCGATGATTCCGATCATCGGGAAGCTGCACCGCGAGCGGGACGTCACCGTCCTGCTGCACAGCCGCTCCTTGGTGAACAAGTCGGTCATCAGCATCCTCAAAGCCCACCGGTTCGCCCGCCAGATCGCCGGTGCGGAGCTCTCGGTCACCGAGACGATGCCCTTCCTCCAGGCGCTGACCGCCCTCGACCTCGGCCCCTCCCAGATCGACATCGGCATGCTCGCGGCCACGTACGTGGCCGACGACCGCGGCCTGAGCGTCGAGGAGTTCACCGCCCAGGCCGTCGCCGGCGCCACCGGCGCCGACAGGATCGAGCGCCGCGAGCCGCGCGACGTCGTCCTCTACGGCTTCGGCCGTATCGGCCGTCTGGTCGCGCGCCTGCTGATCGAGAAGGCCGGCTCCGGCAACGGGCTGCGGCTGCGTGCCATCGTCGTCCGGGGCGGTGGCGAACAGGACATCGTCAAGCGGGCCTCGCTGCTGCGGCGCGACTCCATCCACGGCCAGTTCCAGGGCACGATCACCGTCGACGAGGCGAGCAGCACGATCTTCGCCAACGGCAACGAGATCAAGGTGATCTACTCCGACGACCCGACGTCGGTGGACTACACGGCGTACGGCATCAAGGACGCCATCCTCATCGACAACACCGGCAAGTGGCGTGACCGTGAGGGCCTGTCCAAGCATCTGCGGCCGGGCATCGACAAGGTCGTGCTCACCGCCCCCGGCAAGGGCGACGTCCCCAACATCGTGCACGGCGTCAACCACGACATGCTCAAGCCGGACGAGGACATCCTGTCCTGCGCGTCCTGCACCACCAACGCCATCGTCCCGCCGCTGAAGGCCATGGACGACGAGTACGGCGTGCTGCGCGGCCACGTGGAGACCGTCCACTCGTTCACCAACGACCAGAACCTGCTGGACAACTACCACAAGGCCGACCGGCGTGGCCGCTCCGCGCCGCTGAACATGGTCATCACCGAGACCGGCGCCGCCTCCGCCGTCGCCAAGGCGCTGCCCGGCCTCAAGGCCAGGATCACCGGCAGCTCGATCCGCGTCCCCGTACCGGACGTCTCGATCGCCATCCTCAACCTGCAGCTCGCCCGCGAGACCACCCGCGAGGAGGTTCTCGACCATCTCCGCGAGGTGTCGCTGACCTCGCCGCTGAAGCGCCAGATCGACTTCACCAGCGCCCCCGACGCGGTCTCCAGCGACTTCATCGGCTCACGCCACGCCTCGATCGTCGACGCCGGCGCCACCAAGGTCGAGGGCGACAACGCGATCCTCTACCTCTGGTACGACAACGAGTTCGGCTACTCCTGCCAGGTCGTCCGCGTCGTCCAGTACGTCTCCGGCGTCGAGTACCCGACCTACCCGGCACCGGTCGCCTGACCGGTCGTACGCCGCCGCGACGCCCGGACCACGTTCACCAGTGGTCCGGGCGTCGGTCGTTTCTCACGGGGTAACGAGCTCACGGCGTAACGAGCTCACGGGCAGCGAGCGACAGGCCGTCGCCGGCGAAGGCGCGAACACGCCTTGGCCGATCAGGTACTGGACGAGCCCCGGCACATCCCTACTCTGTCCCTCATGAAGACCACAGAGCGCCTGGCGGCCGGGACTTGACGGCGCGTCGGCCGAGGCCGGTCCGGGGAGAGCCCCTTCACCGCCAGTCAACGTGCCGTACCTCATGGCCGTCATCTCCCGGCCAACCGACCGCCCCGCGGGAGCGGTTGTTAACCCAGTCGGTGGTAGCGGGTCAACTGGCTAAGCGGTGGCTGTTGCCTGTGGCTCGGACCCTCGCGAACATGACAACGACCAGAGCCGGACTGTCACGTGTCGCGGCGGCCACCGTCGCCGCCCTGGCCATCCTGGCCGCCCCCTCCGCTCAGGCCGCCCCGCCCGCTCAGGCCGCGGCCACCGCTCAGGCCGCCGGCGCCGCCCGGGGCCTGCCCCTCGGTGACGCCGACCTGGTGGAGACCCGCAGCAGCCAGACCCTGGCGAGCGGCGTCACCCTCACCCGGATCGTCCGGGGCACCGAGCCCGCCCCGCCCGACCAGATCAACACCACGACCCGTGGCCCCTGGGTGGTCAACGTCCTGACCATCGACCCCCGCAAGGCGCGCGGCCACCTGGAGGCCACCTACGGCCCCGACCTCGCCCGCACCGAGAAGACCACCGACCTCGTCCGCTCCTCCGGAGCGCTCGTGGGCGTCAACGCCTCCTTCTTCACCTTCACGGCCAACCCCCAGTACCCGGGAGACCCGGTCGGTCTCGGCCTGTACGGCGGCAAGCTGCTCAGCGAGCCGTCCAGCGACCCCGCCGAGGTCAACTTCGTCGTGGACTCCCGCACCGACCGGGTCGTCATGGGCAAGCTGAGCTGGTCCGGCAGCGTGCACAACCGGCAGACCGGCGCGAGCCTTCCGCTGGAGTTCATCAACCACCCGCCGGTGGTCCCCGCGGGATGCACCTCCCTCCCGGACCAGACCCAGTGCACCCAGCCCGGTGACGTCGTCCGCTTCACGCCCGAGTTCGCCGCGGCCACGCCGTCCGGCGCCGGCGCCGAGGTCGTCCTCGACCGGCGTGGCTGTGTGGTCCGCACCGCCACGACCCGGGGGACGCAGCTGACCACCGGTCAGACTTCACTCCAGGCGACCGGCCGTGAGACGGCCTCGCTGCTGCAGCTGGCGGCGGAGGGGTGCCTGTGGACCAGGTCCCAGCTCGTCGACGAGAAGGGCGAGCGGGTCGCGCTGCACAGTGGGCTGACCGGTGTCAACGGCCGCTACCGGCTCACGGCCGACGGCCGGATCGTCGTCCCGGACGGCACGGGCAGCTTCTTCGACCGCAACCCCCGCACCGTCGGCGGTACGACGAAGGACGGCCGGATCGTCTTCGTGACCATCGACGGCCGGATGACCAGCAGCGTCGGCACCACCATGGACGAGACCGCCGCGGTTGCCCACGCGCTGGGGCTGCACGACGCGGTCAACCTCGACGGCGGCGGCTCCACCGCCATGTCCGTCCGGGGCGAGCTGGTGAACCGGCCGAGCGGCACCACCGAGCGGCCCGTCGGCGACGCCCTGATCCTGCGCGGCTGACCCCGCTGCCCGCCCGGCCGGCCGACCGGACCGAGAGGTCCGGCCGGTCAGCCGAGGGCCTTGTCCAGGTTGAACGCCGCGCTGATCAGCGCGAGATGGGTGAACGCCTGCGGGAAGTTGCCCTGCTGCCGGCCGGTGTGGCTGATCTCCTCGGCGTACAGGCCGAGATGGTTGGCGTAGGTGAGCATCTTCTCGAACGCCAGCCGCGCCTCCTCCACCCGGCCGGCGCGCACCAAGGCCTCGACGTACCAGAACGAGCAGATCGAGAACGTGCCCTCGTCGCCGCGCAGCCCGTCCGGGCTGGCCTGCGGGTCGTAGCGGTAGACCAGCGAGTCGGACACCAGGTCCCCGGTGAGCGCGTCCAGCGTGGACAGCCACTTGGGGTCGGTGGGCGCGATGAACTTCGACAGCGGCATCATCAGCAGTGCCGCGTCGAGCACCTCGTCGTCCTCGTGCTGGACGAACGCCTGACGCCGTTCCGACCAGCCGTGGGTCATGATCCGCCGGTAGATCGTGTCGCGGACGCCCCGCCAGCGCACGATGTCGGCGGGCAGACCGCGCCGGTTGGCCATCCGGATGGCCCGCTCGATCGCCACCCAGCACATCAGCCGCGAGTACAGGAAGCTCTTGCGGCCACCGCGGGTCTCCCAGATGCCCTCGTCCGGCTGATGCCAGTTCTCGCACACCCAGTCGACCAGGCCGCACACGTGGTCCCACTGGGTGCTGGAGATCGGCTGCGCCCACTTGTCGTACAGGTAGACGGAGTCGATGAGCGCGCCGTAGATGTCGAGCTGGAGCTGCTCGGCGGCGGCGTTCCCGACGCGCACCGGAGCCGCGCCCTCGTGCCCCTCCAGATGGTCCAGTTCACGTTCGGGCAGATCGGTGCGGCCGTCGATGCCGTACATGATCTGCAACGGGCCCGAAGGCTTGCTGTCGCCCGGGGTGATGTGCCGGGTCACGAACTTCATGAACGCGTCGGCCTCGCCGGTGAAGCCCAGCCGCAGCAGCGCGTACACGCAGAAGGCGGCGTCGCGCACCCAGACGTAGCGGTAGTCCCAGTTGCGCTCGCCGCCCAGCTGCTCGGGCAGGCTGGTGGTCGGCGCGGCCACGATCGCGCCGGTGGGCGCGTAGGTGAGCAGCTTCAGGGTCAGCGCCGAGCGGTGCACCATCTCCCGCCAGCGGCCCCGGTACTTGGAGGCGGCCAGCCAGCGCCGCCAGTACGCCACCGTCGCCGAGAAGTGCCTCTCCGCCTCCTGACTCGGGCAGCAGCGCGGGGCCACGTCGTCGCCGACCTGGTCCAGCGCGAACACCGCCGACTCGCCCTCGGCGAGCTTGAAGTCGGCGCGGGCGTCGAGACCGGCGGCGTCCAGGGGGACCGTGGAGGTGAGGCCGAGCGAGAGGTCGGGTGACTCGAACACCGCCACGTCCCCGACCATGCGCAGGGTGTGCGGCTGGGTGCCGTAGTCGAAACGCGGGGCCACCCGCGCGCGGAACGGGATCGAACCGCGCACGCACAGCACCCGCCGGATCAGGCGGTGCCGCTCCGCCTCGAGGGACTCGCCGCTGATCGGCATGAAGTCCTGCACCTCGCCCACGCCGTCCTCGGTGAAGAAGCGGGTGATCAGGACGTTGGTGTCGGGGAAGTAGAACTGCTTGGTACGCCCGGGCACGGACGCGGCCAGCTCGAAGCTGCCGCCCCGCTCGGCGTCCAGGATCGACGCGAAGACGCTCGGCGCGTCGAAGGCGGAACAGCAGTACCAGTCGATCGTGCCGTTGGTGCCCACCAGGGCGACGCTGCGCAGATCGCCGATCAGCCCGTGCTCGGCGATCGGCAGGTACCGGGAGTTGCCGGATGCCCCGTCGTCAGGTATTCCGTACATCGCTGCCTCCCACAACGGCCGTACAGCGCGTTTCCAGCTTAGGCGCGATCGGAACAGACCGGCGGTGCGAAGTGCGAAGGGGGTGCGAGGCGGATCGGAGGGCGTGGAGGGTGTTGGGGACTCTCGGGCCGGGCACGGACGGTGCGGGCAGCGCAGCAGCGGCCGGGGCGGCACGCGGGGAGCGGGTCGTGTCCGGGAGGTCCGTATGCCGGGCGGCGGTGTGTTCGGGAGGTTCTGAACGGCGGGCGGAGCTGTGGCCGCAAGGCCCTGTATGCCGGGCGGGGTGTGGCCGTAAGGCCCTGTATGTCTGGCGGGGTGTGGCCGTAGGCCCCCGTATGGCGACTGGGAAAGCCGGCGCAGCGCGCCCCTTCACGGAGGGCTGGCGCGCGGGCGACGGCGGCAGGTCGGCACGGGTGGGTGGCTGGGCCGGCGGGCGCGGCGACGGCAGGCGCGCGGCGTGGGCGCCTGCGCGCTGAGAACGGATGACAGTGCGCGCGAGTGAGGGCGGGCGACCGCGACCAGCGCACATGGAAGGTGGGCCCGGATGAGGACCCGTGCACGGCGATGGCGCTGGTCAGACCGCTACCACCGTCACCCCCGCCTCCTCGAAGCGCCGTACCGTCTCCTCGTCCACCGCCGTGTCCGTGACCAGCGTGTCCACGAGCTCGGTGCCGCAGATCCGGGCGAAGGCGCGCCGGCCCAGCTTGCTGGAGTCGGCCGCGACGATCACCCGCTCGGCGCGCTCGCACAGCAGCCGGTTGATCGCCGCCTCCGCCTCGTCGTGCGCCGCCGCCCCGTCCGCGACATGCAGGCCGACGACCCCGACCACCGCCACGTCCAGCGTGATCTGGCCGAGCACACCGTCCGCGAGCGGCCCGATGAGCTCGTACGACTGGGCCCGTGCCACCCCGCCCGTGACCACGATCTTGAACTGCGGTCGTACCGCCAGCTCGTTGGCGATGTTCAGCGCGTTGGTGACGACGGTCAGCGCCGGCGAGCCGGAGGCGAGGTCGCCGCGCACGGCGAGGGCCCGCGCCACCTCGGTCGTGGTGGTGCCGCCGGTCAGCCCGACCGCCTCACCGGGGGCGATGAGTTCGGCGACCGCCTGGGCGATGCGCTGCTTCTCGGAGGCGCGACGGGCCGTCTTGTAGCGCAGGGGCAGCTCGTACGACACTCCGTGGACGACCGCGCCACCCCGGGTGCGGACGAGCATCTGCTGCTCGGCGAGCCGGTCGAAGTCCCGGCGGATCGTCGCGGGCGACACCTCCAGTTCGGCGGCGGCCTCCTCGACGTCCAGTCGGCCGCGCTCGACGAGCAGCTCCAGCAGCGCCTTCCAGCGGGCGTCCCGTGACATCCGCACCTCCCTGCACGTTCTCGGTACCCGTGACCCTAGCGCAGCCCCCATCCCTCAGAGTGCTTGATTCTGCTCGAAAAGGCGCTGTATCTTGCAGCAACAATCAATCGTTGGGAAGGGTGCGGCATGACGCATGTCGAGGACGAGCTGGGCAGCCAGCCGGAGTGCTGGACCCGGGCCGCCGCGCTCGCGCCGGAGCAGCGCGCGGCACTGCCGGCGCCGGGGGAGCGGGTCGCGATCGTCGGATGCGGCACCTCGTACTTCATGGCGCAGTCGGCCGCGGCCCTGCGCGAAGCCGCCGGGCAGGGCGAGACGGACGCCTTCGCCGCCTCGGAGTTCCCCTACGGCCGCGGCTACGACCGGGTCCTCGCCCTGACCCGCTCCGGCACCACCACCGAGGTCCTCGACCTGCTCCGCAAGGTGAACGGACGCACCCGCACCTCCGCGATCACCGCCGACCCGCTCACACCCGTCATGGACGCCGCCGAACACGTCGTCGTGCTCGACTTCGCCGACGAGGGGTCGGTCGTGCAGACCCGCTTCGCCACCACCGCGCTCACCCTGCTCCGCGCCCACCTGGGCCTGCACACCGACGCCGCCGTCGCGGACGCCCGCACCGCACTCGACGCCGAGCTGACCGAAGTCCTGATGGACTGCCGCCAGTTCACCTTCCTCGGCACCGGCTGGACGGTGGGCCTCGCCCATGAGGCGGCCCTGAAGATGCGCGAGGCCGCCCAGGCGTGGACCGAGTCCTACCCCGCGATGGAGTACCGGCACGGTCCCCTCAGCATCACCACCGAAGGCACGGCGACGTGGATGCTCGGGCCCGAGCCCGAAGGACTCGCCGACCAGGTACGGGCCACCGGCGGGCAGTGGGTGGCGGGCGGCCTCGACCCGCTCGCCGAGCTGATCCGCGCCCAGCGCCTCGCCGTGGCCGTGGCGGCAGCCCGCGGCCTCGACCCCGACCGGCCCCGCAACCTCACCCGCTCGGTGATCCTCTGAGACGCCCGCGCACGGAGGGGCCGCCCGGCCCCGCCCCCGCGTGACCTCCGAGCAGCACCAGCAAGGAGAAGCCGTGCCCCTCGTGAGAACCGGCGAGCTCGTCACACGCGCCGCCGACGCCCGTTCCGCCGTCGCCGCCTTCAACATCATCACGCTGGAACACATCGAGGCCGTCATCGCCGGCGCGGAGAGCGCCGGGAGCGGCGTCGTGCTGCAAGTCAGCGAGAACGCCGTCAAGTTCCGCTACGGCCGGCTGCTGCCGCTCGCCCGCGCCGCCGTCACCGCCGCCGAACGGGCCGCCGTTCCCGTCGCGTTGCACCTCGACCACATCCAGAGCGACAGCCTGCTGCGCCAGGCCCCGGACGCCGGCTTCAGCTCCGTCATGTACGACGCCGCGCGCCTGGCCTACGCCGAGAACCTCGCCGCGACCCGCGCCGCCGCCGACTGGGCGCACGCCCAGGGGCTGTGGATCGAGGCCGAGCTGGGCCAGGTCGGCGGCAAGGACGGACAGCCGCCGCTGGACGCCCACGCGCCCGGCGCCCGTACCGAGCCCGCCCAGGCCCGCGCCTTCGTCACCGGCACGGGGGTGGACGCGCTGGCTGTCGCCATCGGCAGCAGCCATGCCATGACCACCCGCACCGCCACCCTCGACCACACCCTCCTCAAGCGCCTCTCCGGCACTCTCGACGTCCCCCTCGTCCTGCACGGCTCCTCCGGAGTCCCGGACGGCGATCTCACGGCGGCGGTCGCCGGCGGCATCACCAAGGTCAACGTCGGCACCGCCCTCAACGTCGCCATGACCGGCGCGATCAGGGAGTTCCTCGCCGCCCGTCCGGAGGCCGTCGACTCGCGCATGTACCTCAGCGTCGGCCGCGAGGCGATGGTGCGGACGGTCACGGCGATGCTGCGGATACTCGGCGGCCCTACCGTTTGACGGCCTTCAGCACCACGAACTTCGGGTCGCTCGCCACGAGGTGGCTGTTCCCGAACAGCCGCCGCAGCTTCACGTGATAGCCGAGATGCCGGTTGCCGACCACCCACAGCTCACCGCCCGGCCGCAGGGCCCGCCGCGCGCCCGTGAACATCCGCCAGGCGGTCGCGTCGGTCGTCGCCTGGTGCGCATGGAACGGCGGATTGTTCAGCACCAGGTCGACGCTGCCCGACGGCACCCCGGACAGCCCGTCGCCGACGCGGAACTCGGCGTGCCCGGGCACCCCGTTCGCCTTGTACGTCGCCTCCGCCGAGGCTACGGCCTGGAACGACTCGTCGACGAACAGGACCTCGGCGGCCGGGTCGGCCAGCGCCACCGCCGTACCGACGACACCGTTGCCGCACCCCAGGTCGACCACCCGGCGCACCCCGCGCGTCCGTGGCAGATGGGCGAGGAAGAACCGCGTGCCGATGTCGAGCCGGTCCGCGCAGAAGACGCCCGCGTGGTTCACGACCGTGTGCCCGGACACCGGGCCGACGTCGCCGGGCAGGGCGTAGCTGTGCGGCCACGGGTTCGCGGGCCGCCGCAGCGACGGATCCGGCGTGCACAGGATCAGCCGGGCCTTCTTCCGCGCGAGTGAGGTACGGGTCGGGCCGAGGATCCGTTCGAACAGGTTCAGCGTCGAGGTGTGGATCTCCTTCACCATGCCGGCGCCGACGACGACCGTTCCCTCGTGCACGGCGGGCGCCAGCCGCAGCAGCTGGTCCTCCAGGAGTGCCAGGCTCTTCGGGACACGCACCAGGAGCACGTCGATCCGCTCGGGCGGCGCGTCCCGCGTGGTGAGCAGCGACACCGTGCCGGGCTCGACGCCGCTGCGGGCGAGGTTGGCGCGGGTGGCCTCCTGGGCCAGGTAGGAGTCGGTGATCTGCACGGGCGCGTGCCGCGCGAGCGCCGTGACCAGCGCGCCCCAGCGGTCGCCGAGCACCACGATGGTGCCGGACAGCGGGACGTCCTGCTCCGCGAGGTGCCTGAGCAGATACTCGTCGGAGGCGTCCCACGCGCGCAGGCGGTCACGCGGGTCCTCGGGGAAGCGGATCGGCGCGAGCTCGCCCCAGGGCGTCGTCATACGGTCGTTCATCGTGCCGTCCAGGCTAGCTGCCCGCAGCTCACGGCCGGTGCGCGAGGATGGAGGGCATGGACACCGAGCTGTTCCCCAGGGAGCGTACGGAGATCGCGCCCGGCGCGGTGCACGTGCCCGACTGGCTGGACGGGGACGGCCAGCGTGAGCTGCTGCGCGCCTGCCGGGAGTGGGCGCGGCCGCCCGCCGGACTGCGCACGGTCCACACCCCTGGCGGCGGCACCATGACCGCCCGGCAGGTCTGCCTGGGCTGGCACTGGTACCCGTACGCCTACGCCCGCACGGTCGCCGACGGCGACGGTGCCCCGGTGAAGCCCTTCCCTGCCTGGCTCGGCGACCTGGGCCGACGGGCGGTGACGGACGCCCTCGGAGCGGCGGCGGCCACCGGGGCCGCGTACGACATCGCACTGATCAATTTCTACGACGGCGACGCCCGGATGGGCATGCACCGCGACGGCGACGAGGAGTCGGACGCGCCGGTGGTGTCCCTGAGCCTAGGCGACACCTGCGTCTTCCGCTTCGGCAACACCGAGACCCGGACGCGCCCCTACACGGACGTCGCGTTGCGCAGCGGCGACCTGTTCGTCTTCGGAGGACCGTCACGGCTCGCCTACCACGGGGTGCCCCGGGTGCGCCCGGGGACCGCGCCCGGCGAGTTGGGCCTGACCGGTCGGCTGAACGTGACCCTGCGGGTGAGCGGCTTCACGGCGGAGCGGGCCGAGGGCCGTCCGGCGCCCTGACGGGCGGGGGAACCGGGCGGCCCGCCGCGACGGTGGCGCGGACCGCCGGCCGCATGGCCCGCCGCTTCCGGCGGTGCGCCCGGCGGCCGCCGACGAACGAACGGATCATGGGAGACTCGCCCTCATGAGTGGCAAGGCGGACCCCCGGACGGCGGGGGAAGGGACCACCTCGAGAACGCGGTTGGACCGGGGGCGCGCAGCGCTCGGCCCCGCGTTGGAGCTCGTGCACACCGGACGCGCCCCGACCCGCGCCGTCCTCACCGCCGAACTCGGCGTCACCCGCGCCACGGCCGGAGCGGTCGCCGCCGAGCTGGAGGCGCTGGGCCTGATCCGCGTCGACGCCCGGCCCGGCGCCGCCGCCGGGTCCCAGGGCCGCCCCTCGCACCGGCTGGAACTCGCCGAGGACGGCCCCGTGGCACTCGCCGCGCAGGTGCACGCCGACGGCTTCCGGGCCGCGCTGGTCGGCCTCGGCGGGCGGATCGTCGCCACCGCGCCCGGCTGCGAGACCGTCGACGCCGACCCCGCGAAGGTGCTCGGGTCGGTGGTGGAGGCGGGCGCCGAGCTGTTGCGCGCGACCGGGCGGCGGTGCGTGGGCGCCGGCCTCGCCGTGCCGTCGGCCGTCGCCGAGCCGGCGGGGCTGGCACTGAACCCGCTGCACCTGGCGTGGCCGGCGGGGGCGCCGGTGCGGCAGATCTTCGCCGAGTGCGTCCGCGCGGCCGGGATCACCGGCCCCGCGTTCGCGGCCAACGACGTCAACCTCGCCGCGCTCGCCGAGCACCGGCACGGCGCCGGACGGGGCGCCCGCGACCTGCTGTGCGTGGCCACCGGGCACCGTGGCGTCGGCGGGGCGCTGGTGCTCGACGGGCGGCTGCACACCGGCAGTTCGGGCCTGGCGCTGGAGGTCGGCCACCTCACCGTCAACCCCGAGGGCCGCCCCTGTCACTGCGGCAGCCGCGGCTGCCTCGACGTCGAGGCCGACCCGCTTGCCTTCCTCACCACGGCCGGCCTCGAACCGGGCCCCGAGGTGTCCCTGCTGAAGCAGGCCGACGACCTGATCCGGCACGCGTACGCCGACCCCGCCGTCCGCATGGCGACCGAGGCCCTGATCGACAGGCTGGGACTGGGCCTCGCCGGGCTGGTGAACATCCTCAATCCCGACCGGATCATCCTGGGCGGCCTGCACCGCACCCTCCTTGACGCCGACCCCGGGCGTCTGAGGGCGGTGGTCGCCGACCGCAGCCTGTGGGGCCAGAGCGGCGGAGTGCCGATCCTCGCCTGCTCCCTGGACCACAACAGCCTGGTCGGTGCGGCGGAACTGGCGTGGCAGCCGGTACTGGACGATCCGCTGGGGGCGCTCGCGGCGGCCTGAGGAGTGCCGCCGTCCGGGGCCGACGCCTTCCGCGGGCGCCTGGCAGGCGGTCACCGTGACGACACGGCTGGTCGGGCTTCGGGGCGGCAGGACCGGCGATCTTCGAATCCGGTCTCGGCCGGCGCGCGTACGGCGTTCGGTATGCGCCAGTCGGTGGCGTGGTGGGGGCGCGCGGGACCGTCGTAGGACAGGCAGGCGCCCGCCTCGGCCGGCCTGGCGGTGCACGACGGGGTCGGGGGAGCGGTCCGAGGTGCCCAGGATCATCCGGTGCGGCGGCACGCCCAACTCCCCGCACCGCAGGTCCAGTACGTCCGGTGCGGCCGTGCCCAGCTCCAGGTGGACGGCGACGGACGCGCCGGTCGCGTGGTGGGCCTCGGGGCGGCGGCCATGGTCCAGCTGGGCGTGGGCGTCGAACGCGTGGAGCCCGCCCGCGACCTTGACGAACCCCGCACGGACGCCCGACGTGCCGATGCCCTCGGTCAGTTCGGCGACGAACACGTCCGCCGGCCCCCCGCACCCGCTCCAGCGCTCCCTCGCCGTAAGGGGCGGCCTGGTGCAGTCCCGTCGCGGCCACCTCAGGGACCCCGCAGTCCCGGGCGGGCGCGGGCAGATCCGCGGCCCGCCGGCCCAGCCCGTACGGGGTCGCATGACGCCGTTCAGCAGGACCCGCGTGCTGCGCTCACCGCCCGGTCAGCCCACAACGGCCGACCGGGCGGGAGTGTGTTCGGGCGCGCGGACGGCCGGTTCGACCTCCGCGAACCGGCGCGCCGGCTCGGCGGCCGTACGGCGGGCCGGGCGCGGGGGCGCCTTCAAGGCAGGGCTGACCGTGGGCAGCGTGAACCACACGATCTTGCCGTTGTCGCCGTCCGGCCGTACGCCCCAGCTCTCGCTCATCGCCGCCACCATGGCGAGCCCGCGCCCACAGGTGGCCAGCGGGTCCGCGTCCGCCACCACGGGAAGACGCGGGTCGTGGTCGCGCACCGAGACGGTGAGCCGGTCGAGCAGGAGCTCGATCTCGACGGTGCACGTCTTGTCGGGTTGGGCATGCCGGTGGACGTTCGAGAGCAACTCCGTCACACCGAGCGCCGCTCGGTCTATCAGGGGATCCAGATGCCAGTAGCGCAACTGCGCAGATACGATTCTGCGGACCTGGCCGATCCGCGACGGCAGGGCTTGGAGCTCCACCGTGCAGTGCCTGCTTGGGTGACTGATCACGGCTGCGACTCCCCGACGTGAGGTCCGGAAGAACACGGAGTTCGGATCCAGCAGCGCCCGTGAAAAGGCCGCCTGCTGTCGTGGCCGGCGGGCTGGTTCGCAGCGTTATCGCCGGTAAACCCAGAGTGACGTGAGACCAGAGTGGCGCAAGGGGTGTGAGGCCGCAACTCGCGGTGTTCCGGACAGAAAGCGGCGCCGTCGCTTCCCGGCCACGGCTGCCGCCCTCCCCGGCCCGGCCCTCGGTCACCTGTCAGGTGCCCTCTGCGGCCGCCCTGCGCACGGCCTCGATGAACCGGCGTGCCGCGGGTGGGCCAGGCTCGCCCGGGGCGGGGTCCTGCTCGCCCAGGGTCAGCACATAACGCTTGCCGTTGAGGTCGGCCAGGGCGCGGTCCCCGGAGGCGAACCACGGCTTCGACGCCCGCACCGCCCGCACCGGCGCGCTGTCGATCTCGCTGCCGTAGCTGGTGAGCAGCTCCACCCGGCCGCCGCTGATCCGGACCTGCCCGGCCCGGGTGAGTGAGCGCAGGCCCTTCCCGATCCGCACGCCCAAGGCCGTGAACTCCGGCTCCGCCATGCCCTGCCGCCCCCTCGTCGACCGCGGGTCCTGTTCGGGGTGTCCGTCCCACCCGGTGCAGTCTGCACGCCACCGCAGTCGCGCACCAGTGCGCACGTCACCGAGGCATAGGCCACCCGGTGCACTCACGCGAATGCGCCCCCGGAGGTGGCCGGCAGGACAGCCGCCCGCCGGTCGGCGCCCGAGTGCGCCAAGGCCGCCGCGCGGTGGCGGCGCGTCCCCGTGCCCAGTGGGCCCCCAGCCCCGGCTTTGAGCGCCTCAAAGATGCGTTTATGCAGGTGAGGAGCGTGCTCAGGCTGCTTATGATCGGTGCGTCGGCCGCGCGATCCGCCGTCGGCGTGCAGCCCTAAGGAGCCCCGCCGTGACCACCCCCCAGCAGATCCGGACCGGCACCACCCTCGACGCCGACCGCACCGACGCCGCCTACCGCGGCTGGCTCAAGGACGCCGTCCGCAAGGTCCAGGCCGACGCCAACCGCTCGGCCGACACCCACCTCCTCCGTTTCCCCCTGCCGGAACACTGGGGCATCGACCTCTACCTCAAGGACGAGTCGACCCACCCCACGGGAAGTCTCAAGCACCGCCTCGCGCGCTCGCTCTTCCTCTACGGGCTGTGCAACGGCTGGATCCGTCCGGGCCGCCCGGTGATCGAGGCGTCCAGCGGTTCGACGGCCGTCTCCGAGGCGTACTTCGCGAAGCTGATCGGTGTCCCCTTCATCGCGGTGATGCCCCGCACGACGAGTGCGGAGAAGTGCCGCCTGATCGAATTCCATGGCGGCAGCTGCCACTTCGTGGACGACTCACGCAGGATGTACGAAGAATCCGCCCGCCTCGCGGCCGAGACCGGCGGACACTACATGGACCAGTTCACCTACGCGGAACGGGCCACGGACTGGCGCGGCAACAACAACATCGCCGAATCCATCTTCCGTCAGCTGGAGTTGGAGCGCTTCCCGGAGCCCGCGTGGATCGTCGCCACGGCCGGCACCGGCGGCACCTCCGCGACCATCGCGCGTTACGTCCACTACATGCAGTACGACACCCGCGTCTGCGTCGCCGACCCGGACAACTCCTGCTTCTTCGAAGGCTGGACCACCGGCGATGCGGACGTCACCTGCGACTGCGGCTCCCGTATTGAGGGCATCGGCCGGCCCCGGATGGAGCCGAGCTTCGTGCCCGGTGCGATCGACCGCATGATGAAGGTGCCGGACGCGGCGAGCGTCGCCGCGGTACGCGCCCTGGAGCGGGCCATCGGCCGCAAGGCGGGCGGCTCGACGGGCACCGGCCTGTGGAGCGCCCTGAAGATCGTCGCCGAGATGGTCGCCGAGGGACGTACCGGCAGCGTGGTCACCCTGCTGTGCGACCCCGGCGACCGCTACCTCGACAAGTACTACTCGGACGCCTGGCTGGCCGGACAGGGACTGGACATCGCCCCCTACACCGCGGCGATCGACTCGCTGCTCGCCACGGGTGACTGGCCGGACTGAGGCGTCCTACCGCGCCAGCCGCCGGTCCAGCGCCGTCATCGCGTCCCGGAAGGCCTTGCCGAGGCCCGGCCGGGCCAGCCTCAGCAGCGCACGGAACACCGGCGGCCCGTCGGCCGCGAACGTCCACTGCACCCGCGTACCGCCACCGGCCGGCGCGAGCCGCCACTCCTCGACGAGCGCGCGGGCGCCCGGCGTGTTGGTCTCGTCGATGCGATAGGCGTACACCTCCGGCCCCTTCGCCACGAGGACCGTCTCCGCGAACCGCGTACCGCCGCGCAGACGGACCTCGCGCCCGGCGCCTTCGCCGGTCGTCCGGGCCAGCGTCACCGCCGAGAACCACTCCGGCCAGCCGGCCACGTCCTCGGCGAGCGCGTGGAAGACCGACTCCGGGGAAGCGGCGATCTGCCGCGCGAAGACCAGCCGTACCGGAGCGGACCGGACGAAGCCGAGATCCACCGGACGCAGTCGGCGCGCCATGTGAAACCCCCTGTGCGAGGAGCGGGGACGGGGCCGCTCACCCTGGTCTGCGGTCCGTCGGATGTCTGCGCCGCGGACGGGATCAGGGCTCGTCGGTGGCCTCGTCCTCGCCCGCCACGATCAGGTGCCGCAGATGCTCCGCGATGTCCTCGCGCGCCTCGGCGGTCAGCCCGGAGTCGGTCACCAGCGTGTCCACCTGCTCCAGCGTCGCGAAGGAACTCAGGCCCACCGTGCCCCACTTGGTGTGGTCGGCGACCACCACGACCCGCCGTGCCGACTGCACCAGCCGCCGGTTGGTCTCGGCCTCCGCGAGGTTCGGCGTCGACAGGCCCGCCTCCGCCGATATGCCGTGCACGCCGAGGAACAGGACGTCGAAGTGGAGGGTGGCGATCGCCTGGTCGGCGACCGGCCCCACCAGGGAGTCGGACGGTGTGCGCACCCCACCGGTCAGCACGACCGCCGCGGCGCCCTGCCGCTGTCCCGAGGACCGCTGCGCCGAGTGGAAGACGTCGGCCACCCGCACCGAGTTCGTGACCACGGTGAGGTCGGCGACCTCCAGCAGATGGTGGGCCAGCGCGTAGGTCGTCGTGCCGCCCGACAGCGCGATCGCCGAGCCCGGCGCGACCAGTTCGGCCGCGGCCTTCGCGATGTCCTCCTTGGCGCTCAGCTCCAGGCCCGACTTGGCCTCGAAGCCCGGCTCGTGCGTGCTCGCCTCCAGCACCGGCACCGCACCGCCGTGCACCTTCTCCAGGACGCCCTGGCGGGCCAGCGCGTCAAGATCGCGGCGGACGGTCATGTCCGACACGCCGAGCTTGCGGGTGAGCTCGTTGACGCGGACGCCGCCGCGCCGCCGCACCTCGTCCAGGATCAGGGCGCGGCGCTGCTCCGCGAGGAGGTTCTGATTCTCACTCACGTACGCTCCGGTCCTTTCCTCGAGCCGCCCGACACACCCTCGCACCTGCTCCCACTAGGACGTTCTCGCGGGCCCCGGTGCGTGGGCGTCCCATGTTCGCACGGCTTGGCCCGAGTCGCGCCACCGGCTGCACGACGCGCACATGTCACCTGGGTCTCATCGGTTGCCCGCCCCTCACACGGATCGGGGAGATTCCGTGACGAGGGGTGTGCAGCGTGCCGCCAGGGGAGATCCTGGTGCCGCATGGACATGCCGATGGCGCGTCCGGGGGATGTGCGAAGGACACGGGGGAAGTGCGGAGAGTGGAAAGCGCGCAGGAAGACCTGAACGACGGAGCGTCCCGGCCCGCGGCCCCGCCGGTGGGGACCGGAGCCACCCTGGAACTGCTGGTGCACGGCGTGGGCGGCGCCACGCCCGAGCACATGCTGGACGATCCGCGCACCGTGCGGGTCTCCGGCGACGACACGGCGGCCGTCTTCCGTCGCGCCGACGACGTGGATGCCGAGCATCGCCCGGCCGGGACGCAGACCCGGACCGGGACCGGCAGCGCCACCGGCGGCCGCCCGGTGCCGGAGGCCTACGTCTGGTGCAACCTCACCTCCGGAAACGGCGCACGCGCCCTGTGGCTGCTCCTGCTGCCGTTCATGGTGGCCAACCTCGCCCACTGGATGCGCCCCTCGGCCCAGGACCGCCCCCGCACCATCCGTCTCTACGGGCTGCTGGTGCGCCTCGTCGGGCTCAGCCTGACGGTACTGCTGGTCGCCGCCGCCTGCGACGTCGCCCTGGACCTGACTGCCTGGCAGTGCGCCGGCACGCGCGCGTGCGCCGAGCGGCACACCTGGCTCGGCTTCCTGTCACCCACCGCGTCGGCCGGCGGCTGGTGGAGCCGGCCGGGCCGCCGCCTGGCCCTCGCGGCCCTGCTGCCCACCGCCCTGGTCGGTCTGCTCTGGTACCTCTCCCGGCGCACCTGGAGCGCCTACGAGTCGGAGCAGCCGCTCGTCCGTGAACCCGACGAGGACGGCGCCCGCGGCGCGCTCGGCCGCCCCGGCTTCTGGTACGGCCGGCGCCTGGTCGCCCGGCTGCGCGGCGCCCACACCGCCGCCGGTCTGCTCACGGTGGCCGCCGCCGTGGTCCAGGCCGCCGCCCGGCACGACCGCGAGGCCGGCGGTCCAGCCGCCCTGGCGACGCTGGGACGGGTGCTGGAAGCGGCTCTCGTCCTCGGCGCGGTCGCGGTGGTGGCGGTGGTCTGCCGGCGCGGCCGCAGCGAGAAGCACCTCGACCGGGAGATCGACACCTCTCTGGTACGGCACCTGCCGCTCGGTGCCCTCGTCCTGCTCGCCCTCACCCTGGTCCACGCCTGCTGGGAGCGCCCCGGGTGGCACTCGGACGGCAGGCTGCCGGGCGACGTGGCTTTCGCGGGCATCGCCCTGGCACAGGGCCTGCTGGTGATCGTCCTCGCGGTCGTCGCCCACCAGCTGTACCGCAGCGACCCCGACCCACGCACCGCGATGCGGGGCTTGGCCGGACCCGCCGTCGCGATGCTGGCCTGCGCACTGGGCGGCGTGATGTCCGGCGGCGTCTCCCAGCGCGTCGCCGACTGGGTGGACGGCACCCGGGCCTCACTTCCCGGTCCACCGGTCGTGCTGACCTGGCAGGCGTCCGTGATCCCGCCGCTGCTCGTCGTCCTGCTGCTCCTGGCCTGCGGGCAGGCCTGGCGCACCCTGCGGCTGGCCCGCGCCGAGCGCGCCGTCGTGGAGGCCGAGTACGCGGGGGAGGCAAAGGACCCGGACCGCACCCGCCGTATCGCCCGCACGCGTGCGACGGCCACGCTCACCGACCGCGGCCCCCTCTTCGTAGCCGCCGTCTCCGCCGTCTCCCTGGTCCTGGGCATCGGAGCGCTGGTCGGCGCGATGGCGACGGACAAGACCCCCGGTGCGGCCGCACAGCACACCCATCCCTTCGTCCACGGTGCCGCGGACACCGCCCAGGCGCTCGGATCCTGGCTGGTCGGACTCGGCTTCATCCTGTTCGTCACCCTGGGCCGGCGTGCCTACAAGGACGCGTCCGCACGCCGCACCGTCGGCGTCCTGTGGGACGTCGGCACCTTCTGGCCGCGCGCCGCCCACCCCTTCGCACCGCCCTGCTACGCCGAGCGCGCGGTCCCCGACCTGAGCTGGCGGATCACCACCTGGACCCGCACCACCGGCGGCCGTCTGGTGATCTCCGGCCACTCCCAGGGAAGCGTCCTCGCCGCCGCCGCGGCCTGGCAGCTGCCGCCGGCCGTGCGCGGGAAAGTCGCCCTGCTGACATACGGATCCCCCCTGGAGCGCCTGTACGGCCGCTGGTTCCCGGCCCACTTCGGGCCGGCCTCGCTCGCCGCCCTCCACGACGAGGTCGACTGCTGGCGCAACCTGTACCGGCTCACCGACCCGATCGGCGGCCCCGTGCACCTGCCCGCCGGTGACGGCCCACAGGTCGACCGCGAGCCGATGCGGGACCCTCTGGCCCATGCCCGCAGCGACCTCCACCCGCTGCCCGCCCCGGTCCTCGGACATTCCGACTACCAGGCCGACCCGGCCTTCGACCGGGAGCGCGGCGACCTGCTGGACCGGCTCCGCCCTGGACTGCCGGCCCAGCGCCCCGGGGCCGCCCGCTAGCCGCTCACGCGAGATCGGGCAGGTCCCGCGCGTACAGCAGGGTCAGATCGTCCGTGCTCGGTTCCTCGACCTGGGCGACCCGGCTCGCATGCCGTTCCACCATCGCCTCGAAGGTCTGCCGCGCGGTGCGGCCGTTGCCGAAGGCGGGACCCTTCGGGATCGCCGTGAAGTACTTGAGCAGGGCCTCCGCGGCACCCGGCGCCAGCCGGTACTCGTGCTCCTCGGCCTGCTGCTCCACGATCCGCAGCAGTTCCTCGGGGCCGTAGTCGCTGAAGGTGATGGTGCGTGAGAAGCGGGACGCGACACCAGGGTTGACCGACAGGAAGCGCTCCATCTCGGCCGTGTAGCCCGCGACGATCACCACGACCGCGTCCCGGTGGTCCTCCATCAGCTTCACCAGCGTGTCGATGGCCTCCTTGCCGAAGTCCCGGCCCGCGTCCTGCGGGGACAGCGCGTACGCCTCGTCGATGAACAGCACCCCGCCACGCGCCCGCTCGAACGCCTCCTGGGTGCGGATGGCCGTCGAACCGATGTGCTCGCCGACCAGATCGACGCGGGACACCTCGACCAGGTGGCCCTTGTCCAGCACCCCGAGCGAGGCGAGGATCTCGCCGTAGAGACGCGCGACCGTGGTCTTGCCGGTGCCGGGGGAGCCCGTGAAGACCAGGTGCCGCTTGACCGACGCGGCCTTCAGGCCCGCCTGCTGCCGGCGCCGGCCCACCTCGATCATGTCGGTGAGCGCCCGCACCTCGCGCTTGACGCTCTCCAGGCCCACCAGGGCGTCCAGTTCACCCAGGACGGCCTTGGAGGTCCGGGCCGGTGTCTGCGGCTGTACGGCGGCGACGAGCGGCTCCTGCTCGGTCGAGCGCTGCCCGGGGATGGCGCCCAGCAGCCCCGGTGACTGACCGGCCGTCTGCACCGCGGGCGCGGGGGCCGTTGTGGGTGTGCGCACCCCCGCGCTCTCGTCGCTGGTGCAGTCCTCCACCACCGGCCCCACACCCGACTCGGCGTCGGGACCGCCGTCCGCGAACTCGTACCCGCCGCGCGCGCACCGCTCCGTACGGCACTTCTTCAGCGTCGTACGGCAGCCGTCGAGGACATGGAAGCCGTATCCACCGCTGCCCCGCACCCGGCAGTTGAGGAAGCTGCCGCGGCCTCCCGCCGAGACGTAGAAGCCGGCCTCCGCGGGGGAGTCGACCGTGCACCGCTCGATGGTGGGGTCGGCGCCCTTGGTGACGATCACGCCGGTCTGGGTGCCGTCCAGCGTGCAGTTGCTGAGCGTTCCGCCGCTGCCGTGGTCGCGGAACCACGCGCCCGTCGCGGCGTCCCGGATCCGGCAGTCGTCGAGCTGCGCGGTCGCCCCGTCGCTCACCGACACCGCCGTGTTGCGCACCTGGGACAGATCGCTGTCGACGACGTCCGCGCGCGAGCCGCGATCGAGGACGAACAGCGCGTCGGGCACGTCGTGCACCCGGCAGGAGTCCAGCACCGCGGTGGCGCCGTCGCTGACCCAGACAGCCGGGTAGTCGCCGGTGCTGTCGAAGATCTCGCACTGGTTGGCGTCCACGCGTGTACCCGGGTCCCACACCGACAGGCCGTTGCGCCCGAACTGGCGCACGCTGGTGCGGGTCAGCGTCAGAACGGAGCGGGAGCGCAGGTCGACCGCGTTCTCCGGGATGTCGTGGATACGGCAGTCGGCGAGGGTGAGCACCGCGTCCGTGTCGAGGGTGACACCGTCGGCGGTGGTGCGGTGGACGTCGCAGTCGGTGAGGTGGGCCGTGGCCCGGCCGGTGATCTGCACACCGCTGCCGCGGACCTCGTACACCTCGCACCCCACGGCCTCCAGCGCGGAGTTCTCACCGGTCGCGGTGAGGCCCGAACCGGCTGCGTGGTGCACCCGGCAGCGCTCCAGGCGCGGGTGCCCGCCGCCGCGCACCGCCACGCCCGCCTGTCCGGCGGCGACGACCTCACAGTCCTCGAACACCCCGGCCCCGCCGTCGACGACGGCGATCCCGATACCCGCCGGGTTGTCGACGGTGCACCGCCGCACGGTCGGCCGGGCGCTGCCGCGCACCTCGATGCCGGCCGCGGACCGTGTGACGACCCGGACGTCGGACAGCTCCGGCGCGCCCTCCTCGACGAGCAGCGCGGGCGCCGCCGCGTCCTGGCCCTCCACGTGCAGGTCCTGGACGACCGCGGAGGCGCGCACGACGAGCGGCACGCCGTCGGCGGGCGCGATCCGTACGGAACCGGGCGAGCCCTCGGGTCCGCGCAGGGTCACCGCCCGCTGGACGACGAGATTCTCCCGGTAGGTCCCCGGGGCGATGGTGAGCACGTCACCGTCGGCCGCGGCCTCCAGGGCGGCGGCGAGCGAGGCGTACTCACCTGTGCGGCGCCGCCACCGCGATGTACCGGCGTGCGTCACCTGGACCGTGCCCTGTGCCATGGCGTTGCTGTGCCCCCACCTCGGTCGTACTGACGGCTCGTTCGCCCGGAGGCGTCCACCCGTGCCGGAACCCGTGACCGCGCCCGGCCCCGCAGGGCCGTCGCGCGCTCGCGCGCTCGACACCGGCGCGCCCCTGAAGCTCGCTCGCGCGCAGGTCGATGCCGAATCTCGCTTCGGCCGGTCCACCGTAGCGTGCGCGCGGACACCGGGTTGACCGGAGCCGGAAGGCCGTCAGCTGCCCGTGCCGGTCCTGCCCCGCTCCGGGCGCGCCCGGCCCGACGCCTGGCTCCCAACGCGCGTTCCGGCGAAGGACCGTGCGCCGGACGATCAGCCGTCTTCCGCCCTCGACCGGGCACATGGCCGCCAGGGCCGCGCCGGCCCCGGCGAGCACGGCGTGCGTGGCCGCCGCCGCGGGGCCAGCGGGCGCACCACCGGGCGACCCTGCCCCTCGGTCCATGTCGCGAACCGGTCGCCCGGCTCGGGGTTCTTGAGCCGGGCGGCGACCGGACCCGTCCGCTCGGTGCCCTCCGGAGCGGTCCAGTGGGCGAGGGCAAGCGTCCTGCTGTCCCGCTCGACCGCCTCGGGGCCGGCGGCGAACGTGGCACGCTCGAGGGCGACATGTGTCCCCGGACCTCTCACGAACGTCTCACCAAAGGCCCGACGCCCCGGTCCCGACGCCGGGTCCCGCAGGTCCGGCTTCCCGCGCGGATCCCTCATTCGAGGACGCGGACCGGGTCACCGATGCGGACCGTGCCCGGCGACAGGGGCACGAGATGCTGTCCGAAGATCAGGCGGCCGCCGATCCGGCGGTGCCGGCCGAGGGTGCGCAGGGGCTCCTTGCCGCGCTCGGCGGTGTCCTGGTCGGTCGTCGTCACGACGCATCGGCCGCACATCCTGGCGACGCGGAACTCGGCCTCGCCGACGGCGATGCGCCTCCAGCCGTCCTCGGCCCAGGGCGAGGTGCCCGCGACGACCACGTTCGGCCGGAAGCGGTTCATCGGCAGGGGGCCCTCGGCGGCGAGACCGTCCTCGGCGATGAGGGAGTTCAGGGCGTCGAGCGAGGCTGCCGTGGTGAGCAGCAGGGGGAAGGCGTCGGCGAACGAGACCGTCTCGCCGGGCAGCGCGTGGTCCGGGGCGACCGGCCTGCGTGTGGCGGGGTCGTCCATGTGGACCAGACGCACATCCTCCCCGAGGTAGGAGCTGCACCACGCGTGTGCGGACTCGCCGGCGAGGACCCCCTCCACCTTGGTTCCGAAGATGTCCAGCGTGACCGTGCCCGCCGGTTCCGGGACGAGCACGTCGAGCGGCTCCGTCCCGGGCCCGGACAGCCGGACGCCGCCGGGCACGAGCTCGGCGGCGGCAAGCGCGAGACGCGGTTGCCGGCGTTGGGTGACGACCTTCCCCCCGTCGTCGATCAGCACCCAGCGTCTGTCCCCGGCCAGCCCCCAGGGCTCCACGACGGCCTCACGGGGCGCCGTGCCCCGCAACGCCTTGACCGGATGGACGTGAATCGACTGCAGCTCCGCGTTCCCCATGGGGCCATCGTGCCAGCCGGCGCCGACAACCTCACGGGGTGATCAGTAACCGCGGTACTGCTGGTGCTGGTACGGGTCCTGGTACGGAGCCGGGGTGGGCCGGGGGGCCGCCGGGCGCATCGCCTCGTAGCCCGTGCCGCCGGGTGCCGCGGGGCGGGGGTGCTGCGGCTGCGGGCCGGGATATCCGCGCGGCGCGGCGGCCTGCTGCGGGATGTACGCCGTCGGCGCCTGCTGCAGCGGAGCGGGCTGCGCCTGGGGGTAGCCGTACGAGGGCTGGGAAGGGGCCGCGGGGAGGGCGGGCAGCGCGGAGGGGAGGGCTGGCAGATGGCTGCCCGGGGTGTCGTACGCGGCGGGGACCCGGATCGGGGCGATTTGCGGGGTGCCCCGCTCGGCGACGAGCGAGTCGTAGATCGGCGTGTCCGGGAAGGAGGCGGAGTAGTAGCCGCCGCCATAGGTGGAGCGGGGGGAGGTCATGGCACATAAGTTAAGCCCACGATGTGCTGGTTGGGGAGACCGATAAGAGGGTTGTTTTCCGTGTCGGCGGTGACGTGGGATCCCCAATGCGAGCGAACTTGGGGAAAAGGGGCACCGGGCGGCGTTCTGATCGTGTAAAGGCTCAGCTCCCAGGGGGTTACCGGCGGTTGACGACTTGTGTTTCTGCGCTCCACATGGGCGTCCGGCGCTCTGGGCAATACGTTGGGGAGCGCGGAGAACGCGACGGGATGCCGGGACGTGACCTGGCATGGTGACAGCGGATGGGGGCGGACATGTCAATGCCGAAGGGATCGAACGTCCCGGTGCCGACGACGGCGCTCCGGGTGGAACTGGGCTGGCGCTCCGGACCGGGCGTGCCCGACACCGACGCATCGGCGCTGCTGCTGGTGGGCGGAAAGGTCCGCTCGGACGCGGACTTCGTCTTCTACAACCAGCCACAGCACTCCTCCGGAGCGATCCGTCACGAGGGGAAGCGGGACGCCGGCGGCCAGGTCACCGACACGCTGGTCGTCGACCTCGCGCGCGTCGAGCCCGCCATCGAGTCGGTGGTGCTCGCCGCGTCCTCCGACGGCGGGACGTTCGCCCAGGTGCCGGGTCTCTACATCGAGGTCAAGGACGCCGGCGGGGGCACGGTGGCGGCGCGGTTCGACAGCGCGGGCGCGACCGTCGAAACGGCCTTCGTGCTCGGCGAGTTCTACCGGCGCCAGGGTGCCTGGAAGTTCCGCGCCGTCGGCCAGGGGTACAGCAGCGGCCTGGAGGGCCTGGCCACGGACTACGGCATCACGGTGGACGAGCCGCAGCGCACCGCGCCCGCCGCACCGCCGGTCCCCCCGGCCCGGCCCACGACCGTCGCCCCGCCCGCCCCCGCCGCTCCGCCGGCCCCGCCCGCTCCCGTCCAGCTCACCAAGGTCACGCTCACCAAGGCGTCCCCGTCGGTGTCGCTCACCAAGCAGGGCGGAACGTCGGGTGCCATGCGCGTGAACCTCAACTGGCAGGTGCGCAAACAGTTCTCGAGATGGGGCAGCAAGCGCGGCCGTGCCGTCGCCATGCACGCGGACCTCGACCTCGACCTGTGCGCCCTGTACGAACTCGACGACGGCAGCAAGGGAGTCGTACAGGCCCTCGGCAACGCCTTCGGGTCGCTGCACCAGCCGCCGTACATCCACCTCGACGGCGACGACCGCACCGGTGCCGTGGCGAGCGGTGAGAACCTCACCATCAACCTCGACCACAAGCAGGCGTTCCGCCGCATCCTCGTCTTCGTGACCATCTACGAGGGCGCCCGTTCCTTCGCCGACCTGCACGCCACGGTCACCCTGCATCCGCAGTTCGGCGCGCCGATCGAGTTCTCGCTGGACGAGTGCACGGTCCCCTCCCCGGTGTGCGCGCTCGCGCTCATCACCAGCGCCGGCCAGGACCTGGTCGTCCAGCGCGAGGCGCGCTACCTGGTCCCCGATCGCGGGGTGAGCATGCAGCGGGCCGTCGACCACGCCTACGGATGGGGCATGAACTGGACGCCCGGCCGCAAGTGAGCCCGCCGCCGGCTCACCCCTCGTCGGCCACGGCGTCCGGCCGTGTGTAGGTGCGGCCCTTCCAGGCCGCACCGCGTCCCCTGTAGTGCTGCACCGCGGAGTCGACGGTCATGAAGAGGTACAGGGACGCGGTGAAGGGCAGCAGGGGAGCGAGCCACAGGGGCTGCTCGTAGTAGCGGAGCATGGGCAGGTACGTCCCCGTCATCACGAGCCAGGCCAGGGCGCCGAGCACCGCGGTCGCCGTGCTCCCCAGGGCCAGGCCCGCGCACACTGCCACGGGCGGCACCAGGTACACCACCGCGAGCCCGGCCACCGTCCCGGCGAGCACCGACGGGTTGTGCCGCAACTGGGCGTAGGCGCTGCGCGAGACCATGCGCCACAGGTCGTGCAGCCGGGGATAGGGGCGCACGCTGTCCACGCGGTCGGCCAGCCCCAGCCAGACGCGCCCGCCGCTGCCGCGCACGGCCCGCGCGAGGGCGACGTCGTCGATGACGGCGTGCCGGATGGCGTCGGGGATCCGGGCGCGCACGGCGGCCTCGGTGCGCAGCAGTACACAGCCGCCCGCCGCGGCTGCCGTCCGCGCGCCCTTCCGGCCGATACGGCGGAACGGATACAGCTGCGCGAAGAAATACACGAAGGCCGGTACGACGAGGCGCTCCCAGGGGCTGTCGACGCGCAGCCGGGCCATCTGGGAGACGACGTCGAAGCCGCCGGTGTGCGCCGCCGCGACCAGCTCGCGCAGACTGTCCGGCGCGTGCGCGATGTCGGCGTCCGTGAGCAGGAGGTACTCGGGGGCACGCACGCGTGCCAGGCCGATGCCGTGACGCACCGCCCAGAGCTTGCCCGTCCAGCCCGCGGGCGGTTCGCCCGGCGAGTCCACGGTCAGCGGCAGCCCCCCGCACCGGCGCGACAGCTCGCGTGCCAGCTCCCCGGTGCCGTCCGTGCTGCCGTCGTCCACCAGGAAGACCTCGGCCCGCCCGGGATAGTCCTGGGCGAGCAGCGACGGCAGACCGGCCGGGAGCACCGCGGCCTCGTCGCGCGCGGGGACGACGACGCACACGGACGGCCAGACGGCGGGAGCCGCCCGCGGCGGCAGTCGGATGTCCGTGCGCCAGAAGAATCCCTGACAGAGCAGCAGCCACAGCCAGGCGGACAGGGATCCGGCGGCGATCCACAGCAAGGCGCTCACCCGCGCAGTCTGCCCCACGGGACCGGCCGCGAAGTGCCCATCGTCTATCGTGGCCGGGTGAAGATCGCGCTCATGGACTCCGGACTCGGTCTGCTGGCGGCCACCGCAGCGGTACGGCGCCTGCGGCCCGACGCCGATCTCGTCCTCTCCCTCGACCCCGACGGCATGCCCTGGGGACCCCGGACGGCGGAGGACCTCACCGAGCGCGCCCTGGCCGTCGCCGAGGCGGCCGCCGCGCAGCGGCCCGACGCCCTCATCGTCGGCTGCAACACCGCCACCGTGCACGCACTGACCGCCCTGCGCGCCCGCCTGGAACCCGCGGTGCCCGTCGTCGGCACGGTCCCGGCGATCAAGCCCGCGGCGGCGGGCGGGGGACCCGTCGCGATCTGGGCCACGCCCGCGACCACCGGCAGCCCCTACCAGCGCGGGCTCATCGAGAACTTCGCCGACGGCGTGGACGTCGCCGAGGTGCCGTGCTGGGGGCTCGCGGAAGCGGTCGAAGGCGCGGACGAGACGGCCGTCGACGCCGCCGTCCGCGCCGCCGCCGAACTGACCCCGGACGACGTCACCACCGTCGTGCTGGGCTGCACCCACTACGAACTGGTCGCGGAGCGCATCCGTGGCGCGGTGCAGCGCCCCGGCCGGCCCCCGCTCGTCCTGCACGGCTCCGCCGGTGCCGTGGCCGCCCAGGCGCTGCGGCGGATCGGCGTGCGCCCCGACCCCGCGGCCACGCCACTCGGCGGCGTGACGGTGCTGCTCAGCGGCCGCGAGGGCGCGCTGCCGGACGCCGCCCTGACGTACGAGGAAGGCCGCCTGCTCGCGGCCGCGAGCCCCGTACGGTGACCGCCGGTCACTGACGGGAACCGCTCGGCCCGCTCCCAGATCTGCTCCTTACCGTCACTGAGCGCGACCCCCGACCCGGTCAGCGAAACCTGAGTAGTCTCAATGGCATGAGGCACCACCCCCGCGGCGAGCACACCACGCATCCGGACGTCTGGACCGGCCGGGCGACCAACCGGGTCCAGTGGCTGCTGGCACTCGCCGGCGCCGCCTGCCTCGCGCTCGGCATCGATCTGGCCGTGGCCTCCGCGTGGACGCACGAAGGCCTCGCACCGCTCGTGATGTCCGTCGTCGGCTGCATCGCCGCCGGGCTGCTCGTGCTGTTCGGCACCCTCGCTTTCGTGCACGTCGCCCTGCGGGTGGACAAGGAGTGCCTGGAAGTGCGCTGCGGCCACATCGGCGTGCCGCGCCGCCGCATCCCGCTGTCGGACGTCGCCGGCGCGGAGTTCGTGCCGCACGTCACCCCGCGCCAGTGGGGCGGCTGGGGCTACCGCTGGCGTCCCGAGAAGGGCACCGCCGTCGTCGTGCGGCGTGGCGAGGGCGTGGCGCTGCGGCTCTGGGACGGTCACACGTTCACGATCACCGTGGACGACGCGGAGGCCGCCGTCCGGGTCATCAAGGAGCGCCTGCGGCCGACCACGCCCGGCGCCGCGCGCTGAGGCCGGGGGCTCAGCCACGCGCGGTGCGCCCAGCCCGGGGGATCCGCCGCCCCTCGCGGCCGTCCGCCGGTCGCATACCGCGGGCGAGGACCGGTGCGCCGGGGCCGCGGGCGGCCCCGCGTCCCCTCACGGCACCGGTCGGTGTTCCGGTACGACGCCCTCCCGACGAGTCGGCTCCTGCGCCAGCGGGCGTGCCGTCGCCAGCCCCGCGAGCAGTCCGGCTCCCACCGACACCGCCGTGAAGCTGAGCGCGTTGCCCAGCGAGGCGATGGCCGCGAGAGCCGTCAGTGCCGCGCCCGCGCTCAGCGCGACCGGCGCCGGCCGCGCGGTGCGCCACAGGGCGTACAGCAGCCAGCAGAAGGCCGCCGCCAGCAGCGTCACTCCAACGGCCCCCTGTTCGGCCGCCTGCTGAAGCAGCGCGGAGTGGGGCTTGCCGTCGGACAGCGGCGACGCCACCGAGGTCGCGCCGAGCTCCCCGAAGCGCCCCGGACCGACTCCGAGGACCGGGTTCTCGCGGGTCACTGCCAGCGCGTCGCGCCACAGCTCCACCCGGTGCCCGGTCAGCGGACCCTGCAGAGCGGCGGCGAGCCCCGCGGGTAGCGCGCCGGCGGTGACCGCCCAGGTCAGGCCGGTCACCGCCGCCGCCACCGCGCCCAGACCGGCGAGGGCGACCCCACGGTGGCTTATGCGCCCGGCCGCCGACGAGCAGAGCAGCACCCCTGTGCAGGCGACGACACCGGCGATCGTGCCGAGTACGGCCGCGGTCGCCACGATCCCGGCCGCCAGCGCCCACAGCGCGGGCCGCAGCGCCGGTGCGGCCGTGGACCAGGCGGCGCAGCACGCGGCGCCGGTGGCCAGCGTGAGCAGGGCCGCGGTGGCGCCCGCGTGCCCCAGCGGCACCCCGGGCTGCGGCCCCGGCGCGAGATGCGGAACGGCGATCGCCAGGCCGGCTCCCGCCAGCGCTCCGGTCAGGGCCGCGGCGACCGGCGCGATCGCCCCGCACACACGGCCTGCCGCATAACCGGCCGTCACCGCCAGCACCGCGAGCAGCACGCCTTCCGGGCGCCCGCCGTGCACGGCCGCCGTGATCAGCGACCACAGGGCGCAGGTGCCGAGCACGACGACGCCCGCCGCGTCCGAGGCGCTGCGTCTTGTGTCGTCGGCCTTCGCGTCGGCCACAGACGTCAATCCCGTGAACCCCACCCGTCCCCCCGCAACCGGCCGTCTTCCCGACCTGCACGGGCCCGGGCCGTCCCGCGGGCGACCTGGGCACGGGCACACGGTAACGGCTTGTGGGCGGTTTGGGGACGTGTGGCACCGACTTGTGCGGAACCGATGTGCCCGTGCGCGGGGGAGCGTTCCGGCCGCGCTGCCGGCGACGCGGAGGGCGGCCGTAGACTCGCGGGGTGACCGTCACCGCAACCTCCGTGGACGAGTCGGACGCCGCAAGCCCGCGAACGGCGCCCGAGTCGCGCGCCGCGCGGTGGCTGCGCCACCTCGTCCCGGCCGCCGCCTCGGCGCTCTCCGGAGTGCTTCTCTACGTCAGCTTCCCGCCGCGCACCTTGTGGTGGCTGGCCCTGCCGGCCTTCGCCGTCTTCGGCTGGGTGCTGCGCGGCCGGGGCTGGAAGGCGGCCCTCGGTCTCGGCTACCTCTTCGGCCTCGGCTTCCTGCTCCCGCTGCTGGTGTGGACCGGTGTGGAGGTGGGCCCCGGCCCCTGGCTGGCCCTGGTCGTGATCGAGGCGATCTTCGTCGCCCTGGTGGGCGTGGGTGTCGCGGCGGTGTCCAGGCTGCCCGGCTGGCCCGTGTGGGCGGCGGCGGTGTGGATCGCCGGTGAGGCGGCACGCGCGCGTGCGCCGTTCGAAGGCTTCCCGTGGGGCAAGATCGCCTTCGGGCAGGCGGACGGCCTCTTCCTGCCCCTGGCCGCGGTCGGCGGCACGCCGGTGCTCGGCTTCACGGTGGTCCTGTGCGGCTTCGGTCTGTACGACGTGGCCCGGCTGAGCCTTGCGGCGCGACGCACCCGGGCGGTGCGGCGGGGCGCGGCGGCCGTGGCGCTGCTCGGTGTGGCCTTGCCGCTGGCCGGCGCCCTCGCCGCGCGCCCCCTGGTGAGCGACCGGGCGGAGAACGGCACGACGACCGTCGCCGTCGTCCAGGGCAACGTGCCGCGCGCGGGCCTCGACTTCAACTCCCAGCGGCGCGCCGTACTCGACTACCACGCGCGCGAGACGGAGCGGCTGGCCGCCGAGGTCGAGGCGGGCAGGGTGGCCAGGCCCGACTTCGTGCTGTGGCCGGAGAACTCCTCCGACATCGACCCCTTCGCCAACCCTGACGCCTACGCGGTCATCGACCATGCGGCCAAGGCGATCGGTGTGCCCGTCTCGGTGGGCGGGGTCGTCGAGCGGGACGGCAAGCTCCTCAACGAGCAGATCCTGTGGGACCCGGGCAAGGGACCCGTCGACACCTACGACAAGCGGCAGATCCAGCCGTTCGGCGAGTACCTGCCGCTGCGCCCGTTGCTCGACATGATCAACGAGAGCTGGACGTCCATGGTCCGCCAGGACTTCAGCCGGGGCGGCGAGCCGGGCGTGTTCGACATGGACGGCGCCACGGTCGGCCTCGTCACCTGCTACGAGGCGGCGTTCGACTGGACGGTGCGCTCCGAGGTCGTCGACGGGGCGCAGCTGATCTCCGTCCCCAGCAACAACGCGACCTTCGGCCGCAGCGAGATGACCTACCAGCAGCTCGCCATGTCCCGCGTCCGGGCCGTCGAGCACAGCCGCACCGTCGCCGTGCCGGTGACCAGCGGTGTCAGCGCGATCATCCTGCCGGACGGGACGATCACCCAGCGGACCGGCATGTTCGTGTCCGGCTCCCTGGTCCAGGAGGTGCCGCTGCGCTCCTCACTGACGCCCGCCACCCGCCTCGGCGTCCTGCCGGAGATCGCCCTGGTGCTGGTCGCTGCGGGTGGTCTCGGCTGGGCGGTCACGACGGCCGCGCGCGGGCGGCGCGCGGGTGACGCCTAGCGGTATGCCCGCGGTACGCCTCCGGAGCCCGTCCGGGACCGTGGAAGCAGCCCGTTAGGGTCGTCCCATGGCAACTCCTGACTTCATCCGCACCCTGCGGGCGACCGCCGGTCACCAGCTCCTGTGGCTCCCGGGGGTCACCGCGGTCGTCTTCGACGACGACGGACGGGTGCTGCTGAACCGCCGGTCGGACACCGGGCGGTGGTCGCTGATCGGCGGTATCCCCGACCCCGGAGAGCAGCCCGCCGCCTGTGCCGTGCGGGAGGTCCACGAGGAGACGGCGGTGCACTGCCGGCCGGAGCGGGTGGTGCTGGTGCAGGCGCTGAAGCCCGTCACGTACGGCAACGAGGACATCTGCCAGTACATGGACATCACGTTCCGCTGCCGGGCCGTCGGCGGCGAGGCGCGTGTGAACGACGACGAGTCGCTGGACGTCGCCTGGTTCGGCATCGATGCCCTACCGGGGCTCGACGCGTCCGACGTGCTGAGGATCAAGCAGGCCCTGTCGGACGCACCCACATGGTTCGACCCCATGACATCTTGATGAAGTATGGGGGATGACCACATGGGGTGAGGGGAGAGGGCTGCCTAGGGTCAGTCCCATGACCGCGTCCCGCGCCTTCCCCGGCCCTCCTGCCCCGTTGCTCGACCTCGGTGGCCGCACGGCCCTCGTCACCGGCGCCGCCGGTGGTATCGGCCGCGCCTGCGTCCTGCGGCTCGCGGCCGCCGGCGCCAAGGTCAGAGCGGTCGACCGGGACGACTCCGGCCTCGCGGCGCTCGCCGAGCAGTCGGCGGGCCTGCCGGGCAGCGTCGAACCGCAGGTCCTCGACCTCACCGACCTGGACGCCGCCGAGGCCGCGGCCGCCGGCACGGATGTGCTGGTGAACAACGCCGGACTGCAACTGGTCCGGCCCATCGAGGAGTTCCCGCCCGACGTCTTCCACACCGTGCTCACCGTGATGCTGGAGGCGCCGTTCCGGCTCGTCCGCGGCGCGCTGCCGCACATGTACGGCCAGGGCTGGGGGCGCATCGTGAACATCTCCTCGGTGCACGGCCTGCGCGCCTCGGCCTACAAGTCGGCGTACGTGGCCGCCAAGCACGGCCTGGAGGGGCTGTCCAAGACCGCCGCCCTGGAAGGCGCGCCCCACGGCGTGACCTCGAACTGCGTGAACCCCGGCTACGTGCGCACCCCCCTGGTCGAGCAGCAGATCGCCGACCAGGCCCGGGCACACGGCATCCCGCAGGAACGGGTGCTGTCGGAGGTCCTGCTGCAGGACAGCGCGGTCAAGCGGCTCATCGAGCCCGAGGAGGTCGCCGAGGCGGTGGCCTATCTGTGCAGTCCCCAGGCGTCCTTCATGACCGGTGCGTCGCTCGTGCTCGACGGCGGCTGGACCGCGCACTAGTTCGACCGCGTTCGGAGTGCCCGGAGTTTTCCACAGGGCTGGACGGGGCGGCCCGGCGATGAGGAATCCTGTGACCATGACCCGCGATCACGTGCAGTCCGCCGAGCGCCCCACGGGCGAGCCCGAAGCGCCACCGTACGGCGCCGAGGCGCCGTTCCTGGAGCTGCTGGCCCGTGGCGCGTCCGCCGACGCCTACGAGCAGCCCGTGCTCCTCGCCCGCGCCCAGGGCCGGCCGGACCGGTGGATCGCGGCGCTCGAACACGCCAAGCTGCTCGCGCTGCGCGTCCGGTCGGAGCTGGAGGGGCGGCGGCGCCGGGAGGCCGAGCTGTCGGCACTCTTCGAGACCGCCCACGACCTGGCCGGGCTGCGCGACCTGGACGCCGTGCTCCAGGCCATCGTGCAGCGCGCCCGCTCGCTGCTCGGCACCGACATCGCCTACCTCAGCCTGAACGACCCGGACCGCGGCGACACCTACATGCGGGTGACCGAGGGCTCGGTCGCGGCCCGCTTCCAGCAGCTGCGGCTCGGCATGGGCGAGGGCCTCGGCGGCCTGGTCGCGCAGACGGCCCGCCCCTACGTCACCGACGACTACTTCAAGGACGGCCGCTTCCAGCACACGGACACCATCGACGCGGGCGTGCGGGACGAGGGTCTCGTCGCCATCCTGGGCGTCCCCCTGATGCTCGGGCACCATGTGATCGGCGTGCTCTTCGCGGCGGACCGGCGCGCCCGGGTCTTCGAACGGGAGCAGATCGCGCTGCTCGGCTCCTTCGCTGCCCTGGCCGCCGCCGCCATCGACACCGCCAACCTGCTCACCGAGACCCGCTCGGCGCTCGCCGGCCTGGAGCGCGCCAACGAGATCATCCGGGACCGCAGCGCCGTCATCGAACGGGCCTCCGACGTGCACGACCGCCTCGCCGAGCTGGTGCTGCGCGGCGGCGGGGTCCACGACGTCGCCGCCGCCGTCTCCGAAGTCCTGGACGGCACGGTCGAGTTCACCGACGCCACCGCCGCACCAACCCGGGCCCTGGAAGCCTTCCGCACCGAAGGACACGCGGTGCGGCACGCCGACGACTGGATCGCCGCCGTCGCCGCGGGCGGTGAGCTGTTCGGAGCGCTCGTGCTGCGCGGACACCCCGGACTCGACCCCGTCGACCAGCGCACCCTGGAGCGCGCCGCGATGGTCACCTCGCTCCTGCTGCTGGCCCGGCGCTCCGCCGCCGAGGCCGAGCAGCGCGTCCGGGGGGAACTCCTCGACGACCTGCTCGACGCCCGCGACCGTGACCCCCGCCTGCTGCGCGAGCGGGCCTCCCGGCTGCACGCCGATCTCGACGCCACCCACGTCGTCCTGGCCGCGCGCCTCGACGGCCCCGCGGCCGACGCCGACCAGGAGGCGGACGCCCGTCGGCGCCTCTGGTCCGCCGCGTCCCACCTCGCCGCCACCCGGCACGGACTGGCCGCCGCCCGCGACGGCGGCACGGTCCTGCTGCTGCCTCTGGACGTCGGTGACACGGCGACGGGCCTGGCCCGCCGCACCGCCCGGCACCTGGGCACCGCCGTCCACGAAGCGGTCACGGTCGGCTCGTCCGCCCCCGTCGAGGCCCTCACCGCCCAGCCGGACGCGGTGGCCGCCGCCTACGAGGAGGGGCGGCGCTGCCTGGACGCCTTGCGCCTGCTCGGCCGCAGCGGGGACGGCGCGGCCGCCGAGGACTTCGGCTTCCTGGGGCTGCTGCTGGCCGGTGACCGGGACATCGCCGGCTTCGTCGACCGCACGATCGGCCAGGTGGTCACGTACGACGAACGCCGGGGCACCGACCTGCTGCGCACCCTCGACGCGTACTTCGCCTGCGGGATGAGCCCCGCCCGCACCAAGGACGAACTCCACGTCCACGTCAACACCGTGGCCCAGCGTCTGGAGCGCGTCGGCCGACTGCTGGGCGACGACTGGCAGACCCCGTCCCGCGCCCTGGAGATCCAGCTCGCTCTGCGCCTGCAGCGCCTCACGGCTTCCCCGATACGCCCCTGACCCCCGCCGCCACGGGGGCGTACGGGGGTCAGCGGCACGCGGATCAGACGGTGTGCGCGTCAGCCGCCTTGACCGGCGACGCCGCGTCGGTCTCCGCCTCGACATCGGCCAGATCCCGGTTGCGGGTCTCCTTGGCCACCGCGACGGCGACTGCCGTGAGGAGTGCCGCGGCGATCACGTACAGGGCGATCGGGGTGGAGCTGCCGTATGCGGACAGCAGGGCGGTGGCGATCAGCGGGGCCGGGGCGCCGGCCGCCACGGAGGCGAACTGGGCGCCGATGGAAGCGCCGGAGTAGCGCATCCGGGTCGCGAACATCTCGGAGAAGAAGGCGGCCTGCGGCGCGTACATCGCCCCGTGCAGCACCAGGCCCACGGTCACGGCGAGGATCAGGTTGCCGAAGCCGCCGGTGTCGATGAGCCAGAAGAACGGGAACATCCACAGGCCGACGCCCACCGTGCCGATCAGGTAGACGGGACGGCGGCCGATCCGGTCGGACAGCGCGCCCCACAGCGGGATGACCGCGAAGTGCACGGCCGACGCGATGAGCACCGCGTTGAGGGCGGTCTGCTTGGAGACGCCGGCGGCGGTGGTGGCGTAGACGAGGATGAAGGCGGTGATGACGTAGTAGCTGATGTTCTCGGCCATGCGGGCGCCCATCGCCACGAGGACGTCACGCCAGTGGTGGCGCAACACCGCGACCAGCGGCGCCTTCTCGGCCTGCGCCGTGCGGTCGGCCTTGCGGGCCTCGGCCTGGGCGAGTGCCTGCTGGAAGACGGGCGACTCGTCGACGGACAGCCGGATCCACAGCCCCACGATCACCAGCACACCGGAGAGCAGGAAGGGAATCCGCCAGCCCCAGCCGGTGAAGGCGCTCTCGGACAGCACGGCGGTGAGGAAGGACAGCACACCGGTCGCCAGCAACTGCCCCGCGGGTGCGCCGGTCTGCGGCCATGACGCCCAGAAACCACGGCGCCGCGCGTCCCCGTGCTCCGAGACCAGCAGGACGGCGCCGCCCCACTCACCACCTAGCGCGAAGCCCTGGACGAGCCGCAGCACCGTCAGCAGCACGGGCGCCGCGCTGCCGATCGTGGCGTGCGTGGGCAGGAGGCCGATCGCGAACGTCGCGCCACCCATCAGCAACAGGCTCAGCACCAGCAGCTTCTTGCGCCCGAGCCGGTCGCCGTAGTGCCCGAACACGAGGGCACCGAGCGGCCGGGCCGCGAAGCCGACGGCGTAGGTGAGGAACGACAGCAGGGTGCCGACGAGCGGGTCGGAATCCGGGAAGAACAACTGGTTGAAGACCAGTGCGGCGGCCGAGCCGTACAGGAAGAAGTCGTACCACTCGATGGTGGTGCCGATGAGGGACGCGGCGACGATGCGCTTGAGGTTGTTCGGCGTCGGTGGAGCGGATGCTGCGGAGGCCATGTGCGCCACTTCCTCGTGTGCGGTGGGGACGGGTACGTGTCGGCACACGGTAGAAACACGCAGATCAGGCGCACATGTGGCGGGGCAACATAGTTCAGGGCCGGACTATGCGTCCGGCCCCCATGCCTGCTCGGCGAGGGTGCTTCGGGGCCCTCGGCGGAGGCGGAGCGAGGAGTGTGGGTGACGGGTTCGTCGGGAACCGGCCGGCGCCCTTGGGGGCGGCATGGTCAGCCTGCGGGACTGCTGACGCGTTCCGGCTGGATCACGCAGATCACCCTGACCTGGTCCCGGCCGCGAACCAGGGGCAGGGCCCGCCCAGGTACTTCTGCGCGAGGGCCTCGATGTGATCGACCGCTCCCTCGGTGGTCACACACCGCAGCGCCTGTACCGCCCCCGGGCCGGGCCCGGCCTCTCCGGGTGGCCGGCGGGGTTTCCGGAGCGCGGAGCCCGGCCCGGGAGCGGTTTCGGGTCGACTCAGCTGGACACCGCGCACTGACCGCGGTCCGCCGACATCGGTCCCTCCGAAGTGGGACGGACGTCGAAGTCGAAGATCCCGGTCGGGAGGTACAGGGAGCAGCAGGCGTTGGGGATGTCGACGATTCCGCTGATGCGTCCCTCGATGGGGGCCGCGCCGAGGAGCAGATAGGCCTGCTCACCGGTGTAGCCGAACCTCTTCAGGTACTCGACGGCGTTGAGGCAGGCGCGGCGATAGGCGACCGTCGCGTCCAGGTAGTAGTTGGTGTCGGTGTCGTGATCCACGGAGATCCCGATGAACGAGAGGAATTCCGAGTACCGCGGCTCGACGTTGCCCGGCATGAAGACGGGGTTGGTGGTGACACCGTACTTCTCCATGCCGCCCTTGATCAGGTCGACGTGGAAGTCGATGAACCCGCCCATCTCGATGGCACCGCAGAAGGTGATCTCACCGTCCCCCTGGCTGAAGTGCAGATCACCGCCCGACAGCTTGGCGTCCTTGACGTGCACGGGGTAGAAGACGCGCGATCCACGAGTGAAGTTCTTGATGTCGTGGTTGCCGCCGTTCTCCCGCGCGGGAACGGTCCGGGCGCCTTCCCGGGCGATACGTTCGGCATCCGAGCCGTTCGCCTTCCCGGCAAGGGCCTCGTCGGGGTCGGGCGCGAGTCCCAGGGGCGGGACACGGTCGGGGTCCGTGTCGATCAGCGCCTGCTCACGCCTGTTCCACCGTTCCAGCAGTTCCGCGGACGGCGCGGTGCCGAAGAGGCCGGGGTGGGTGATGCCGGTGAAATGGACACCGGGAAGGTGCCTGGACGTCGCCACCTGCCCGTGGAAGTCCCATATCGCCTTGTAGGCGTCCGGGAAGTAGTCCGTCAGGAAACCTCCGCCGTTGGCCTTGGCGAAGACCCCGGTGTAGCCCCAGGCCTCACCGGGAGCGTCGCCCACCTGCTGCGGTACCGGTCCGAGGTCGAGGATGTCCACGACGAGCAGGTCCCCCGGCTCCGCGCCCTCGACGCCTATCGGCCCGCTGAGCATGTGGCACGCCTTCAGGTCGACGTCGCGTACGTCGTTGGCGGAGTCGTTGTTGCCGATCTGCGCGTCGGTCCATTCGCGGCATTCGACGCGGAACTCGTCCCCCGGGCGGACCATCGCCGCGTTGGGTACGTCAGGGTGCCACCTGTTGTGTCCCGGTACGTCCTGCTCGCGCATCGAACGGGACTGGTCGACGCTGAAGATTACTTCAGGCATGTGAATTCCCCATGTTCTTCTGTAATGGTGAGCGGCTGTGCAGGGGGCCATGGCGTGCCCCGGTGACAGCCCCGTTGACCATCTGCCGCTTTTCTGTTCGTGCTCGCCCGGGAGTTACGCGTATTCCGAGTTCCCGGTGAGCCGTCAGCGGCGCTCTCCCGCCGCGCTAGCCGTGGCTGCCGGCTGGATATCCCGGAGTTCCGTACTGCTGCTCCGCGGGCTTGCCGGGCCGCCTGTGACGCAGCGCGAACCACAGCCCGCCGAAGGTCACCACGCCGAACGCGGCGAGCGCTATCGCGATCTCGTAGAAGTTCTCCGCAACCCAGTAACCGGACAGCAGCATGAATGCCGGTATGACGCCGGTCACCCATCCCTCGATCGCGGTCACCCAGCCGACGTAAAGCGTCAGACTCTCCAGTTTCAGACCCAGGAGCAGGAAGAAGAGGAACCACAGGAACGCCCAGTAGAGCCATATGACTCCGAAGGGCTGATCGCCGAACTGCCGGAAGCTGACGAAGGAATAGCCAAGCGCCACGATCGCCACGAACAGTGAGTAGTAACCCACGCCGGTGGTGTCGAGCCCCATCAGCAGTCCGATTCCTACATACAGGTAGGTGAAACCGAAGAGGAAGATGCCGGAAGCCAGCAGGATTCGCTCGGCATCCTGGTTCGCGGCGATGATGAGGTAGGTGGGTGTCAGAACCTGCAGCCCGCCCACGAACAGATTGAATACGGCGGCTGCCCGGCTGTCCACTTTCCCCAGCAGCATCAATCCGTTCAGGAACAGCACCGCGCCCACGAAGAGAAGTCCGACATTCGCCAAGAGAACACACCTCCCGATGCACTGGCGAGGCAGTGGACCCGTGGCCGCTTCCCGCCTTTGTCAGGAAGGGCCGACCGGCCGGGTCGCGACTTCCCGGTCAGGGGCGGGGTAGCCGGGCGTGGGCCGGATGAACGGGCCTCGGCGCTGCCTCCTTGGCAGGCACCCGCGTGACCACCGCGGGGCTCTCCCGAGACTTTTCCTCTCGCTCGTGCAGGGCCGCGACCGCGGGTGTCGTGAAGGTGGTCGCGGGTGGGGAGTACACACGACGAGCCGCACTCGAGCACCGCGGGCAGACTTCCTCGGCCGACGCCGTGCCGATGGGCCGCCTCACGTCGAACGAACCGCAGCTGTCGCAGGAATACTCGTACGTCGCCATGAGCTGTCTCCGCCCGTTTCCGGGCCCTTGTGACGGCGGGCCGCGGAGCCGATCGAGCCGGGTGAACCTTGAGAAGCCACCTCTCATACCAGGCAACGCCCGCCACGACGGCGTGTCAAGGCGAGTCGCCGAGGCCCCCGAACGGGCCGCCCTGAGCTGGGGATACGGGCATCAGGCGTCATGTGCCCCAGGGTGCGGCAGGCGGTCTGGCGTACGAGGTGGAAGCCGGCGAGGCCGTCGCCGCAGGAGCGGCGACGGCCTCGGACCGGCGCGTTCGGGACAGGTCCCCGGCGTGTGTCAGGGCGCGCCCGCGATCGCGCACGCGCGGCACGGCGGCCGGCCGCAGGTGCACTGCATGATGGCGTCCAGCACGTCGCGGTCGTGGTAGAGGCACTCGTCCCGGCAGGTGTGGCGCGGCACGAAGCCCGCCTGCAGCTCGTCCGGCCAGGGCTCTTCGCCCTCCCGGCAGCGCACGAACCGCTCCGGATCCGTGGAGTGCAGGTGCTGCATGCTCTCGCGGGCCTGACCCTCCAGGTCCCGCGTCTCGGCGACCACCGCCTTGAGCTGGTCGGCGAGACCGGAGAACCTGGTGTCCCCGGTCCTGACATGGGCGGCGCTCAGTGCCATGACGGCGTTGCCCAGGAACCGTCGCGCGTCCTGGAGATCAGTGACGTGGTGCAGCTGGATGCCGGTCACACCCCTGACCCACACGGCGTCTTCGCTCACTTGTCCACCTTCCGGACCCGAGTGGGCCCCTCTGGTGATGCCGGCGCGGAAGTACGCCGCATCTTCCTCATGCGCCCTGAAGTGCCGGGAACGAAAGCCGTCCGCGGGTCGCGGTCGTTCCGTTCTCTTGTACGGCCCGTCCGCTGCGCCGCGGAAATCATCTGCAAGGCTGCTCTTTCCTGCGAAGCTAAATCTGCCAGAGGCCTCAGTCCAGACATTTGCTGGTGAAATGCCTCACAAGGTGCTATTTCGCGATCAAAATGCGCGCGACGGCGGTGTGGCGGAGTGGGGCCGGTGCCGCCGCGAACGCGCTCCTGCGGAAGACGGGGCTGTCACCGGGCCCATCTGCACAACTGCTGACGCCTGCTTCCCGGATGAGGCGATTCGGACCGGACGCTCCTGGCCGCCGGGACGAGCCGGGGCGGGGCGAGGGACGTCGCGATCAGGGGGCGATCGCGACCGGACGGGCCCTGGGCCGGCAGGTGCCGTCCCCGTCCCGCGGCCGGGCCTGGAAAGAGTCCGGTGGATAGAATCGCAAGTATGGACGAGCAGCTGTCACGTCGGCCGGTCACCGGAGAGTCGGGGACGGAGCGGCATGATCGGCACCTTTCGCTCATGGGCACCGCAGAAGTGCGGATCCGTCGCCGGGCCGGCCCGGTGAGGGGGCCTGACGGGCATGGCGGCGCATGACATGGGCCTGTCCGCGGGGCGGCCTTCCGGCCTGGCCGGGCAGCGGATCGCGGGCTACCGGATCGAGAATGTGATCGGCCGCGGTGGCATGGCCGTCGTCTACCGTGCCAGGGATCTGCGTCTGGACCGCACCGTCGCGCTCAAACTCATCGCCCCGGAGCGTGCCCGCGACGACACCTTCAGGCGCCGCTTCGCGCACGAGTCACGGGTGGCCGCGGCGATCGATCACCCGCACATCGTGCCGGTCTTCGAAGCCGGAGAGACCGACGGCGTCCTGTACATCGCCATGCGCTACGTCGCCGGGCAGGATCTGCGGGCCCTGCTGGACCGGGAAGGCCCGCTGCCCGTCCCGGCGGCCCTGCGTATCGCCGCCCAGGTGGCCTCCGCACTGGACGCCGCCCATGAGCACGACCTGGTGCACCGGGACGTCAAGCCGGGCAACATCCTGGTCGCCGCGGGCACCGACAGCGACCATCCCGAGTACATCTACCTCACCGACTTCGGACTGACGAAGAAGTCGCTGTCGCTCAGCGGGTTCACCGCCGCGGGCGAGTTCGTCGGCACGCTCGACTACATGGCGCCGGAACAGATCTCCGGCAGGCCGGTGGACGGAAGGTGTGATCTCTACAGCCTCGCCTGCGTCGTCTACGAGGCCCTCGCCGGCGGGCCGCCCTTCCAGCGCGAGGAGGATGTGGCGCTGCTGTGGGCGCACCAGTACGACCAGCCGCCCCGGCTGACCGAGCGGCGGCCCGGGATCGCGCCCGCCGCCGCCGATGTCATGGCCAAGGCGCTGGCGAAGGTTCCCGAGGACCGCTACGACTCCTGCCTCGAGTTCGTCGCGGCGCTGCGTGCCGCCACCGGGAGCGGGGCCGGCCTGGGCGTTCATGCATCGCCCTCCGAGGACGCCCGGCCGCCGGAGAGTCAGGGCCGCCCCGAGGCGCCGCCGGATCCTCCCCACTGGGCCCGGCCGGTCTTCCGGGGCCCGCCCGCGTGGCCGTAGACCGCTCCGGCTCCTGCGTCCGGGAGGGCCCGCGGCGGCCTGCGTTCTCTCTGGGCGTCACAGCCCCAGGGAGATGGCCAGACGCGTCAGTTCAGCCGTGCTGCTGATGCCGAGCTTGGCCCGGATGCGGCGGAGGTAGGCGTCGACGGTGTGCTTGGAAAGTCCCATGTGGCGGGCGGTCTGGAGATACGTGCGCCCGGCGGCGATGTGGCGCAGGGTCTCCTGCTCGCGGGGGGCCAGCGTGGGGGCGGGGGCTTCGGCGAGCGGCGCGGCGATGGTGAGGCTCATGGGTTCTTCACTCCGATGGGTTGGCTCGGCCATCCCTGCTCACGACCTCGGAAGCGGGTGACATATGCCGGTATGTCGCTTTTCTCCTCGTAGGGAAAAGCCTGACCTCGCGACTTCATGACAGCGTCCGTGGACTGTCACAGGCGTGTCACAGCGGACGTTTCGCCGCGCGTCACAGCGGACGTCTCGGTGCGTGTCAGATCGTGATCGGAAGGGGGGCCGTGAGTCTCGCTCGGCGAGCGGCGTCCTCACTGACCGGTGAGGGACTGCTCGGCCCAGATGGTCTTGCCGATCGGCGCGTGCCGGGTGCCCCAGCGCTGGGCGAGCTGGGCCACCAGCAACAGGCCGCGGCCGCCCTCGTCGAAGGTCCGGGCCCGCCGCAGGTGTGGGGCGGTACTGCTCGAATCGGAGACTTCGCAGATCAGGGAGCTGTTCTCATGAATCAGCCGCAGCTGGATGGGCGGTCGGCCGTAGCGGATGGCGTTGGTGACCAGCTCGCTGACCATGAGTTCGGTGACGAAACCGGCTTCCTCGAGTCCCCAGACCGTCAGCTGGTCGGTGGTGAGCCGACGGGCCTGGGCGACGACGGAGGGATCGGGTGGCAGCTCCCAGAGGGCGACCCGGTCGTCGTGGAGGACCCGGGTGCGGGCGACGAGAAGGGCGACGTCGTCCTCGGGGCGGTGGGTGAGCAGTCCCGTCAGGACCCGGTCGCAGACCGTCTCCAGCGTCGCGGCGGGACGGGCGAGCGCCGCGAACATGCTGTCCAGGGCGTCGTCGACATCGTGCTCGCGGGTCTGGAGCAGACCGTCGGTGTAGAGGGCGAGGATGGTGCCCTCGGGAAGTTCGGTCTCCACCGTCTCGAAGGGCAGGCCGCCCAGCCCCAGCGGCGGACCCACCGGGACGTCGAGCAGATACACGGAGCCGTCGGGGGAGACCACGGCGGGTGGAGGATGACCGGCCCGGGCGATGGTGCAACGGCGGGAGACCGGGTCGTAGACCACGTACAGGCAGGTGGTGCCGATACCACCGGCGGCGTCCCCGGCGCCTTCCGTGCCGGCCTCGTCGGCGGACAGGCGCAGGATCAGGTCGTCGAGGTGGGTGAGCAACTCGTCCGGCGGCAGGTCGACGTCGGCCAAGGTGCGTACCGCGGTGCGCAGCCGGCCCATGGTGGCGGCGGCGCGCATGCCGTGGCCGACGACGTCGCCCACCACCAGCGCCACCCGCGCTCCGGACAGCGGGATCACGTCGAACCAGTCACCGCCCACGCCGGACTCGGTGCCGGCGGGCAGATAGCGGGAGGCGATCTCGAGTGCCGACTGGACCGGCAGCGTCTGCGGCAGCAGACTGCGCTGCAGGGTCATGGTGTTGGTGCGCTCCCGGCTGCGGTGGCGCGCGTTGTGGATACCCACGGCCGCTCTCGTCGTGAGCTGCTCGGCCAGCCGCAGGTCTTCCGGCCCGAAGGGCTCCGGTCGCCGGTGCCGGCCGAAGACGGCCATGCCCAGGGTGCTTCCGCCGGAACGCAGCGGCACCGTCATGAGCGAGTGGGTCCCGTGCCCGAGGACCCAGGCGGCGCCGGGATCCTGGGCCACCCATCGGGCGATCACGGCATCGTTCGTCGCGTAGACGGCGCCGCGGCCCGTGGCCAGGCACTCGGCGGGCGGCGAGAGCGGGGGATAGACGGTCGACCCGCCGACCCGGACCGGGGACTCGGGGCTCCCTTCGAGCACCGATCGCACAGCGGTCCGGCACATGGTGACCGGCTCGGCCGCCGGGACGTGTACCGGCTCGCTTCCGCCAGGAGCAGGGTCGAGCAGATCGACGGTCACGAAATCGGCGAGCCGTGGGACGGCGACGTCGGACAGTTCCTGCGCGGTGCGGGCGCTGTTCAGGCCGGTGCCGATCAGGGCGTCGGCCTCCGTGGGCAAGGGCATCCGGCGCCGGGCACCGCCGACACCGGTGTCGTCATGCGCGGACAGGCACACGGCCCGGACCTTGCCGTCCGGGTCCCGCAACGGGGCCAGCGAGGTCGTCCAGTCGTGTTCCCCGCCCCTGCCGGCGTGGCGTACGAAGGCGCCCACCTGCTGCGGCTCGCCGGTCTCCAGCGCCAGGCGCATCCTGCGCTCGGTCTCGGCACTCACGGGATCCGGCGCGATGTCCGGCAGCCGCAGCCCGCGCATGGTGTCCTCCGAGAGGGAGAGCACGCGCTCCATCCCGGCATTCGCCCGCAGCAGCCGCAGGTCCGTGTCGAAGATCGCCATGAGGTAGGGGGACTGGGTGAACGCCCACTCCTCCATGGGCTCGGTCCAGGGCGTGCGGGGCCTGTCCGGTACGGGGGACACCACGAGCCACTTGGCGCTCTCGCCGGTCGACGTCCAGTGGTGCGCGAGCAGACCGACGTCCAGCCGGTGGCCGTCCCGGTGCCGCAGGGACACGGTGCCGCTCCACCGTTCCTGCCCGGACGGGGCTGGCCGTGTCGTGTCCGCGACGGCGTCGGCGAGCAGACGGGCGGCGGGCAGCCCGAGCACCTCGGAAGTCGTGTAACCGAGCAGGCGACGGGCACTGTCGCTCCACCCGATCACGATGCCCTGCTCGTCGATGGTGGCCGTCGCCGTGTCCGCCGATTCGGTCCTCGGGTCCGGCTCCTCCGGCCGCTCACCAGGAGAGACGGGAAATCGTTGCATCGCCGCTCATCTCGCCCTCGCTAGTTCCCTTCCCGTCGCCCCCGTGAGGACCCGCACGGCAAGGGACTCCACTGACAAGCATGATTTAGCGGGGCCGGGAGCACCAACGCAGTGCCGGCCTGGTCGCCGCCGGGGGTGGATCGGCTGTCGTGTGGGTCGGGCCGCCGGACGGGTCGGATGCCGGGCGGCGAAAAGCGCGGAAAGCTAAACTCCTGACCAGGGCTGAGCGCTCTGTGAAGCCGATCGATCCCGCCAGAACTCCTGCTCCAGACCGAGTGATTCCGGGACTCCCGGGATCGCGCGGTTGCCGCGGCCCCCCGTTCGCCGCCCGGCGGCAGCCGAAGGTGCCGCAACCCCGTGATCACGCGAAAGCAGCGGAAGCGCAAGACATGGCCACCCCCGACGCCGACTTCCTTCCGACCCACGTCATCCCCAGCGACGGCCTGTCCGCCTGGGAGACCCCCGACGCGTCCCGGCCGACCGTGCCGCTCGACGCACTGCTGCCCGTCCAGCTCGTTGAACGGCGCGGCGACTGGGGGCGCATCGTCTGCTGCAACGGCTGGTCGGCCTGGGTCGACGGCCGTCTGCTGGTCCCCGTACCGCAGGCCCCGCCCATGGCCGGAGCGCAGCCCGCCCGCTCGGCCGACCTCCGCCGGTTGCTGGCCCGGGCGAAGGATTCGCTGTTCCGTTACGGGCAGGCCGTGGACGATCTGGCGGCGGGGAGGGCGGACGGTGAGACCTTCCGGGAGCGCACGCAGGGGCTGCGGGCCGGGCTGGTCATCGACGGGGAGGCGGCGTGGCTGTACGACGTCGACCAGGAGCGCTGGGTGTACTGCGAGGGCACGGGGGCGGGCACCTACGCGGTCTCGTCCGCTCCGTCCGGTGACCGGGCGCCGGCGACACCGGCGCCTTCGCGGACCACGGGCGAGGTGCCGAAGCGGACACAGATCGTGGACTGGCCGGGAGAGTCCTGACGGCAGTCGGACGGTTGAGCTTGGGCCCGATGGCGCCGAAGCGCACAATGAGATCGATGGCACAAATTCACATGCCGTGCCGTGAATCATCGACCAGGTCCTTGATCTGCGCGACTCCGTCACCCGGTGGAGGTGAACCGTGAGTTCCGGACCGCAGCCAGAACATCCCACAGGACCACCCTCCGGGCCTCTCGCCGGCCGCCCGTCCAGTGAATCGGCAGGACATCCACCGCCGCCTCCACCGCCCGGAAGTCAGGGCCCGCCCGGGCCCCCGAGTGGTCCGGGCGGGCCGGGTCGTCCAGGCGGCCCGGACCACCCGAGGCGGGGGCCCGGGGGAGGGAACAGCCCCGGGCGACGATCCGTGCCGCGCATCATGGCGATCACCGCCGTGGCCGCCGCCGTGGGTCTCGCGGTCGTCTTCACCCGCCCCGCCAGCGAACCGGCCGAGGCCGGCGAAGTCATCCTCCAGCCCACGAGCTCCACCGGTCCGGATCCGTACACCCCGTCGACGGCGAAGTCGACCTCGTCGTTGCCTTCGGCCGCGCCCGACACACCCGCGGGCAAGAAGAACGCCCTTCGCAGTGTGACGGGATCCGAACCCGGCCTGTACGGCGGCAGCCTCAACACCGCCAGTTGCGACGTGGAGAAACAGGTGCGTCATCTGACCGCCGACAGTTCCAAGAACAAGGCGTTCGCCTCGGTTCTGGCTCTCCGGGAGTCCGCGGTCGCCGGCTACCTGCGTGCACTGACGCCCGTACTGCTTCGTTCCGACACCCGCGTCACCAACCACGGCTATCGCGACGGTGCTCCCACCGACTACCAGGCCGTGCTCCAGGCCGGTACGGCCGTCCTCGTCGATGGTCACGGTGAGCCGAAGGTGCGGTGTGCCTGCGGCAATCCTCTGACCCCCGCGGTCGCCCATCAGGGGACGCCTCAGCAGAAGGGGACCCCTTGGTCAGGGTTCCGGCCGCAGGACGTGGTGGTCGTCAAGCGCTCAGCCACTGCGATCAAGGAATTCGTCATCTTCGATACGCAGGACCGGAGTTGGGTCCGCCGCGACTCGGGTGACCACGGCGACGCCGACGAGAAGACCACTGCCCCGGCCCGGCACTGGCCGCTGCCGCCGAAGGAACCCCCCGCGAAGGAGCCGCCGGACGAGCCGGGTCAGGACTCCGAGCACAGGCCCGACGAGGACCCCAAGCAGGAGCAGGAGCAGGAGCAGGAGCAGCCTGAGTACAAGCCTGACGACCCTGGCACCAAGCCGGACAAGCCCGAGCAGAAGCCGAAGGAGGACAAGCCGAAGGGGGAAGAGCCCGAGCACAAGCCGAAGGAGGACAAGCCTGAGCAGAAGCCGAAGGAGGACAAGCCCGAGCACAAGCCGAAGGAGGACAAGCCCGAGCACAAGCCGAAGGAGGACAAGCCCGAGCACAAGCCGAAGGAGGACAAGCCCGAGTACAAGCCTGACGACCCTGGCACCAAGCCGGACAAGCCCGAGCAGAAGCCGGAGCAGGAGAAGCCCGAGCACAAGCCGAAGGAGGACAAGCACGAGGAAAAGCCGAACGAGGAAAAGCCGAACGAGGAGAAGCCGAACGAGGAGAAGCCGAACCAGGAAGGGCCCGGGGAGAAGCCAGGTGAAGAACAGCAGCAGCCCGGCCCTGATGACGGGAACCAGCAGCAGCCTGGCCCCGATGACGGGAACCAGCAACAGCAGCAGCCCGGCCCCGATGACGGCGACCAGCAACAGCAGCAGCCCGGCCCTGATGACGGGAACCAGCAGCAGCCTGGCCCCGATGACGGGAACCAGCAACAGCAGCAGCCTGGCCCCGATGACGGCGACCAGCAACAGCAGCAGCCTGGCCCCGATGACGGGAACCAGCAACAGCAGCAGCCCGGCCCCGACGACGGCAACCAGTCCTGAACTGCCTATCCGGGCGGATCCTGCGCCGCCTCTGCGCACCCCCTGCGCTACGTTCCTCTCCCCGATGTGACGGCGCCCATTGCGCCGCCATGCAGGTCCCGTGAAGGCTCTCGCGGAACACGTGTCCGAAGAACTGTTATCCCGGGGCCTCCGAGCGATCTCCCATGTATCGGACAGGATCGTTCGGCGTCGAGGACAGGAAGACTGTTGATGAGTACAGAGCGCACGAGGGAGTCGGCTGCACTGGTGACCGCTGCCGCCGACGGCGACCCGCAGGCTCAGGACGCGCTGGTCAGCGCGTACCTGCCGCTGGTCTACAACGTCGTGGGCCGGGCTCTGAACGGCTCGGTCGATGTCGACGACGTCGTGCAGGACACCATGCTCCGAGCGCTCGACTCGCTGGACTCCCTGCGCGCTCCCGAGAACTTCCGCTCCTGGCTGGTGGCCATCGCGATGAATCAGGTCCGGGCGCACTGGCACGACCGTCAGTCGGCGCCGGGAGCCGTCGACGAGGCCCAGGACGTCGCCGACCCGGGCGCCGACTTCGTCGATCTGACCATGGTCCAGCTCCAGTTGTCCGGGCAACGCCAGGAGACCGCACGCGCGACCCGCTGGCTGGAGCCCGACGACCGGGGGCTGTTGTCGCTGTGGTGGCTGGAGTGCGCCGGTGAGCTGACCCGGTCCGAGGTCGTGGCGGCTCTGGAGCTGTCGCCTCAGCACACTGCGGTCCGGGTGCAGCGCATGAAGGCGCAGCTGGAGGCTGCCCGGGTGGTCGTGCGGGCCCTCGACGCGCGTCCGCGATGCGAGGAACTGAGCGGGCTGCTGGCCTCCTGGGACGGCCGTCCTTCGGCGCTCTGGCGCAAGCGAATAGCCCGGCACGCCCGCGGCTGCGCACGCTGCTCCGGTTTGTGGAGCGGGCTGATGCCCGCGGAGGGGCTGCTGGCCGGCCTGGCGCTGGTCGCCGCGGCGCCCGCGTTGCTGGAGAAGGTGCTCTCCGCCTCCGGCGGAATGGAAACGGCCGGCTCGGCGTCCCGGCTGGACCCGTCCGGCGGCCGGCGTGGATCTGGCCCCGGCACCGGGCCGGGCCGCGGGGTCTCCCGCGGTGAGGCCCGCCGGCGCCGGCGCGTCCGCCGCCGGGCCGCCGGAGTCGCCGTGGCGGCGGCCTGCGTGACGGGTGGCGGTCTGTGGTACCTCGGCCCGGACTCCGGAACAGGGCCCGAGGAGGCCTCCGTCGAGCGTGCCGCCGCCGTCCCGTCCGCCGCCCCCTCGACCTCCCGTGCCGCCGAGACCTCCCCGTCGGCCTCCAGTTCTCCGTCACCGTCCGCGTCGCCGTCGAAGAAGGCCCGCCCCTCCAAGAGCCCGAGCCCCACCAAGAAGACCGTGCCTGCTCCCCGGCCTCCCGCCGAGCCGACCCGCAGCGCTCCCAGCGCCCCGCAGACGCAGCCGGCACCCACGGGGGCCGTCGCGCAGGTGGTCGCGCTGGTGAACAAGGAGAGGTCGGCGGCCGGTTGCGGTCCGCTCGCCGAGGACGGGCAGCTGAACCAGGCGGCGCAGGGTCACTCACAGGACATGGCCGCCCGTGGCTTCTTCGACCACACCAACCCGGACGGCGCCGACCCCGGGCAGCGCACCACCGCCGCGGGCTACAACTGGTCCACGTACGGCGAGAACATCGCCAGGGGCCAGCAGACGCCGGAGGCCGTGATGAACTCCTGGATGAACAGCCCCGGTCACCGGGCGAACATCCTCAACTGCGCGTTCAAGGACATCGGCGTGGGCATCCACAACGGCTCGGGCGGACCGTGGTGGACCCAGAACTTCGGTGCCAGGCAGTGACGGACACCGGCGTCCGCGGCACCCGCGCCCGCGCCGCTCCCGTCACAGCATGACGTGCTTGACCTGGGTGTAGTCGAGCAGCCCGGTCAGGGAGAGGTCGCTGCCGTAGCCGGAGTGGCGTACGCCGCCGTGCGGCATCTCCGACACATGCTGCGCGACCCGACGGTCACCCTGGACGGCGCGCTCGGCTCCATCTGGCGCCACGTCGCCGCCGCCCTCGGCCTGCCCGGCACAGTGCCGGCGGAGTGAGGTCCACGGGCCGGGGGTGACACCTGGGGCGGCGGCTCGGCCATTCGGACGCGCCCGGCTCGCACGCCGTACCGGGCCACGGTGGTGTTGAGGCGTACGCGTGCCGGCGCCCAGCGCATGGGTGGCGTCGGGCGCCCAGCCGTGAATGGACAAGGCATGCACATATCCGCACCGCCGGGCCGTCGCCGGGCCTGCGCCGCCGCCGTCGCCGCAGTCGTCACCTGTGCCGCCGCACTGGCCGGACCGGGCCTCGCCACCGCCGACGGCCCCCCGGCGCCGGCCCTGAAGCTGGACTGGAGCCCCTGCGTCAAGGGCAGCCCATTCGACTGCGCGACCGCGAAGGTGCCGCTGGACCACGGCGACCCCGGCGGACGCTCCATCGACCTGGCGGTGATCAAGCGGAAGGCGACCGGACCGGGACGGCGCATCGGCACCCTCTTCTTCAACCCGGGCGGCCCCGGCGGACCCGGAACCGTGCAGATGCCCCAGAACTACGAGCTCTTCCCGCGCGAGGTGCGGGAGCGGTTCGACATCGTCAGCTGGGACCCACGGGGCATCGGCAGCAGCACCGCGGTGAACTGCTTCGCCGGCTCCCCGCAGGCCCAGGCGTGGGCGCGGAGCAAGACGGCCGGCGTGCCCGTGGGCGAGAAGGAGCGCGCGGCCTGGATCGCCGCGTACCAGGACCTCGGCAGGCGCTGTCAGCAACGTGACCCGCAGCTGCTGCGCCATGTGTCGACCACCGACACCGCCCGCGACCTCGAACTGCTCCGCCAGGCGGTGGGCGACCCGCAACTCACCTACCTCGGCATCTCCTACGGCACGTACCTGGGCGCCACCTACGCCAACCTCTTCCCCGAGCAGGTCCGCGCCATGGTGCTGGACAGCAACTGGGACCCGCGGGCCTGGACGAACGACGCCTCCGACGCCGCCCGGCTCACCACCATGCTGCGGCTGGGCTCGGACCGCGGTGCGGCCGCGGTCCTGGACGAGTTCCTGCGTCTGTGCGGGGCCGCCACCACCGTCCGCTGCCCCTTCTCCGCCGGAAGCCCCGAGGCGACCAGGGACAAGTTCGACCAGTTGCTGCGGCGGCTGCGGACGGACCCCGTGGGCGCCTGGTCCTACGGCCCGACGGTCGGTGACGTCATCGGCGGCCTCTACTCCGTGCTGCCAGGGTGGGCGGACCTGGGCGGCAGGCTGCAGGACCTCTGGCAGGGCCGCGCCCCGCAGCCGTCGGCGCTCCCGCCCGCACCCCCCGTGCCGGACCCCAGTCCGTACCTGGGCGAGGAGCAGCCCGTCGCGGTCGTGTGCGGCGACAGCCCCAACCCACGTGACCCCGGGGCCTATCCGGCCATGGAGGAGGCAAGTGCCGCCCGCGCGGGAGACGCCGGACGCTACTGGACCTGGGCCACCGTGGGCTGTGCCACCTGGCCGGCCGTCGCGCAGGACACCTACCGCGGCCCGTGGAACAAGCGGACGGCCCACCCCGTCCTGGTCGTCGGCACCACCCACGACCCCGCGACCCCCTACTCGGGCTCGCAGGCCATGGCCAGGGAACTGGCCGACGCCCGCCTGCTCACCCACGAGGGATACGGGCACACCGCCCTCCTCAACCCCAGCAGCTGCGTGCAGGCACACGAGAGCCGCTACCTCATCGACGGCACGCTGCCGCCGGCGGGCTCGAAGTGCCGCCAGGACAGGCCGCCCTTCTCCTCGGACGTGCCGAAGGGCGCCGTCTCCGCCGGAGAGGGCGGCACGGCCAACATCCTCACCAGCCGTCCCTAGGGCCTGCGGCATTCCAGGACGGCCCGACCGGCCCTGTCGGGGTACCCGTCGCCGGGCGGAGTGTGGGAGAGCACCCGCCTGAACCGTCCGCCTCCGCCCGAACGGGAAGGAACCATCATGTCCGCCGATACCCGACCGACGCCCGACGGCCTCACCGACGAGGAACTCCGGACACTGGACGCCCACTGGCGCGCCGCGAACTACCTGTCCGTCGGCCAGATCTACCTCATGGCCAACCCCCTGCTCACCGAGCCCCTGCGGGCGGAGCACGTCAAACCCCGTCTCCTCGGCCACTGGGGCACCTCACCGGGCCTGAACCTGGTGCACACCCACCTCAACCGCGTGATCAAGTCCCGTGGGCTGGACGCCCTGTGCGTCTGGGGACCCGGGCACGGCGGGCCCGCCGTCCTCGCGAACAGCTGGCTGGAAGGCTCGTACACCGAGACGTACCCCGACGTCACACAGGACGGGGCGGGGATGGAGCGGCTGTTCCGGCAGTTCTCGTTCCCGGGCGGCGTGCCCAGCCATGTCGCCCCCGAGACCCCGGGCTCCATCCACGAGGGCGGTGAACTGGGATACTCCCTGTCCCACGCCTACGGCGCGGCCCTGGACAACCCGGGCCTGCTGGTGGCCTGCGTCATCGGTGACGGCGAGGCGGAGACCGGGCCGCTGGCGGCGTCCTGGCACTCCAACAAGTTCCTCGACCCCGTCCACGACGGAGCCGTCCTGCCGATCCTCCACCTCAACGGCTACAAGATCGCCAACCCTGCGGTGCTCGCGCGGCTCCCCGAACCCGAACTCGACGAGCTGCTCCGGGGCTACGGTCACGACCCCCTCCACGTCACCGGCGACGACCCGGCCTCCGTGCACCGGGCCATGGCGAAAGCCATGGACGCCGCGCTCGACCGCATCTGCGAACTCCAGCGCGCCGCCCGGGAGGACGGCGCCACCGAGCGCCCCCGCTGGCCGGTGATCGTGCTGCGCACACCGAAGGGCTGGACCGGCCCGGCGGAGATCGACGGCCTGCCGGTGGAGGGCACCTGGCGCTCCCACCAGGTCCCGCTGGCCGCAGTGCGCGACAACCCCGAGCACCTGCGCGCGCTGGAGGCCTGGCTGCGTTCGTACCGGCCCGAGGAACTGTTCGACGAGCGGGGCAGCCCGCGGCCGCGCGTCCTCGGCTGCGTCCCGGCGGGCCCGCGCAGGCTGGGTGCGACCCCGCACGCCAACGGCGGACTGCTGCTGCGCGAACTGCCGCTGCCGCCGCTGGAGCGCTACGCCGTCCCGGTCGACAAGCCCGGCGTGAGCGTCCACGAACCCACCCGCGTGCTGGGCACGTTGCTCGAACACGTCATGCGGGAGACCGCAGCCCGCCGCGACTTCCGCCTCGTGGGGCCCGACGAGACCGCCTCGAACCGGCTGGACGCCGTCTACGCCGCGAGCGGGAAGGCATGGCAGGCCGGGACCCTGGAGGTGGACGAACACCTCGACCGGCACGGCCGGGTGATGGAGATACTTTCGGAACACACCTGCCAGGGCTGGCTGGAGGGCTATCTGCTGACCGGCCGGCACGGTCTGTTCTCCTCCTACGAGGCCTTCGCGCACATCGTCGACTCGATGGTCAACCAGCACATCAAGTGGTTGCGCGTGACCCGCCGACTGCCCTGGCGCGCGCCCATCGCCTCCCTCAACTACCTTCTGACGTCCCATGTGTGGCGGCAGGACCACAACGGCTTCTCCCACCAGGACCCCGGCTTCGTCGACCACATCCTCAACAAGAGCCCCGAGGCCGTGCGGGTCTACCTGCCGCCGGACGCCAACACCCTGCTCTGTGTGGCCGACCACGTGCTGCGCAGCCGTGACTACGTGAACGTGGTCGTCGCGGGCAAGCAGCCCTGTTTCGACTGGCTCTCCATGGAGCAGGCCCGGGTGCACTGCGCCCGGGGCGCGGGCGTCTGGGACTGGGCCGGCACCGAGGACGACACTCAGGAGCCGGACGTCGTCCTGGCCTGCGCCGGCGACGTCCCGACCCAGGAGGTGCTGGCCGCCGCCCAGCTCCTGCGGCACCATCTGCCCCGGCTCGCCGTACGCGTCGTCAACGTCGTCGACATCGCCCGCCTGCTGCCGAGCGAGGAACACCCGCACGGAATGAGTGACTTCGAGTTCGACGGCCTGTTCACCGCCGACAAGCCGGTCCTCTTCGCGTACCACGGTTATCCGTGGCTGATCCACCGCCTGGCCTACCGGCGCACCGGTCACAAGAACATGCACGTGCGGGGCTACAAGGAGATCGGCACCACGACCACGCCGTTCGACATGGTGGTCCGCAACGACCTCGACCGCTACCGCCTGGTGATGGATGTCATCGACCGGGTGCCCGGCCTCGCGGTGCGTGCCGCCGCCGTACGCCAGCGCATGGAGGACGCCCGACTGCGCCATCACGACTGGATCCGCGCGCACGGCACCGACCTGCCCGATGTGGCGGACTGGTCCTGGGAAGGCTGACCCGGCCCCGGGCCGCGGAACCGGCGCCGGCCTGTTCCGCGGGCCCGGCCAAGTCGTCAGTAGGGCAGTGGGCGTCCCGAGGGCGTCCGCAGGTCGAGACCCGCCGGGCGCCGTGGCGGCCGTGGACGCTTTTCCTCCCGGATCCGCTTCATGACCGTCGCCTCCTCGGGTGTAGCCGATGCGCCCTGCGCGGGTACGCGAACGAACCGTGTCCTCGGCCGGCGGCCGGCTCTGGACGAGCGACCCGATCACCGGTTACGCCGGACCCTTCCCCGTGATCGGCGGGCCCAACCCCAACCGGGGCCCTGGCAGCCTCGGTTCCGGGACAGGGACCGGAGCGGTCGGACCAAGCACCGGGCGAGGCGCCCAGGTTGCGGGGCGTTCCCTCGTCCGGCTCGGACGGAGGCCGCCGGCGGGGGCCGCGGGAACGGCCACGGCCGGATCGGCCGCGGGCGCCGGTTGCCTCCCGGCGCTCGGGTCAGCCGACCGTGTCGCCCGCTGCGACGGGGTGTGCCTCCAGGCCGGTGTCGGCGAGCAACTCGGCGATCAGCTGCGGGGATCCGCCGACATAGGTGCTCACCAGGTCCACGTCACCGCCGACGCACCAGGCGCGGTCCTGCGGCCACCACAGGTCGGGCAGCTCGGCGAACTCGTCCAGTGCGGTGGGGGAGACGGCTTCGGCGAGCGTGCCGGACAGCAGCACCTCGTCCCGGCCGGGGGTCCCGAAGACGGGGAACCGGTCGAAGTCCCAGCGCCCGTAGCCGTTCCAGAGGCCGAACCAGCAGTGTTCCGGGGTCAGGGTGTGCCGTGCCAGGACCGGGATCAGGGCCTTGGCGACGGGCGGCGGCGTCGGTCCTCCCGCCGGGTGTTCGTCCCAGACGCCGGGCAGGCCGTGCTCGGAGGCGTTGTGGTGCATGTCGTCCATCCCGACCAGCTCGTGCCAGCGGGCGGTCGGCGTCACCGTACGCCCGTACGCGGCGGCCACCGTCGCCCAGCGCACCGGCCGCTCGGCCAGGGCCGCCGGATGCAGTACCCGTACGTGGCCGGGGCATCCGGGCCCTGTCACCCCGGACACCGTACCGAGGCCGCCGGGCTCACCGAACCCGGCGGTGCGGCCGGTGAGCCAGCGGGCCGGGGTGAGGTCGGCGGTCCGCACGCGCAGGCGTCCGTACTGCTCCGGAGCGGGGTCCCGGTCGACCGGGCGGTAGTCGTTCACACCGCCCAGTCTCACCGACTCTCACGGCCGGCCGGCCTCTTCCGCCCCGTGACCGCCGATGATGCGCGGGTTCTTGCCGTTGTTCCTGGTGCAGCCGTCGATGGACGGGGACGGGCCTGTCCGTCCGACACAGCGAGGGCGGCGACGGGCCGTTGCTCACCGGTCCCCTGAGGCTCGGGAGCCGAGGCGCTCGCAGGACCCGGGGCCGGCCCGCTCCGGGGCAGTGGGGCGGCATGGACGTCCGCGGTGACCGCCGCCGCTGATGCGGACCAGATGGGCCGGCGGTGCGCCGCTCGGCGGCGGCAAGGGTTGCCTGGTGGGGGTGGATCAGGACGCTGCACAGATTGGCGCGTCTTCCTCTTGCGTACTGCCACCCCGGGGTTCAATCCACGCTTAGGTTAGGCTAACCTTCGCAACGTGCGAGCTGCTGAAGAGACCCCCGGGGCCGTGAGTCCACGCGGTCATGAGCTGTCGGCCACGGATGTCACCGTGGCCTACGACGGTGTCGACGTCGTGCACGGCGCTGCCCTGAGGCTGCGACCGGGTGAGGTGACCGTGCTCGTGGGGCCCAACGGCAGCGGCAAGTCGACGCTGCTGCGCACCCTCGCGCGGTTGCAGCGGCCGAGGACCGCCGAGCTCGTCATCGACGGCGAGACCGACGGACTGGCACTGACCCCACGGGAGTTCTCACGCCGCGTCGCCCTGCTGACGCAGGGACGGCCCACGCCGAGCGGGCTGACCGTGCGGGACGTCGTCGAGTTCGGCCGGTATCCCTACCGGGGCCGCTGGGGCAAAGGGGATCCGGACGGCCGGGCCGCGGTGGCGCGCGCGCTCACCCTGACCGGCGTCGCCGAACTCGCCGACCGGGGTGCCGAGCACCTCTCCGGCGGCCAGCTCCAGCGCGTCTGGCTCGCCGGCTGCCTGGCCCAGGAGACGGGCGTACTGCTCCTCGACGAGCCCACCACCTACCTCGACCTGCGCTACCAGATCGAACTCCTCGACCTCGTCCGCGACCTGGCGGACGAGCACGGGATCGCGGTCGGCGCCGTCCTGCACGACCTGGACCAGGCGGCGGCCGTCGCCAACCGGATCGTGCTCCTCCACGAGGGGCGGATCGTCGCCGACGGCCTGCCCGAGGACGTTCTGACGGCGCAGCGGCTCACCGACACGTACGGCATCCGTATCGAGGTCGACACCGACCCCCTCACCGGCCGGCTGCGCACCCGCGCCATAGGCCGGCATCACACGCGAAGCGAAAGGCTCAGCACCACCTCATGAGACGCCTCCTGCTGACCGCGGCGGTCACCGCCGCCGCGGCCCTGACCATGACCGCCTGCGGGACCACCGAGCCCGCCGCCGACGACGCCGCGAAGAAGAAGTCCGGCGAGCGCATCACCCTCACCGACGCCAACGGCGCGAAGGTGGAACTCGACGGGCCGGCCGAGAAGGTCGTCGGAACCGAGTGGAACGTCGTCGAGAACCTGATATCGCTCGGTGTCGACCCCGTCGGCGTCGCCGACGTCAAGGGCTACAAGACCTGGGACACCGCGGTCGCGCTGAAGAACGAGCCCAAGGACATCGGCACGCGCGGCGAGCCCAGCATGGACACCATCGCCTCGCTGTCCCCGGACCTCATCGTCGCCACCACCGACCTGCCGCCGGCGGCCGTGAAGCAGCTGCGCGAGGTCGCCCCCGTCCTGGAGGTCCGCTCCGCCGACGCGTCCGACCCGATCGGGCGGATGACCGAGAACCTGGACCTCATCGCCCAGGCCACCGGCACCACCGAGAAGGCGGACGAGCTCAAGGAGCAGTTCGAGGCGAAGCTCGCCGAGGGCAGGAAGGCCCTCGCCGACGCCGGACTCGCGGGCGCCGGCTACGCCTTCGCCGACGGCTACGTCGTCTCCAACCAGGTCTCGATCCGCCCGTACACCAGCGGCTCCCTCATCGGCGCGGTCAACGAGAAGATCGGCCTGAAGAACGCCTGGAAGATCGAGGGCGACAAGGACTACGGGCTCGCCTCCACCGACGTCGAGGGCCTCACCGAGCTGGGCGATGTGCAGTTCGCCTACATCGGCAGCGAGGGTGACAAGAACAGCACCCCGTTCGCCGGCGCCCTCGCCAAGGACAAGGTGTGGACCTCGCTGCCGTTCGTGAAGAAGGGCGACGTGCACCGGCTGCCCGACGGCATCTGGATGTTCGGCGGCCCCGAGTCCATGGGGCAGTACGTCGACGCCGTCGTCGAGGCGCTGGCGAAGTAACACCGTGGCCGTCACCGCAACCGCTCCCACCACCCGCCCGGCTCCGGCCCCGTCCCGGAGCGGCGCCGCCGCGGTGACGGCCACGCTGGTCCTGCTGGTCGCCGCCCTCGCGCTGGTGGACATCACGCAGGGCACCGCCGCCGTCGGCGCGCCCGAGGTCTGGAAGGCCCTCACCGGCCGGGCCGACCCGGGCGACTCGTCCGTCGTCGTCGCCTCCCGGCTGCCCAGGATGACCGCCGGGCTCGTCGTCGGGGTCCTGCTGGGGACGGCGGGCGCCGCCCTCCAGGCCGTCAGCCGCAACGTGCTCGCCTCCCCCGACACGCTCGCCGTCAACGCGGGCAGCTACCTGGCCCTCGGGGTGGCCGCCGTCACGGGAGTCTCGCTTCCCCTGTTCGCCTCCACCGGCGTCGCGTTCGCCGGCGGCCTCACGGCCGCGGCCGTGGTCCTCGGGCTGTCCGGCCCGGGCACGGGAACCGTCCGGCTCGTGCTGGCCGGCAGCGCCCTCATGCTCGGCCTCACCGCCGTCACCGAGGGGCTGCTGCTGCTGTTCCCGCAGCAGACCGAGGGCCTCTACCGGTGGAACCAGGGCAGCATCGCCCAGAACGGCTTCGACGGTGTGCTCCAGACGGCACCCATCGGTGCCGCCGGCCTGATCGGGCTGCTGCTCGTCGCCCGGCGCGTCGACGCCCTGGCGCTCGGCGACGACGCCGCACGCGGCCTCGGCGTCCGGGTCCGCGCCACCCGGATCACCGTCGTCGTCTTCACGGCGCTGCTCTCCACGGCCGCCGTCACACTCGCCGGACCCATCGGGTTCGTCGGGTTGTGCGCCCCCGCGCTCGTCCGCCCCCTCGCCCGCAGGTTCCGCGCGTTCACCCGCACGCGCGCGGGCATGCCCCTCGCGGGCCTCGCCGGTGCGGCGCTGGTGCTCGGCTCGGACGTGCTGCTGCGCGCCCTCGTACCGGCGGACCTGGCGGTGGCCGTACCGACCGGTGTCGTCACCAGCCTCGTCGGCGCCGCGTTCCTGATCGTGATGGCCACCCGGACGCGGGACGGCGCCGCCGCCTCCGCGCCCGACCGGTTGCGCATCCGGAGCCGGGCCGTCTTCCTGACCACGACCGCCGTCCTGGTGGCCGTGCTCGCCGGGGTGACGATCGCCGCGGTGCTGCTCGGCGACAGCAAGCTGCTGCTGGGCGACGTGGTCAACTGGGCCCAGGGCAACGCCGGGCGGACCGTCGGCTTCGTGCTCGACACCCGGGTGCCCCGGGTCATCGCCGCGCTCCTCGCGGGCGCGGCACTAGCCCTGGCCGGGACACTCGTGCAGTCCGTGACCCGCAACCCGCTGGCCGAGCCGGGTGTCCTGGGAGTCTCCGGCGGCGCGGCGCTCGGCGCCGTGCTCCTGGTGACGACCGTGCCCGCGGCCGGGTCGTGGAGCGTCGCCGGCGGGGCCTTCGCGGGTGCCGCGGTCAGTTCCGTCCTCGTCTTCGGGCTCGCCGCGCGCGGCGGGTTCCAGCAGAACCGGCTCGTCCTCGTCGGGTTCGGCGTCGCCACCGGGGCAAGTGCCCTGATCAGCATGCTCATCATCCTCACCGACCCGTTCAACGCGACGAAGGCGCTGACCTGGCTGTCGGGTTCCACCTACGGTCGGACGCTGCCCGACGTCGCGCCGCTCGCGGCGGTCCTCGCCGTCGGCGCGGCCGTCGCGGCGCTGCGGCGTACGGAGCTGGACCTGGTGTCGCTCGACGAGGACACGCCCAAGTTGCTGGGGCTCGACGTGGCGCGGGGGCGCCTGGGCTTCCTCGTCCTGAGCGTCCTGCTGAGCGCCACGGCGGTGGCCGCCGCGGGCACGATCGGCTTCGTGGGCCTCGTGGCACCCCACGCGGCCCGGGCCCTGGTGGGCCGGCAGCACGTCCGGGTGGTGCCGGTCGCGATGCTCCTCGGCGCCGTCCTCGTCTGCGCCGCGGACCTGATCGGCAGAACCGTGATCGCACCGGCCCAGCTCGGCGCCGGCCTGATGACCGCGGTGATCGGTACGCCGTACTTCCTCCATCTCCTCGTGCGCAGCCGCCGGTAGCGTCACGGCCGCCCGGCGCCGACGGGCCGTGGTGTGCGGGACGGCTGCCGTCCCGCACACCACGGCCCGTGCGTGTGCGGGACTAGCCGGGCACGTGGTCCGCCCTCATGGTGTCCGTGCCGTGCCGCGCCAGGAGGGAGGCCAGGATCTCCCCGGCCCGTACGGCGGTGGTGGACAGCAGGGTCGAGGTGAGGCCGTGGGTGTGTTCGGTGCCGCCCTGGAGGTAGATGCCGGCGGTGACGTTCGAGGGGGTGACCACCCGGTGGTCCCGGCCCACCTCGAGGGAGTCCTCCTCGTCGCGCAGGCAGAGCTTGGCGAGTTCGCCCAGGTTGTCGCCAATTCCCTGCGGCTGGTAGCCCGTCGCGTAGACGAGCAGGTCCGAGGCGAGGACCTCACGTTCGCCGGTGGGCAGGAACTCCACCGTCACCTTCACGTCGTCCGCGCCGGCCTCGACCTCACGGATGCGGGAGACGTTCATCATCCGCAGCCGCTGCCTGCCCTGGACCTTCTCCTGGTACATCGTCCGGGACAGCGCCTCGATCAACTCCATGTCGACCACGGAGTAGTTGGTGCCGCGGTGGTAGTCGAGCAGCGACTGCTTCACCTCGCGGGGCGCCCCGTAGTACAGGTCGACCGCCTCGGGATCGAAGATCCGGTTGGCGAGCGGGCTGTCGTCGGCGGGGGTGTAGCCGTACTTGGCGAACACGGAGCAGATCTCGGCGTCGGGGAAGGTGCGGTGGAGGTAGTCAACGGCCTCGGCGGCGCTCTGCCCTGCCCCGAGCACGACGGCACGGCGTACGGGCGTCGCCGACGCGACGAGCCGGTCCACGCGGGGCAGCAACTCGCTGTTGTGCCAGATGCGTTCGGATCGAAGGGCGCCGGGAGGCAGATGCGGCTCCAGGCCGGTGGCCACACAGACGCTGCGGGCCCGGCGGACGGTCAGCCGTTCGGGGGCGGCCGGATCGCGGCTCGTGACGTCGAAGTAGCGGACCTCGCCGTCCCGCGTGACGGGCCGTACCGAGACGACCTCGGCGGAGTACGCGACGAGAGAGGCGACCCGGTCCGCCGCCCACGCGAAGTAGTCGTGGAACTCGATGCGCAGCGGGAAGAGGGTCTTCTGGTTGAGGAAGTCGACGAGCCTGCCGCGTTCGCGCAGGTAGCACAGGAAACTGAAGTCACTGGTGGGGTCGCGCATCGTCACCAGGTCCTTGAGGAAGGACACCTGCATGGTCGCGTCGTCGATGAGCATCCCGCGATGCCAGCCGAACCGGGGTTGTTTCTCGAGGAACAGCGCCCGGATCCCGTCCCCTTCGCCCGATGTCGCTCCGTGCTCCTGGAGCGCGATCGCGAGTGCGAGGTTGGACGGTCCGAAGCCGATGCCCAGAAGGTCGTGGACGTGATCCGGCCCGCTCTGCAGTGTCGTCACCGCTTCATCGCCTCCCGTGAAGGGGGGACACAGTGTTCCCAAAGTTGGAGCACGGCCTCCCCCAAGCAGGCACATGCTAGATAAGGTTAGCCTTACCTAGCAATGCCTGAGGAGGCTTATATGCGGGTCGTCATGTTCGGCTATCAGACGTGGGGGCACCGGACGCTGCGGGCTCTGCTCGCCTCCGACCACGAGGTCGTCCTCGTCGTCACCCACCCCAAGAGCGACCACGCGTACGAGAGGATCTGGAGCGACTCGGTCGCCGACCTCGCCGAACAGCACGATGTTCCGGTGCTGTTGCGCAACCGGCCGGGCGACGACGAACTCCTGCGCGCGCTCAAGGAGGCCGAACCGGACATCATCGTGGCCAACAACTGGCGTACCTGGCTGCCCCCGGAGATCTTCGAACTGCCGCCGCACGGCACGCTCAACGTCCACGACTCGCTGCTGCCCTCCTACGCCGGCTTCTCACCGCTGATCTGGGCGCTCATCAACGGCGAGAAGCAGGTCGGGGTCACCGCCCACCGCATGGACGCCGAGCTCGACATGGGCGACATCCTGCTGCAGCGCGCGGTGCCGGTCGGGCCCACCGACACCGCCACCGACCTGTTCCACCGCACGGTCGACCTGATCGGCCCCCTCGTCACCGACGCCCTGGACCTCATCGCCTCCGGCAAGGCGGTGTGGACACCGCAGGACCGCTCCCGCTCCAGCTTCTTCCACAAGCGGTCCCCGGAGGACAGCCGGATCGACTGGACCTGGCCCGCCGAGGACCTGGAGCGGTTCGTACGGGCCCAGTCGGACCCGTATCCGAACGCCTTCACCCATCACCGCGGCGAACGGATCCGGATCGTCTCGGCCGCCGTCTCCGAGGGCCGCTACGGAGGCACGCCGGGACGCATCTTCATCCGTGAGGGCGACGGAGTGGTCGTCGTCGCGGGCGCCGAGGCCCGGTCCGGCGCGCTGCCCGGTCTGGTGGTCAGGCGGGTGCGCACCGAGGACGGCACCGAGTACGCCGCCACCGACTACTTCCGCACCATGGGCGGATTTCTGACGCCGCGTCCCTAGGGGGCGAGCGGGGGGGGGGGGGGGGGGGGGGGGGGGGCGGGCCGCCCCCCCCCCCCCCCCCCCCCCCCCCCCCCCCCCCCCGGCCGGGCTGGTGGGTCCTCGTGGGGTGCGGCGCCGCGGTGCTGGCCGTCGG
>NZ_JBIDCW010000034.1:66303-77943 GCF_043204795.1 Streptomyces sp. NPDC047706 | reverse complement strand
CGTGCACACCCGGCACCACGTTCTCGCCGTCGACCTCGACCACCGCCTCCCGGGGCGCGCGCAGCGCGGTGTGCAGCACCGCCCGGTTCTCGGTGGTGTTGATCCTCTCGCCCCGGAACATCGCGTCCCGCAGCCCGAAGACATCCGTCGCGGCCGCCAGCTCACGCAGCAGCCGCAGCGTCTCGTCGGTGACGAGGTGCTTGGAGTAGTCGATGTGCAGGTCACCGACCTGGAGCGTGTAGCCGGAACCGCGCCCCGGGTCCGCCGCGAACAGATCCCGCAGATGGGTGTCCGCGAACTCCTCACGGTGCTTGGCCAGAGCGGTCCACTCGGGTGTCTGATTCAGCCTGGTACGGCCGTCTGCGTTCATGGTCCCAACCTAGTTGATCAGGGGTGGACGTGAGCTGTCGTCGCGTCGTCATGCCGTGCAACAACAGGTACGTCCACCGTGACCACAGGTGTCAGCCACCAGGGTGCCGACGGCCGTTGGACCAGGCAGATCCGGCCGGGCACCGCTCGGTGCCCGGCCGGGTCAACTTCTAGATCTCGCCCCGCAGTTTGGCGAGCGCCTCGGCGAGGATCGCCTCGCCGTCCGCGTCGCTGCGGCGCTCGCGCACATAGGCGAGGTGCGTCTTGTAGGGCTCGGTGCGCGGCGGGTCCGGGGGGTTGTCCCGGTCCTGACCGGCAGGGAAGCCGCAGCGCGGGCAGTCCCAGGTGTCGGGGACCTGCGCGTCGCTGGCGAAGCTGGGCTGCGTCTCGTGCCCGTTGGAGCACCAGAAGGAGATGCGCAGTCGGGGCGCGGACTCGCCCCGCTCGGCCTCGCCCATCGGCCCCGCCCCGACCCGGCTTCCTCGGATCGCGTTGCCACTTGCCACGGTCGTAACTCCCTGCGTGATGGTGCCGCAAAGCGAGTCGGCGTTTCGCTTCGCTGCGAGCGCCTCAGTCTACGTAAGGCCCAACGCGCGTCCAGTGATTGGAGTTACAACCCCCCACACGTAGACGCAAGCCCCATGATAGGCCGCGCTCAGCTGCGCGTACCGGACATGGGGCGTTACGTGCGAAACGCGTGGGCGGTTCAGCTGTTGATCTTCATCAGGACGCCCAGCACGATGATGCACGCGAGCCACATCAGACCGACCACCACGGTGATCCGGTCGAGGTTGCGCTCGGCGACGGAGGAGCCGCCGACGGACGACTGCATGCCGCCACCGAACATGTCGGAGAGGCCGCCGCCCTTCCCCTTGTGCATCAGCACCAGCAGCATCAGCAGCAGGCTGAAGACGATCAGGGCGATCGAGAACCCCAAAACCACGGCTGGACCAACTTCCTCGGAAACGGATGGACGACGGGGGCACGGCGTGACAGCCATGCCCCCGCAAGGGTACGACGGATCGTCGCTAGCGCCTACTCACTGATCGGCCCGGGGCCGCTCACTGGTCGCGGAAGCGCACGATCTTGACGAACTCGTCCGCGTCCAGCGAGGCGCCGCCGACCAGCGCGCCGTCGATGTCGGCCTGCGCCATGATCTCCGCGACGTTCCCGGACTTCACGGAGCCGCCGTACTGGATGCGGACCTTGTCGGCCACCTCCTGGGAGTACAGCTCGGCGATCTTGCCGCGGATGGCGGCGCAGACCTCCTGGGCGTCCTCGGCTCCGCAGACCTTGCCGGTGCCGATGGCCCACACCGGCTCGTAGGCGACCACGATCGTCTCGGCCTGCTCGGACGGGAGGTCCTTCAGACCGCCCTCGACCTGGGCCAGCGTGTGCGCGACGTGGTTGCCCGCCTCGCGCACCTCCAGCTCCTCACCGACGCACATGATCGGCGTGAGGTCGTGCTTGAAGGCCGCCTTGACCTTGGCGTTCACCAGCTCGTCGGTCTCGCCGTGGTACTGCCGGCGCTCGCTGTGGCCGACCGCCACGAAGGTGCACTTCAGCTTGGCCAGCATCGAGCCGGAGATCTCACCGGTGTACGCGCCGGAGTCGTGCGCCGAGAGGTCCTGCGCACCGTACTTGATCTTCAGCTTGTCGCCGTCGACCAGGGTCTGCACGGACCGGAGGTCGGTGAAGGGGGGCAGGACGGCGACCTCGACGGCCTCGTGGTCCTTGTCGGCCAGGGCGAAGGCGAGCTTCTGGACATGGGCGATGGCCTCGAGGTGGTTGAGGTTCATCTTCCAGTTGCCCGCCATCAGCGGCGTGCGCGTACTCACGGTCAGTCCTCCAGTGCGGCGAGGCCGGGGAGCGTCTTGCCCTCGAGGTATTCGAGGGAGGCGCCGCCACCGGTCGAGATGTGGCCGAATGCGGCCTCGTCGAAGCCCAGGGTCCGCACGGCGGCCGCGGAGTCGCCGCCGCCGACCACGGTGAAGCCCGGGGAGTCGATGAGTGCCTGGGCTACCGCCTTGGTGCCCTCGGCGTAGTCGGGGTGCTCGAAGACGCCCATGGGGCCGTTCCAGAAGACGGTGGCGGCGTCGGCGAGCTTCGATGCGTACAGCTTGCGGGTCTCCGGACCGATGTCGAGGCCCTCCTGGTCGGCCGGGATGGCGTCCGCGGCGACGGTCGTGGGGTTGGCCGGGGCCTTGGTCTTCAGGTCCGGGAACTCGGGGGCGACCAGGACGTCCACCGGGAGGACGAGCTCGACGCCGCTCTTCCCGGCCCGCTCCATGTACTCCTTGACGACCGGGATCTGGTCCTCCTGGAGCAGGGAGATGCCGACCTCGTAGCCCTTGGCCTTCAGGAAGGTGTACGCCATGCCGCCGCCGATGAGCAGGCGGTCGGCCTTGCCGAGCAGCTGGTCGATCACGGCGAGCTTGTCGGAGACCTTGGCGCCGCCGAGGGCGACGACGTAGGGCCGCTTGACGTCCTCGGTGAGCTTCTTCAGGACGCCGACCTCGGTGGCGATGAGGTGGCCGGCGTAGTGCGGCAGCCGGGCGGGGAGGTCGAAGACCGAGGCGTGCTTGCGGTGCACCGCGCCGAAGCCGTCACCGACGTAGACGTCGGCGAGGGCGGCGAGCCGGTCGGCGAAGGCGGCGCGCTCGGCGTCGTCCTTGCTCGTCTCCCCGGCGTTGAAACGCAGGTTCTCGATCACCGCGACCTGGCCGTCGGCGAGGGAGGCGACGGTGGCCTGCGCGGATTCTCCGACCGTGTCGCCGGCGAAGCGGACGTCCGCGCCGAGGAGTTCACCGAGCCGCGCGGCGGCCGGGGCGAGCGAGAAGGCGGGGTCCGGGGCACCCTTGGGGCGGCCCAGGTGCGAGGCGACGACCACGCGGGCGCCCGCCTCGGCAAGCGCCTTGACGGTGGGCAGCACGGCGCGGATGCGGCCGTCGTCGGTGATGGTGGTGCCGTCCAGCGGCACGTTGAGGTCGGCGCGGACGAAGACCCGCTTGCCGGCCACGCCATCCGAGAGAAGCTCGTCGATCGTCTTCATGAAGGGGCTCCTGGGAAGGGCTCTCGATACGAGTGGGCTGGTCGATCTGTACGCGAGTCAGGGCTCGGGCAACGCGGCGTGCGCTGCCCGAGCCCTGGTCTCACGTCGAGATGCCTGCGAAAAGCTGCTCAGAGCTGGTTGCCGACGAAGACCGTGAGGTCGACGAGGCGGTTCGCGTAGCCCCACTCGTTGTCGTACCAGCCGAGGATCTTCACCGAGTTGCCCTCCTGGACCATGGTCAGGGAGGAGTCGAAGGTGCACGAGGCCGGGTCGCCGACGATGTCCGAGGAGACGATCTCGTCCTCGGTGTAGGCGAGGTAGCCCTTGAGGTCGCCGTCGTCGGCGGCCTTCTTGAACGCGGCGTTGACCTCGTCCTTGGTGACCTCGCGCTGGAGCGTCACGACCAGGTCGGTGGCCGAGCCGGTCGGGACCGGGACGCGCATGGCGATGCCGTCCAGCTTGCCCTTGAGCTGCGGCAGGACCAGGGCGGTGGCCTTCGCGGCGCCCGTCGTGGTCGGGATGATGTTCTCGGCGGCGGCGCGGGCGCGGCGCAGGTCCTTGTGCGGGAAGTCCAGGATGCGCTGGTCGTTCGTGTACGCGTGGACCGTCGTCATCAGGCCCTTGACGATGCCGAAGTTCTCGTCGAGCACCTTCGCCATCGGCGCCACGCAGTTGGTGGTGCAGGAGGCGTTGGAGATGACGTGGTGGTTCGCCGGGTCGTACTTGTCCTGGTTGACGCCCATCACGATGGTGATGTCCTCGTCCTTGGCCGGGGCCGAGATGAGGACCTTCTTCGCGCCACCGGCGAGGTGCTTGGCGGCGTCTTCCTTCTTGGTGAAGATGCCGGTCGACTCGATGACGATGTCGACGCCCAGCTCGCCCCACGGGATGTCGGCGGGGTTGCGCTCGGAGAGCACCTTGATGGTGTGGCCGTCCACGGTGATGGTGTCGGCGGTGTGCGTCACCTCGTGCTTGAGGCGGCCCAGGATGGTGTCGTACTTGAGCAGGTGAGCGGTGGTCGCGGTGTCACCCAGGTCGTTGACAGCCACGATCTCGATGTCAGCACCCTGCTCCAGCAGCGCGCGGAAGTAGTTACGACCGATGCGGCCAAAGCCGTTGATGCCTACGCGGATCGTCACGAACCGATCTCCTCGTTGGTACGCCGGCCGTTGATGCCGGCGAGCTGTATGGGATGTCCCCGACCGCCTACGACCCTACCTCCCCGCGGCCCCTGGAGTGACATCGAGACGGCCCATACACGGCAGGGCGGTCCGTACCCGCCAGTAGGGGTACGGACCGCCCCGGCCGTGCGGCCGGATCACCCGATATGACTACGGATGGTGGGCGGTCGTTGACCTGGTGTTCAGCGGTCGAGCGCGGCGAGCGCCTCTCCGATCAGGGCCCGGCGGTCCGCCGCGGAGGTGACGTGTTCCAGGCCGAAACCGAGCAGGACCGTGTCGTCCGTGGTGACCGCTCCATATGTCTTGAACAGTTCCCCGGACAGACCCCAGTCCGCGACCACCGCCGGGCTGCCCGCGGGCGGGCCGGGGGTGGTCCAGGCGCCGAGCGAGGTCTCGAAGCCGTCGGCCGGCCCCGCCGCGCCTTCGATGACGACGGTGGCGTTGTCGGCGAGGACTCCGTGACCGCCGGAGCCGGGGTCGGTGATGTAGCTGAGGGAGACCTCCACCGTCTTCCCGGCGTAGGCGGAGAGGTCGAACTCCACCTGCTGCCAGCCGTCGGCGGCACCGGTGAAGCTGTTCCAGGAGCCGCTGGTCCCGGAGGGCGTGCAGCCGTCCGCACCGAGGGTCAGATACCGCTTGAGCGCGGGGTGCGCCTGGAGGAAGAAGCCGGCCTCGCACTCGGTGGGCACGGCGGTGCCGGTGGAGCCGCCCTTGTCCGGGAGCGTGGTCCAGTCGTCGGCCCCCGCCGTGCGCGCCTCCAGCACGGCGTGGTCGTAGCCGGCCTCGGTGTCCCACAGCAGCCGGGTGCGAAGGGCCGGGGCGTCGGCCGCGCTCACCGAGGTGAGGTCGACCGTACGGGTCAGGCGGCTCCAGGCGTAGTCGGAGTGCGTGACGGCCGCCATGGACGCGCCCTCGAACGGCCCGTAGGGGTTGACCGTCCCCGGGTACTGGCCCGCTCCCGCGCTCTCGAACTGCGGGAAGGTCTCCACGGGCAGGGTGTCGGAGGTGACCCCGAACGAACCGGCCGTGTTCAGCGGGTTGCCGGGCGCGTCGCCGAGCGGGGCCGTGAGGCCGCCGAGGGCGCCGCTTCCGGTGAAGCCGGTGACGGCAGGGAGGGACGTACGGCTGTAGGCGCCGAGGTAGTACTGGCTGAAGTCGTTCGACAGGGTGCCCCCGCCGAGGTCGACCGAACCGCCGGCCGTCTCGCCCGCCTCGATCAGCCTGCCGCCCTCGTTGAGGAAGGCGCGCAGCTGGAGCTGGGTGGCGACGCCCGGGCGGACGGCGCCTGTGTAGTGGACCACCGTGTCGAAGTGCGTCAGCACACCGAGCGCGTCCGGGGCGCCCTGGGTGGCGACGTCCCAGACCACGGCCCGCTCCCCGTTGGCCCTCAGCGCGTCGACGTACTTCTGCGCGTGGGTCGCGGGCGCGCCCTCCTCGGCGACCACGAGCACGTCGGCACGCGGCCGCTGGGCGATCGTGTAGGTGAAGTGCTCGCTCCCGGTGCGCTTGCCGGACCGCCTCTCGCCGGTGAACCAGACCTCGACCTCGTCCCCGGGCACGCCGTCGGCCACCTTCGCCCGGTACTCGTCGAAGTGGAGGTTGTCCTCACCGCCGTACGTCTCGCCGCCCTTCCAGGGCCTCAGCCGCATGTCGTGCGTACGGCCGCCGTTGACGCGGTACTTGAGCTCCTTGTCGCGCACCGACTTGCGGGCGACGACGGAGACCTCCTGGTCCGCGCCGCGCGAGTACGACGTCGTGAACGGCGCCGGTGTGAAGTCGGGGGCGTCGACGCCGACGGAGGAGCGCGGCCGGTCCGGGCGGGCGGCGGACTCGGCGACCGAGAGCGCGAACGGCACGTTCTTCACGAACTCCTGCTGGATCAGCTTCTCGTCGTCCGGGAAGGTGAAGATCGACTCGCAGTCGGCCGGGTTCCAGGCGTCGTCCGGGTCGACGTTCGACACGGTCTGGCAGGTGGACATCTCCGGGGTGAACATCGCCGTGCCGTGGATGTTCGCCGCGTGGCCGTCCGCCTCGCCGTTGGTGGTGTACAGCTCGGAGGAGAGCTGCGGATGGTAGCCCGGGATCGCGGAGTTGTCCGGCGTACCGGCCAGGGACTTGTAGAGGACGTCGTCGGGGGTCGGTGTGGCGACCTGCCATCCGACGCCGTACAGCAGCAGTTCTGCGGCGGAGTGGTAGTTGATGCCGTACTCGAAGCCGATCCGCCGTTCGAAGGCGTCCAGTGCCTTCGTCTCGGGCTCGGAGTTCGGTCCGGGGCCGCGGTAGGTCTGGCTGGTCGGGTACGGGGACGAACCCTCGTCGTCGTAGCCCCACTTGTAGGCGAAGTTGCGGTTGAGGTCGACGCCGTCGCCGATGGTGTGGGCGCCGTCGCCGTTGTTGTCGCGCATGTTCTTGCGCCACTGGCGGTCGCCGTCGGGGTGGTGCGTCCAGTCGTAGCCGTCCGGGTTGGCGGACAGCACGAACCACAGTTCGGTGGTGTCGACGATCTTCTTGACGCGCTTGTCGGTGGCGTAGTTGTCGAGATAGTGGTGCATCAGCCGCCGGGTCATCTCCGGGGTGATCCACTCGCGCGCGTGCTGGTTGGAGAGGTAGAGGACGGAGGGCTTGGCACCGTCCTTCGTCCGCTTGGCGTTCTTGGTGAGCTTCAGGGCGAGGATGTCCTGGCCCTGGAGGGTCTTGCCGAGGGAGACGACCTTGGTCAGGGACGGGTGCTCCCGGCCGGTCCTGAGGATCTCTTCCTTGAGGTTGCCCCTGCCGCTGTACGGCCGGAAGACCCCGTCGCCCGCGGCCGCCACGCGCGCGCGTGCCTGCGCCGAGAGCTTGTGCTCCGTCAGGTCGACGCCCTGCCGCTCCAGCTTCCGGGCCTGCTTGTCGGTGAGGTAGACCTCGACGGTGGCGGTGCCCTTGTCGGGGATCTGCTCACCGAGTTCGTGGCTGTCCTGTCCGGTGGCGAGCAGCAGCGGCACCTGCTGCCTGGTGACGTCGGCGCGGAAGACCTTGACCTCTTCGGTGTCCGGTTCGGACGCCTTGTCGTCGGCCAGTGCCGAGGGTGCCAGGGTGAGGCCGCCCAGCAGGAGCGCGCCGGCGGCGAGGATCGATCTCGCTCTTCGTCTCATGAGCCCCCCTTGCGGTGGTTCGCCACAGTGGCGAATGGATGCCAGGTTCATGACAGATCATGGTCAAGTCAAGAGTGCCTCAAGGGCGTTGAGGGCGGCGGGCCGCGGCTGCCCGGGCGCCGGGTGGGGCCGTCGTGACGCCGGTGCCGGGCCTGCGGGAGCAGGGGTCGGCACCGGTGTGTCCGACGCGGCGTCACCCGGCGAGATTGTCCGCCAGTTCCTCGCTGAGGTTCGCCTCCGTGCCCGGGATGCCCAGGTCCGACGCCCGCTTGTCGGCCATCGCCAGCAGGCGGCGGATACGGCCCGCGACGGCGTCCTTGGTCAGCGGCGGGTCGGCGAGCGCGCCCAGCTCCTCCAGCGAGGCCTGCTTGTGCTCCATGCGCAGCCGGCCGGCGGCCGCGAGGTGCTCGGGGACGTCGTCGGCGAGGATCTCCAGCGCGCGCTGCACCCGGGCCCCGGCGGCGACCGCAGCGCGGGCGGAGCGCCGCAGGTTGGCGTCGTCGAAGTTGGCGAGCCGGTTGGCGGTGGCCCGCACCTCGCGGCGCATCCGCCGCTCCTCCCAGGCCAGCACCGACTCATGGGCACCGAGACGGGTCAGCAGCGCGCCGATCGCGTCACCGTCGCGGACCACGACCCGGTCCACGCCGCGCACCTCGCGGGCCTTCGCGGCGATCGACAGCCGGCGCGCGGCGCCGACCAGGGCGAGCGCCGCCTCGGGTCCCGGGCAGGTCACCTCGAGGGAGGAACTGCGGCCGGGCTCGGTGAGCGAACCGTGCGCCAGGAAGGCCCCGCGCCAGGCGGCCTCCGCGTCGCAGGTGGCCCCCGAGACCACCTGCGGCGGCAGACCCCGGATCGGACGGCCCCGGCCGTCGACCAGGCCCGTCTGGCGGGCCAGCTGGTCGCCACCGGCGACGACCCGGACGACGTAGCGCGAGCCGCGCCGCAGGCCGCCCGGAGCCATCACGATCAGCTCCGAGCTGTGCCCGAAGATCTCCAGGATGTCCCGCTTGAGCCGCCGGGCGGCCATCGAGGTGTCCAGCTCCGCCTCGATCACGATGCGCCCGCTGACCAGGTGGAGGCCGCCGGCGAACCGCAGAATGGCGGAGACCTCCGCCTTCCTGCAGCAGGTCCGGGTGACGGGGAGCCGGGAGATCTCGTCCTTCACCGCTGCCGTCATCGCCATGGGCCGATCCTTCCATGCATCCGAAAAATACGGTCGTACGCGGCGGCCAGCAGCTCCGGGTCGTGCCGCGGAGTTCCGTCCGTCCGGGCCACCGGCGCCAGCTCGACCGCGGCCCCGAAACGCTTGGCGGCGTCGGTCAGTGAGTCGCGGTCGGGCACGGCGGCCTCGTCGGCCAGCACCACGTCCAGGGCGAGTTTAGGGGCGTGTCGTCCCAAAACCTCCAAATGACGCTGCGGGGAGAAGCCTTCGGTTTCTCCGGGCTGCGGGGCGAGGTTCAGCGACAGTACCCGGCGTGCCTTCGTCTCCGAGAGGGCGTCCAGCAGTTCGGGGACGAGCAGGTGCGGGATGACCGAGGAGAACCAGGAGCCGGGCCCGAGCACCACCCAGTCCGCGTCCAGGACCGCCGCGACGGCCTCCGGGACGGCGGGCGGGTCGTTGGGCACCAGATGCACGGACTGCACCTCGCCCGGGGTGAGGGCGACGGTCGCCTGCCCGCGCACGGTGTCGATGTCGTCGGGCCGCTCCCGGTCGTGCCCCTTCACCAGCGCCTGGAGCTGCAGCGGCACGGCGGACATGGGCAGCACGCGCCCGTGCGCACCGAGCAGCTTGCCGACCAGGTCGAGGGCGAGGACGTGGTCGCCGAGCTGCTCCCACAGGGCGACGATCAGCAGGTTGCCGACCGCATGGCCGTGCATCTCGCCGCCGGACTGGAAGCGGTGCTGGATGACCCGGGCCCAGGTCTGGCCCCAGTCGTCGTCACCGCACAGCGCGGCGAGCGCCTTGCGCAGATCGCCGGGCGGCAGCACGCCCAACTCGTCGCGGAGCCGGCCGCTGGAACCGCCGTCGTCGGCCACGGTGACGACGGCGGTGAGGTCACCGGTGATCCGGCGCAGCGCGGCGAGCGAGGCGGACAGCCCCATGCCGCCGCCGAGGGCGACCACCTTGGGCTGGGTGCCCCGGCGGCGGGCCCGGCCCCCCCGGGGCTCGGTGAGCCGGCCGCCACGCCCCTCGGGGGTGGCCTTGCGCAGCCGGCTCAGCCGCAACGTACGTCCCGTCATTCCCGTCCCATGTCCCGGTGCACGACCACCGTCTCCACACCCTCGGCCGCCAGGCGCGCGGCGAGCTTCTCCGACATCGCGACCGAGCGGTGCTTGCCGCCGGTGCAGCCGACCGCGATGGTCACGTACCGCTTGCCCTCGCGCCGGTAGCCGGTCGCGATCAGCTGGAGAAGCTCCGCGTACCGGTCGAGGAACTCCTTGGCGCCGGGCTGGTTGAAGACGTAGCCCGACACCTCCTCGTTGAGGCCGGTGAACGGGCGCAGCTCCGGCACCCAGTGCGGGTTGGGCAGGAAGCGGCAGTCGACGACCAGGTCGGCGTCGACCGGCAGGCCGTACTTGTAGCCGAAGGACATGACGGTGGCCCGCAGCTCCGGCTCCTCCTCGCCCGCGAACTGGGCGTCCATCTTGGCGCGAAGCTCGTGCACGTTCAGGCTGGAGGTGTCGATCACCAGGTCGGCGTCGCCGCGCAGCTCGCGCAGCAGTTCACGCTCGGCGGCGATGCCGTCGACGATCCGGCCGTCGCCCTGGAGGGGGTGCGGGCGGCGCACCGACTCGAAGCGGCGCACCAGGGCCTCGTCGGACGACTCCAGGAAGACGATCCGCCGGGTCACGCCCCTGGTGTCGAGGTCGGCGAGGGACTCGCGCAGATTGTCGAAGAAGCGCCGGCCGCGTACGTCGACGACGACGGCGATCCGCGCCACGTTGCCCTGCGAGCGGGCACCGAGCTCCACCATGGTGGGGATCAGCGCGGGCGGGAGGTTGTCGACCACGAACCAGCCGAGGTCCTCCAGGCACTTCGCCGCCGTCGAGCGTCCGGCTCCGGACATGCCCGAGATGATCACCAGTTCGGGGATGGCCGCCTCCGTGGCACCGCCGGCCTCGCCGGCCGTACCCGCCTGCGCTCCCTCGTCCTGCGGCGCGTCCCGCCGCGTGCGGTCCTCGTCGGTCACCGTGCGGGCTTCCTCGGGTTCCTGATCTCGCCGGTCCGTGTACTGCTTCTCGTGCTCGGTCATCTCTCCTGCCCCCGTCGCTCGTCCGGGGCACCCGTGGGCACGGGCTCCCCTGGAGCACCCGCCGTCGTCCCGGGTGCGCCGTCTTCCACGTCATCCATGATCTCTCCAGTCGCCGTGTTCACGGCGGGTGCGGCCGGGGCCGTCCGGGCGAGAGCCACGGCGATCGCCTCGGCCGTCTTGCGGCCTATGCCCGGAACCTCACAGATCTGGTCGATTGTCGCGGATCGAAGCCTCTTCACCGAACCGAAGTGCTTGATCAGCGCCTGTTTGCGTGTCTCGCCCAGCCCGGGGACGTCGTCCAGGGGGCTGGAGCGGATGCGCTTGGCGCGCTTGCTGCGCTGGTAGGTGATGGCGAACCGGTGTGCCTCGTCGCGCACGCGTTGCAGCAGGTAGAGGCCCTCGCTGGTACGGGGCAGGACGACGGGGTCGTCGTCGCCGGGCAGCCAGACCTCCTCCAGGCGCTTGGCGAGGCCGCACACGGCGATGTCGTCGATGCCCAGCTCGTCCAGGGCCCGCTGGGCGGCCGCGACCTGCGGCTGACCGCCGTCGACGACGACCAGCTGCGGCGGGTAGGCGAAGCGCCTGGGCCGGCCGTCGTCCTCGGTGAGACTGCTGGCGAGGGGGGCGTCGGGGAAGGCGCCTTCGGCCGC
>NZ_JBIDCW010000034.1:0-66204 GCF_043204795.1 Streptomyces sp. NPDC047706 | reverse complement strand
CGAGGCCGTGGGTGCCGCCGCCCGCCAGAGCGCTGCTCGTGGAGCCTTCGGCCGCGAGGCCGTGGGTGCCGCCGCCCGCCAGAGCGCTGCTCGTGGAGCCTTCGGCCGCGAGGCCGTGGGTGCCGCCGCCCGCCAGAGCGCTGCTCGTGGGGCCGTCGGCGGGGTCAAGGGCGCCGGCCTCACGGGTGGCGGCGCCTTCCGTGCCGTCGCGCGGGGTGCCGTTCGCCGGGCCCGGCTCGCCGTCCGCCCACTCCCCCGTCCGCTCCTTCTCGGCGAGGTAGCGCCTGAAGCGGCGGGTGATCACCTCGTGCATCGAGCGGACGTCGTCCTGTCCGGCGAAGCCCTTGATCTGGAACCGGCGGTACTCGCTCTTGCGCTGCAGGCCGTCCTCGAAGACGACCATGGACGCCACCACGTCGTCGCCCTGGAGGTGCGAGATGTCGTAGCACTCGATCCGCAGCGGGGCGCTGTCCAGGTCCAGGGCGCCGGCGATCTCCTCCAGCGCGCGCGAGCGCGTGGTCAGGTCGGAGGCACGCTTGGTCTTGTGCAGCGCGAGCGACTGAAGGGCGTTGCGCTGCACCGTCTCCATCAGGGCCTTCTTGTCGCCGCGCTGCGGGATGCGCAGCGAGACGTTCGAGCCACGGCGTACGGTCAGCCATTCCTGGACCGGCGCCACCGGGTCGGGCAGCGCCGGGACGAGCACCTCCTTGGGGACCGCGTCACCGGTCTCCTCCCCGTAGAGCTGCTGGAGGGCGTGCTCCACGAGGGCGCCGGTCGTGATCTCCTCCACCTTGTCGGTGACCCAGCCGCGCTGGCCGCGGACGCGTCCGCCCCGGACGTGGAAGATCTGCACGGCCGCTTCCAGCTCGTCCTCGGCCACGGCGATGAGATCGGCGTCGGTGGCGTCCGCGAGCACGACCGCGTTCTTCTCCATGGCCTTCTTCAGGGCCTCGATGTCGTCCCGCAGCCGGGCCGCCCGCTCGTACTCCAGGTCCTCGGCCGCATCCGTCATCTGCTCCTCCAGCCGGCGCAGGTACGTGCCCGTGCGCCCGGTCATGAAGTCGCAGAACTCCTCCGCCAGCTCCCGGTGGTCCTCGTCGGAGATCCGGTCGACGCAGGGCGCGGAGCACTTGTCGATGTAGCCGAGCAGGCAGGGGCGGCCGGTGCGGCGGGCGTTCTTGAAGACGCCGGCCGAGCAGGTGCGCACCGGGAAGACCCGCAGCAGCAGGTCGACGGTGTCGCGGATCGCCCACGCGTGCGCGTACGGCCCGAAGTAGCGCACGCCCTTCTTCTTGTGGCCACGCATCACCTGCACGCGCGGGTACTGCTCGTTCATCGTCACCGCGAGGTACGGGTAGCTCTTGTCGTCGCGGTACTTGACGTTGAACCGGGGGTCGTACTCCTTGATCCAGGAGTACTCCAGCTGCAGCGCCTCGACCTCCGTGGACACCACCGTCCACTCCACGGACGCGGCCGTGGTGACCATGCTCCGGGTGCGCAGGTGCAGGCCGGCCAGGTCCTGGAAGTAGTTGGCCAGGCGCTGGCGCAGGCTCTTCGCCTTTCCGACGTAGATCACCCGGCGGTGCTCGTCACGGAACCGGTACACCCCGGGGGTGTCCGGGATGTCTCCCGGCCTGGGGCGGTAGCTGGAGGGATCGGCCATGTCTCACACCCTACTGGCGAGCGGTGACACTCCGGCGGGCCTGTGGACAACGCCCACCGCGGCGCCGGGCGGCGCTGTGGACGGCCGCCCCTGAGGCACCGGTCGAACCTCGGCCACGAGCACACCACGGTTGGGCTTCAGGTGTTGTCGAGGCATGGTCAACACGCTTCAATGCGGAGGAACTCGGGCCGGTGAACGGCGGCGTACCGGTGTGAACACGGCCTGCCGCCGCCCGGGTGCCCCGGACGACCTGCGCGAACGGTCTGACCAGCCGTCGTGATCCAGCACAGAAAGGCCCCTGCATGCCGCACGCCACACCGCACGCGGACGTCGTCCCCGCGGACCTGGACACCGACGTGGCCGCCGAACCGGGCACGGAACTGGACACGGCCCTGCGCGGCGGCCCCTTCCACGTCGCGCTGCGTGCCGCGATAGCCGCGCGCGGCCTGCCGTTGCAGCGGGTCCAGCACCATCTGACGCGGTACGGCGTGAAGGTCGGCGTCACGAGCCTGAGTTACTGGCAGCAGGGCGCCCGCCGCCCGCAGCGCCCCGAGTCGCTGCGCGCCGTACGGGCCCTGGAGGAGATCCTCCAGCTCCCGGAGGAGTCACTGATCCGGCTGCTCGCCGAGCCGGGCGGCGAGCGCGGGTCCATACGCCGCCCCGAGGGCCGTTCCTACCGGTCCCTCGTCGAGGCCTCGGGCGTCCTCGAACGGCTCCTCGCCGAGCTGGACGCCCCGCAGGACGGCGGTCTGCACATGCTCGGGCACCACGAACAGGTACGGATCGGGGCGCGCCGCGAGCTGCTGGGCCGCGAGTCGCACCACATCGTGCGCGCGCACCGGGACGGTGTCGACCGCTTCGTGGCCGTCCACCACGGCGACCCCGGGTGCGCCCCGGACCGCACCGGCGTGCACGCTCTGGAGAACTGCCGTACCGGACGCGTCCGCTGGGACCACGAGACCGGGCTCCTGGTCGCCGAGCTGCTCTTCGACACCCGGCTGCGCGCCGGCGACACCTTCCTCTTCCGGCACGCCGTCGAGGACGGCACGGCGGGCGTGTCCCGCGAGTACGTGCGCGCCTTCGGGCCGGCCGGCGGGCAGTACGCCCTTCAGGTGCGGTTCGACGCAAACGCGCTGCCGGCGCGCTGTCACCGGTTCGCCCAGCACTCGGCGGCGGCGCCGCGCAGCGGCCACCAGGACCTGCCGCTGGCCGGCCGGCACCACTCGGTGCACCTGGTGGAGCCGCGCGTGCGGGCGGGGCTGGTGGGGATCGGGTGGGAGTGGGACGCCTCGGCGTAAGCGTTTGCGCAAGCGTTTACGTCCGTCGCGCAATGAGATACGGTCCCCGCCAGGAAGGGCACGGCCACAGGGAGGCCCGATGGCGACGATGGCGGACGTGGCGCGGAGCGCCGGAGTCTCCGTGGCAACCGTCTCCCACGTGCTGAACGACACCCGGCCGGTGCTGCCGCGGACCCGCCAGGCCGTTCTGGACGCCGTCGACGAACTCGGCTACACCCCGAACACCCTCGCCCGCTCCCTGGTGACCTCGCGCACCCGCTCCATCGGGCTCGCGGTGTCGGCCATCAGCAACCCCTACTTCACGGAGATCCTCCAGGGCGTCGAGGCGACCGCCCTGGAGCGCGGCTACGGCCTGCTCATCGCCGACCCGCACGACGATCCGCGACATGAGCGCAAGGTCGTCCAGCTGCTGCACGAGCGACGCGTGGACGGGCTGATCGTCGCGCCGTCCCCCCAGCCCCGCGAGCTGCTCTCCTACCTGCACCGGCACCAGGTGCCCGCCGTGCTCCTGGACCGCCTGGTCGACGATCCGGCCGACGGCACCCCGCACTTCGACCAGATCTGCGCGCAGGGTGCGGAGCCGGTGGCGAGCCTGGTCTCGCACCTCGCGGAGCTGGGGCACCGCCGTATCGGCCTGGTCGCCGGCCTGCGCGGTCTGAGTACGACCGCAGAACGGATCACCGGCTACCGCCACGGGCTCGCCGCCGCCGGGCTCCCCCACGACGAGCGGCTCGTCGTGCACGGCGACTCCGAGTCGGCCGGCGGCGAGCGGGCCACCGCCGCCCTGCTCTCCCTCGCCTCGCCGCCAACGGCTCTGGTCACCGCCAACAACGCCATGACCATCGGCGCCCTGCGTGCCCTGCGCACCCGGGGCCTGTCCGTGCCCGGCGACATCGCGCTGTGCTGTTTCGACGACTTCGCCTGGGCGGACCTCTTCTCACCCCGGCTGACCGCGATCGCCCAGCCCAGCAAGGAACTCGGCGCCGAGGCCGTGCGCATCCTGCTGGAACGCCTCGCCGACGCGGGCCGGCCCGCCCGGACCGTGCGGCTGCCCTGCACGTTCGTCCACCGCAGCTCGTGCGGCTGCCCCGAGAAAGGACCCGACTCGTGATCGTCGTCGCCGGTGAGGCCCTGATCGACCTGGTACCGCAGGGCACGGGCGCCCTCGCCGGACTGCGCCCCGCCCTCGGCGGCGGCCCGTACAACACGGCCGTCGCCCTCGGCCGGCTCGGCTCCGCCACGGCGTTCTGCTCCCGCGCCTCCCGCGACGCCTTCGGCGAAGCCCTGCTCGACGGACTGCGCAAGGCCGGTGTGGACGTCTCGGCCGTGCAGCGCGGCCCGGAGCCGACCACGCTGGCGGTCGCCACGATCGACGGGAACGGCTCGGCCGCCTACTCCTTCTACGTCGACGGCACCGCCGACCGGCTCTTCACGGTCCCGGAGGGCCTGCCCGCCGCCACCCGCGCCCTCTCCTTCGGCACCTGTTCGCTGGTCCTGGAGCCGGGGGCGAGCGCCTACGAGAAGCTGATGCGGGCCGCTGCCGCCCAGGGCGTGTTCACCGCGCTCGACCCCAACATCAGGGCCGGGCTGATCCCCGACGCGGACGCCTACCGGGCCCGGTTCCTCGGCTGGCTGCCCTCGGTGACGCTGCTCAAGCTCTCCGAGGACGACGCGCTCTGGCTCGGCGGCACGCCCCACGAGTGGCTGGCGGCGGGGCCGTCGGCGGTGGTGGTCACCCGGGGCGGTGACGGGCTCACCGTCTACACCCGGGACGGCGGCGAGCACTCCGTGCCGGGCGAAGAGGTCGCCGTGGTGGACACGATCGGCGCGGGTGACACGGTCAACGCGGCCTTGCTGCACCGCCTGTCCACCTGGAACGCCCTGTCCGCCGAGGCCCTCGCCGGCCTCGGCGCCGATGCCTGGACCACGCTCCTGCGCTTCGCGGCCCGCGCGGCCGCGATCACCTGTTCACGGGCGGGCGCGGAACCGCCGTACGCGTCGGAGCTGGACGAGCTGTGAAGGGCCCGGCGAAGGGGCGGTGACCAGGCGGGAGTGCCCGCCCCGGCACCGCCCCTTCGTGTGCGGGCTCAGGCCTTCCTGGCCCGCGTCGTCTTCTTCGCGGGGGCCTTCTTGGTGGCCCCGGCCGCCTTCTTCGCCGCCGTGTTGTCGACCGCCTTGACCGTCGCGGTCCGCTTCGCCGGCGCCTTGGCCGCGACCGTCTTGCGGGCCGCGGTCCTGCGCGGGGCAGGCACCGCGGCCGCGTCGCTGATCCGGTCGGCGCCGAGGACCTCCCGCAGGAACTTTCCGGTGTGGCTCGTCGGCACCCCGGCGACCTCCTCGGGCGTGCCCTCGGCGACGACGAGGCCGCCTCCGGCGCCGCCCTCGGGGCCCATGTCCACGAGCCAGTCGGCGGTCTTGATCACGTCGAGGTTGTGTTCGATGACGATGACCGTGTTGCCCTTGTCGACCAGGCCGGACAGGACCTTCAGCAGCTTGCTGATGTCCTCGAAGTGCAGACCGGTGGTCGGCTCGTCCAGGACGTAGACGGTGCGCCCCGTGGAGCGCTTCTGGAGTTCGCTGGCGAGTTTCACACGCTGGGCCTCACCGCCGGAGAGGGTGGTCGCCGACTGGCCGAGGCGGACGTAGCCGAGGCCCACGTCGTGCAGCGTCCTCAGGTGGCGGGCGATCGCGGGGACGGCCTCGAAGAAGTCGAGGGCCTCCTCGATCGGCATGTTCAGGACCTCGGCGATGGACTTGCCCTTGTAGTGGACCTCCAGGGTCTCCCGGTTGTAGCGGGCGCCGTGGCAGACCTCGCACGGGACGTACACGTCCGGGAGGAAGTTCATCTCGATCTTGATCGTGCCGTCACCGGCGCAGTTCTCGCAGCGGCCGCCCTTGACGTTGAACGAGAAGCGGCCCGGCAGGTAGCCCCGCACCTTCGCCTCGGTGGTCTCGGCGAACAGCTTGCGGACGTGGTCGAAGACTCCGGTGTACGTCGCCGGGTTGGACCGCGGGGTGCGGCCGATGGGCGACTGGTCGACGTGGACGACCTTGTCGACGAGGTCGTCGCCGTCCACGCGCGTGTGCCGGCCGGGCACGTTCCTGGCGCCGTTCAGCTCGCGGGCCAGGTGCGTGTACAGGATGTCATTCACCAGCGTCGACTTGCCGGAGCCGGACACACCGGTGACGGCCGTGAACACGCCCAGCGGGAACGACACGTCGATGTCCTGGAGGTTGTTCTCCCGGGCGCCGTGCACCGTGAGCTGCCGGGAGGGATCACGCGGCCGCCGGATGTCCGGCACCGGGATGGACTTCTTCCCGGCGAGGTACTGGCCGGTCTGCGACTCCTCGTTGACGAGCAGCTCCCTCAGGGAGCCGCTGTGCACGACCTTGCCGCCGTGCTCGCCCGCGCCGGGGCCGATGTCGACGACCCAGTCGGCGACCTTGATGGTGTCCTCGTCGTGCTCGACGACGATGAGCGTGTTGCCCATGTCGCGCAGCCGGACCAGGGTCTCGATCAGCCGGTGGTTGTCCCGCTGGTGCAGGCCGATGGACGGCTCGTCGAGGACGTACAGGACGCCGACGAGGCCGGAGCCGATCTGGGTGGCCAGCCGGATGCGCTGGGCCTCGCCACCGGACAGAGTGCCGGCCGCGCGGTTCAGTGAGAGGTAGTCCAGGCCCACGTCGACCAGGAACCGCAGCCGCTCGTTGACCTCCTTCAGGACGCGCTCGGCGATCTTCTTGTCCCGCGCGCTCAGCTTCAGCTCACCCAGGAAGTCCGCGCAGTCGGCGATCGACATCGCGGAGACCTCGGCGATCGACTTCTCCATGATCGTGACCGCGAGGACGATCGGCTTCAGGCGCGTGCCCTCACAGGTGGGGCAGGGCACCTCGCGCATGTAGCCCTCGAAGCGCTCACGGCTGGCGTCGCTCTCGGCCTCGCTGTGGCGGCGCTTGACGAAGGGCACGGCACCCTCGAAGGGCGTGGTGTACACCCGCTCGCGGCCGTACCGGTTGCGGTAGCGGACCTCGATCTGGGTCTTGTGCCCGTACAGCAGGGCCTTCCTGGCGCGCTGCGGAAGGCCCGCGAAGGGGATGTCGGTCCGGAAGCCCAGCGCGTCCGCGAGGGCGCCGGTCAGGCGGCCGAAGTAGTCCTTGGTGTGCCCGTGCGACCAGGGGTGGATCGCGCCCTCGTCGAGGGACTTGTCCTCGTCCGGGACGATCAGCTCGGGGTCGACCTCCATGCGCGTGCCGATGCCGGTGCACTCGGGGCAGGCGCCGAAGGGGGAGTTGAAGGAGAACGAGCGCGGCTCCAGCTCCTCGAAGGACAGGTCGTCGTAGGCGCAGTACAGGTGCTCCGAGTACATGCGCTCACGCTCGGGGTCGTCCTCGGGGAGGTCGACGAAGTCGAGCACGACCATGCCGCCGGACAGGCCGAGCGCGGTCTCGACGGAGTCGGTGAGGCGGCGTTTGGCGGAGTCCTTCACCGTGAGGCGGTCGATGACCACCTCGATGGTGTGCTTCTCCTGCTTCTTCAGCGTGGGCGGGCTGGAGAGCTGGATCGTCTCGCCGTCCACCCGCGCACGGGAGTAGCCCTTGGTCTGGAGGTCGGCGAAGAGGTCGACGAACTCGCCCTTGCGCTCCCGCACCAGCGGCGAGAGCACCTGGAAGCGGCTCCCCTCCGGCAGCTCCAGGACCTTGTCGACGATGGCCTGCGGCGACTGGCGCGAGATCGGGCGGGCGCACTCGGGGCAGTGCGGCTTGCCGATGCGCGCGAAGAGCAGACGCAGGTAGTCGTAGACCTCGGTGATGGTGCCGACCGTCGAGCGCGGGTTGCGCGAGGTCGACTTCTGGTCGATGGAGACCGCCGGGGACAGACCCTCGATGAAGTCGACGTCCGGCTTGTCCATCTGGCCCAGGAACTGGCGGGCGTACGAGGAGAGCGACTCCACGTAGCGCCGCTGGCCCTCGGCGAAGATGGTGTCGAAGGCCAGGGAGGACTTGCCCGAACCCGACAGGCCCGTGAAGACGATGAGCGAGTCACGAGGCAGATCGAGCGAGACGTTCTTCAGGTTGTGCTCGCGCGCGCCACGGACGATGAGACGGTCGGCCACGCCGGTCCGCACCTTTCTTGAGAGAAGTGACAGGGGCGGGGCCCCCGTGCTTTCTCAGACTAGGGGGAGCCACTGACAACGCCGGTCGGATTCCCGGGGTTGCATAACAATCCCCGGCTCTCCAGCATGCCCGACGCCACCGCCGACCATATAGCACGCGCATTCGATTTACGGCCGGGGTTCACCGCCTTCACTCGAAGGAGTGGCGGGGCTAGGGTCGGCCCCATGACTGATCACGTGCGTGACCTGGCGTCTGTACAAGACGCGACGGAACGGCTGCTCACCGCAGCGGCCAAGCTGGACAACGCGGCTGTGACCGAACCGTCACGGCTTCCCGGCTGGAGCCGCGGTCATGTACTCGCCCACCTCGCCCGCAACGCGGACGCCCTGGTGAACGTCCTGGAGGGCCGTCCCATGTACGTCTCCGCCAAGGCCCGGGACGCCGACATCGAGCGCGACGCCCCGCGCCCCCTGGCCGCCCAGCTCGCCGACGTCCGGGACAGCGCCACCCGTTTCCAGGAACTGAGGGCCGTGCCCGCCGACTGGTCGCGCACGGTGGAGCTGCGCAACGGCGTGACCGACTCCGCGTCCCGGGTGCCGTTCCGGCGCTGGGCCGAGGTCGAGCTGCACCACGTGGACCTCGGCATCGGCTACGAGCTGGAGGATCTTCCGGCGGAGTTCTCGGAGCGGGAGATCGACTTCCTCGCCGACCGGTTCGCAGGCCACCCCGGCGTCCCGCCCACGCGTCTGACGGACGGCACGCGCGCGTGGAGCACGGGCCGGGCGCCGGAGGCGGACCGGGGGGCGGGCGCCGCCCGGATCACCGTGACGGGCTCCCCGGCCGGCCTGCTCGGCTGGCTCGCGGGGCGCCGGGACGGCTCCGGGCTGACCGTCGAGGGCGGGCCGCTGCCCTCGCTGCCCCCGTTGTAGCGGCGCCGGTGCCCTGCTCGCCGTACCCCTGCCGCCCTAGACTGAACGCCATGACGTACAGCGGACAGGTGACGGTCGGTGGCCCGGCGGACGTGCACGAGCTCAAGGACCTGATGATCACCAAGATCGCGGTGGGCCCGATGGACAACAACACCTATCTGCTGCGCTGCCGGGCCACCGACGAGCAGTTGCTGATCGACGCGGCCAACGACGCGCGTACGCTGCTCGGCATGATCGGTGACGACGGCATCGCGTCCGTCGTCACCACCCACCAGCACGGCGACCACTGGCAGGCCCTCGCCGAGGTCGTGGCGGCCACGGGCGCCCGCACCCATGCGGGCCGCGACGACGCCGACGGCATCCCCGTGCCGACCGACGTCCTCCTCGACGACGGCGACGTCATCCGGGTGGGTCGCGTGGAGCTCACCGCGCGCCACCTCGTCGGACACACGCCGGGCTCCATCGCCCTGGTCTACGACGACCCGCACGGGCATCCGCACGTCTTCACGGGGGACTGCCTCTTCCCCGGCGGCGTGGGCAACACCCGCAAGGATCCAGAGGCGTTCGCGCGTCTGATCCACGACGTCGAGACGAAGATCTTCGACACGCTCCCGGACGAGACCTGGGTCTACCCAGGCCACGGCAACGACACCACCCTCGGCGCGGAGCGACCGCACCTGCCGGAGTGGCACGCGCGCGGGTGGTGAGATTCCGGACAGCCACGGGGCCTCGTACGGCCACCGGGGATCCCGCAAGTTCATGGGCCTCGCACGTGCCACCGGCGCCCCGGACGTCCATAGCGGCGTTGCGCGGCCACGAGTGACCCGGGCGCCCATGGCGGCCCGCAAGTCTCACCGGCGCACCCGGGCGTCCATAGTTGCCCCGTACGGCCACCGGCGGCCCTGGACGTCCGTAGCCGGCCTCGTACCGCCACCGCGACCCCGGACGCCCGCAGGCGCCCAGGAAGTCCACAGCGGTCCCGGAATCCCGCCGAGGCGCGAACTGCAGGACGCGCGCCCCGTGTGAATCCTCTGCACACGCCGGTCGCCCGCGCGCGCTCCCCGGGCGCGTGGTTGCGCGGTCAACTGGTAGCAGCCCCGCGCGGGACGACGGCAGCCGCGCGGAATGGGCCGCCGGTCCTCGATCCCCGCCCTCGGCCGGCGGCCCGGGCAACCCGTCCCGGCTGCGGGGGCGCGCGGCCGGCTAGGCGTCGGCCTGTGCCGCCCCGGCCAGCGCCGCGACCCGCTCCACCCCGAACACGTACCCCTGGACACCGCATCCCGCGATGACCCCGTCGGCGCGCAGCGAGACGTACGAGTGGTGCCGGAACGACTCCCGCTGGTGGATGTTGGAGATGTGTACCTCCAACACAGGCATCCCGTCGCAGGTGTTGAGCGCATCCAGGATCGCGACGGAGGTGTGCGAGTAGGCGCCGGGGTTGATGACGATCCCGCAGTGGCTGAGCCGTGCCTCGTGGATCCAGTCGACCAGCTCGCCCTCGTGGTTGGACTGCCGGAAGTCCACGGTGCCACCGTGCGCCGCGGCCGCCTTGGCGCACAGGCCCTCGACATCGGAGAGGGTGTCGGAGCCGTAGATCTCCGGCTGGCGTTGCCCGAGAAGGTTCAGGTTGGGCCCGTTGAGGATCATGATCGGGGCGCTGGCCAGGGTGCGGGGCACGGTTCCTCCGGTCCGGTCGGGGTCGGGCGGCCCGCGGGGGCCGCTGCTCAGACCCGGTTTATCACGATGCGCCGGCAGCGATGCCCCTCGCAACCTCCCCGCATGACCACACCCGAGTACCCTCCCAAGCCGTCACCCGGCGACCGGATCGCCGTGATACCGCCCTCCGCCGGGCTGCCCGGGCTCTTCCCGCTCCCTGCTGACGGGCCGCCCCAAGACGTGGTCCTTCGACCGTCCCAGCACCCCGGAGGAGGGGGCGCGTTACGCCGCCGATCAGCGCGAAGCCGTACTGCGCGCGCTGCGGGCGTACGCCCCAGACACCCTGGTCGTCTTCGACCTGGACCTCGGGCACACCGATCCCCGACTCGTCATCCCCTACGGGGGCCTGATCAGCGTCGACGGTCCCGCCCGGCGCATCACGGTCACCCACTGAGGCACGCCCCGCACCCCCGCGCGCCCCCGTAACCGGCCGTCACCGTGGGTAGTTGACGCGGCATGCAAGACGTACGCTCCGTAAGGGCACCTTCCATGCTGCGGCTCGCGGCCGCCTCACTCGCCGGGACGGCCATCGAGTTCTACGACTTCTTCGTCTACGGGACCGCGGCGGCCCTGGTCCTCGGGCCGCTGTTCTTTCCGACGTTCTCGCCGCTGGCGGGGACGCTGGCCGCCTTCGCGGCCTTCGGCGTCGGCTTCGTGGCGCGGCCGCTGGGCTCCGTGCTGTTCGGGCACATCGGGGACCGGCACGGACGCCGGCCGGTCCTCGTCGGCTCGCTGCTGCTCACCGGCGCGTCGACGGTCGCCGTCGGCTGTGTACCCACGTACGGCTCTATCGGTGTGGCCGCTCCCGTGCTGCTGGTCGCTCTGCGGTTTCTGCAAGGTCTCGGGCTCGGCGGTGAGTGGGGCGGGGCCGTCCTGCTGACCGCGGAGCATGCCCCGGCCGACCGGCGGGGGCTGTGGTCGAGCTTTCCGCAGATGGGCCCGCCGGTGGGCTTCGTACTGGCGAACGGTGCGGTGCTGACGCTTTCGGCGACGCTGAGCGACGCCCAGTTCGCCGCGTGGGGGTGGCGGGTGCCGTTCTGGGCCGCCGGGGTGCTGGCCCTGGTGGGGCTGTGGCTGCGCTCGTCGCTCACCGAGAGCCCCAGCTTCCTCGGCATCGACGACTACGCGCGCGTGCCGCTCGCCGAGGTCGTGCGCGACCACTGGCGACTGGTGCTGCTGACCGCCGGAGCACTGGCCGTGGGCTATGCGATCTTCTACGCCGTGACCACCTGGTCCCTCGCGTACGCGACAGAGCGGCTCGGAGTGAGCCGTACCGTCATGCTGACCTGCATCATGGCCGCTGTCGTGGTGAAGGGGGCGCTGACACCGGTGGCGGCGACGCTCGGCGACCGGTACGGGCGGCGGCCGCTGTGCCTTGCCGGGTGCGCGGCGGCCGCACTGTGGATGTTCCCGATGGTCGCCCTGCTCGCGACGGGCGCCCCGTTGCTGATCTTCCTCGGCTTCCTGGTCGCGCTGGTCGCGTTCGTCACGATGTTCGGGGTGATCGCGGCTTATCTGCCGGAGCTGTACGAGGCCCGCGTGCGCTGCACGGGTGCAGCGGTCGGCTACAACCTCGGGGGCGTACTCGGAGGCGCGCTCACCCCCATCGCGGCGACGGCCCTGGCTGAACAGGGCGGCCGGGTGCCGTGGGGCGTGGGCGCCTATCTGACCGGCCTCGCACTGCTGAGTCTTGGCTGCTTCGCACTGCTTCCGGAGACTCGGCCGACGGGGGTGCGTGCCGCGGAGGTGGGGGCTGCGGCCGGCTGACCCCGGGGACGGCGCCGGGCGGTCAGACCCTCACGGAGTGACCGCCAGTTCCAGATACGCCGCCAGGATCACCAGGTGGACGCCTCCCTGGAGCGGTGTCGCCCGGCCCGGTACCACCGTCAGGGAGGCGACGACGACGGTCAGCGCGAGCAGCACCATGTGGGTGGCGCCGAGGCCCAGGATGAGTGGTCCGGAGAGCCAGATGGATGCCAGGGCCACGGCGGGGATGGTCAGGCCGATGCTGGCCATGGCGGAGCCGAGCGCGAGGTTGAGGCTGGTCTGCACGCGGTCGCGGCGCGCTGCGCGCAGCGCGGCGATGGTTTCCGGGAGCAGCACCAGCAGTGCGATGATCACGCCGACGACGGCATGGTCCATGCCGGCGGCCGACACTCCCGACTCGATCGCCGGTGACACGCCCTTCGCCAGGCCGACCACGCCGACCAGCGCGAGCAACAGCAGCCCGAGGCTGATCGAGGCGGTGCGGGTGGACGGGGCGGCGGCGTGGCGGTCCACCGTGATCACCTCTCCCTTGTGGGTGATGGGGAGGAAGTAGTCGCGGTGCCTGACGGTCTGGGTCGTCACGAACAGGCCGTAGAGGATCAGCGAGGACACCGCGGCGAAGGTGAGCTGCACGCCCGAGAACTGCGGGCCGGGCCTGCTGGTGGTGAACGCCGGCAGCACGAGGCTGAGCGTGGCCAGCGTGGCCACCGTCGCGAGGGCGGCGCCGGTGCCCTCGGGGTTGAAGACGGCCGTGCGGTGGCGCAGGGAGGCCACCAGCAGGCTGATGCCGACGATGCCGTTGCAGGTGATCATCACCGCGGCGAAGACCGTGTCCCGGGCCAGGGACGCGCTCTTGTCGCCGCCGTCCACCATGAGGGCGACGATCAGGCCCACTTCGATGACTGTGACGGCGACGGCGAGGATGAGGGAGCCGAAGGGTTCGCCGACGCGGTGGGCGACGACCTCGGCGTGGTGCACGGCGGCGAGGACCGCGCCCGCCAGGACGACCGTCATCAGCACGACGACGCCGGCCGGCACATCCCGGCCCCAGGTGAGGACCAGCAGGACCGCCGCCAGCACCGGCACCACGGATGTCCACCCATGGGCGAGTGACCAGAGCCTGGCGATCATGCGGGGATCGTCCCAGACGGGGTCGGGCCTCGCATTCCGGCCGGGCGGAAGCCGGCGGGGGCGAGGGACGCCGGTACGCCGGCGTCATGGCTTCCTTGTGGGGGCCGGGGACCGAACCGCGGGAGCGGTGCCCGGCCGTTCGCCGAGCACCGCTCCCGGTGGTGTCGCTCCGTCTGCCGCGGTCAGACGTCGACGCTGTCCTTGGGAGCGTCTTCGCCACGCTCCTCGGCCTCGGCCGCCGCCTGCTTCCGGGAGGCCGCCAGGCTGGTGATCGTGGTGACGATCAGGACGGTGCAGATCACACCGAGGGAGACCGGGATGCTGATCTCCGGGACATGGATCCCGGACTCGTGCAGGGCGTGCAGCACCAGCTTGACGCCGATGAAACCGAGGATGATCGACAGGCCGTACGACAGGTGGACCAGCTTCTTCAGCAGGCCGCCGATGAGGAAGTACAGCTGCCTCAGGCCCATCAGCGCGAAGGCGTTGGCGGTGAAGACGATGTACGGGTCCTGCGTGAGGCCGAAGATCGCCGGAATGGAGTCGAGCGCGAACAGGACGTCCGTGGAGCCGATGGCGAGCATCACGACCAGCATCGGGGTCATGACCCGCTTGCCGTTCTCCTGGATCCACAGCTTGGTGCCGTGGTAGCGGTCGGCCACGCCGAAGCGGCGCTCGGCGGCCTTGAGGAGCTTGTTCTCCTCGTACTCCTCGTCCTCCTCCTCGGCCCGGGCCTCCTTGATCAGCTTCCAGGCGGTCCAGATGAGGAACGCACCGAAGATGTAGAACACCCAGGAGAAGCTGGCGATGATCGCGGCACCCGCGGCGATGAAGATCGCACGCAGCACCAGGGCTATGAGCACACCGACGAGGAGCACCCGCTGCTGGTACTGCGAGGGCACGGCGAACTTCGCCATGATCAGGACGAAGACGAAGAGGTTGTCGACGCTCAGCGACTTCTCGGTGATGAAGCCGGCGAAGAACTCACCGGCGGGCTGTCCCCCGCCGAAGAGGAACAGGCCGAGGCCGAAGAGTCCGGCCAGGACGATCCAGACGACGGTCCAGATCCCGGCTTCCTTGATCGATACGTCGTGGGGCTTGCGCCCGATGAAGAAGTCGACCGCGATGAGCGCGGCAAGTCCCACGATGGTCAGGACCCATAGGGTCGGGGAAACAGCCACTGCGCCTCCGGCAGTACGTAACGGCGAACAGATAGGTCAGCGTCGTCGCTGCCGGAGGTCTCTTCCACCCAGGAAGTGGGCCGACGCCCCGGGATCTGGCCTGATCCGTATTGACGGGGACGCCGCAGTAGTCAGGGAGTACTCCCCTCCGCACGGACGAGGGTACCCGCATCACCAAGGAAAGGTAAAGCACTTGGCAAAGTAGAGGCCAAATCCCCTGGTCGGATGGGCTTTACCGATGCTTCGTGCGGGCGGCGGCGACCTGGTCGAGCACCTGCTGGAGGACTTGGCTCCCCGGCGGGACCAGCGACGGCTCGTAGGTCCAGGCGTGCCCCACCCACGGGTCGGCGAGGTGGTCGTCGGGCCCCGGCGTCAGGCGCAGCAGCGAGCGCCACAGGGGGTCGAGCAACGGCCCGTAGGCCGCGGCGTCCTCCCGGTCCGCGACCATCATGAGATGGACGCCGACGTCCGGGCCCTCGTCGGCGAGGTAGCGCAGCTGGGTGACGGCCCGGTCGTCGAAACCGTGCGGGAAGTCGTTGACCACCACCAGGTTCTGGGAGGTGTCGAAGCCCGGTGGGAGGGCGTCGGCCGCACCGCCGCGGACCGCCATCTGCACCAGGTCGACCCGCCGGGTGAGCGTGCCCAGGACGTCCGTCACCCCTGCCGCACCGATCGCGGGCGGGGCCGCGAGCACCCCGCTCTGCACCAGCGGGACCAGCGTCTGCGCGCCCGAGCCGGCCGGGTCGATGACGTACACGGTGAACTCGCCAGCCGGGTGCACCGCGAGCAGCCGCGCCACATGCGCCACCGCCGCCTCCATCGCCAGGCGCCGCAGGTCGTGCGCGTCGCGGAGCACGCCGTCGGAGGAACCGGCACGTCCGCTGTCTATCCACAGGCCTCGTTCCAGCGGAAGCCGGACCAGCATCGGGATCCGCAGCTCGGCGGACTCCGGCAGATGCAGCTCGCCCAGGCGCAGCGCCATGGGCATCTCCATCGGTACGCGGTAGCCGTGCCAGACGGGGTTGTCCCAGCGGGCGTATGCCGGTGGCAGTGCCGGTTCGACCACGTCGGTCTCGGCGGCGAGCTGGGCGACGTCCCGGTCGAAGGCCTGCCTGGCCTCGTCGACCAGCCGGTCGTGCCGGGCGCGGGCCGCCTCGCGCGCGGCGTCGGCCTGCCCGCCGATGCGGCTGCGCGGGTCGGACAGGACCGCTTCCAGCTCCTTGTCCATCCGCGACTCGGCGAAGTCGACGGCGCTGCGGTACGCGGCGGCGGTGCGGGCCAGGTCCTCGAACATGCCCCACACCTGGTTGTAGAGCCGCTCGTCCATGGACCAGCCGGTCGCGTCGCCCGCGACGGGCCGGGCGGGCCCGCCGGGCGTCGCCACAGGAGCGGCCGGCGGGGGCGGCGGGGGCGCCGAGTTCCGGCGGCGTGGGTGGTTGTAGTCGATCGGGCCGCCCGCGGGCACGGACGGCTGGATGAGGGCGGAGGGGCCGGCCGGGTCGGTCGGATCGGTCGGGGTGGACGGGTCGGTGGGCCCGGTGCCTGCGGGGTAGCCGGGGTGTGCCGCCGTGGTGCCCTGGGGCGCCTGCGCGCCGTAGGGCGTCCCGGCGTGGTCCGGGCCAGGCGTGGGCGCGGCGGCCTGGCGGGCGCGTTCGCCGCCGGCCGTACGGGGCGGCGGCGCCACCGAGCGGGCAAGGCCCTGGGCGACCGCGTCGTCGATGGCGCCGGCGAGCTGCTGGGCCTGGGGCAGGCCCTGGTCGGCGAAGAGTTCGGCGAGCCCTCCGGCGTAGCCCTGGCCGACGGCGCGCACCTTCCAGGCGCCCTGGCGACGGTAGAGCTCCAGGGCGACGACGGCCGTCTCCGCTTCCAGACCGGTGAGGGTGAAGCTGGCGAGCTCGGTGCCGTCCAGCCCGGTGACCGCGACGAAGGGAGCGGCCACGGCGCCGAAGCGGGACGGTCCCCCGGCGCCGGTGGGCAGCGCGAGCAGCACATGGACGCGATGCGCCGTGTCCGGCATGGCGTCCAGGTCCACCGCGAGACGATGGGCCGCGGCGGCCTGGCGGGGGACCTCCAGGCCGGACAAGGTGGGTGCGCCCGGGTGGGCGACCCGCTCCGTGTCCCGGACCTTGCCCTGCTCGTCGCCGATCGTGGCCACGGCCACGATCGGCTTGCCGGCCGAGACCCTGATCTCCAGGCGGGCCTGGGAGAGCGGATGGTTCTGCCCCCGCACCAGCTCGGCCGTCATCGCCTCAATCCCCCTGTGTGCCTCTTATGCGTCGTGTGCCGCTCGCCCGGGCCCGCCGTCTCAGAGGAGCGGCAGGATGGAGGGCATCAGGTCCTGGAACGTGCGGCCGTTGGCCGGGGTGCCGAGGGCCGTCATGGACCAGCCCGTGCCCGCGCGGTGCACCTTCGCCATGATCTGTGCCGTGTAGGCGCCGCCCCCGGCGAGCGTGTAGCGGGCGAGTTCCTGGCCGTTGGTCTCGTCCACGAGGCGGCAGAAGGCGTTCTGCACCTCCTGGAAGCTCTGGCCCGTGAAGGAGTTCACAGTGAAGACGAGCTGGTCGATGTGGACCGGGAGACGCTGCAGGTCGACGAGGATCGCCTCGTCGTCGCCGCCCTGGCCGACGCCGCCGACGAGGTTGTCGCCGGTGTGGCGCACCGAGCCGTCGTCGCTCACCAGGTGGCGGAAGAAGACGACGTCGACCGGCTGCTTGTCCGCGAACAGGACGGCGGAGGCGTCAAGGTCGATCTCCCGCGTGCGCGAGCCGAACAGGCCACGCCGCGGGGCCGCCTGCCAGCCGAGACCCATGCGCACCGCCGTCAGGCTGCCGCCGTCGTTCTTCTGCAGACTGATGGCCTGACCCTTGGTCATGTTGACGGTCACGCGCTGATTCCCCTCTCGAGCATTCCCCTGTTGCCGCGAAGCCGCGGATGACGAGCACCTTACGCAGGGGCACTGACAGCGACGTACTCCGGTCCGCACTTTGTGTCGGTCTTGCAACACAGCGCAGTCCCGGGGAGGTCACAGCGCTCCCGTCGGCCCGTCAGGCCAGGCCGGCCTCCTTCATCTGACGCAGTTCCTTCTTCATCTCGGACACCTCGTCGCGCAGCCGCGCCGCGATCTCGAACTGCAGGTCGGCGGCGGCGGCGCGCATGCGCTCCGTCAGTTCCTCGATCTGCCCGGAGAGTTCCGCGGCCGGGCGGTCGGTCGGGACGGTCTCCTTGGCCTTGCCCTTGGCGCGCTTGGCCGTCTTGGTGTCCTTGACCGCGTGTTCCTTGAGGGAGGGCACGGGGGCCCTGGTGCCGCGGCCGTCCTTGCGGGACTGCCGGTAGCCCGTGCCGAGCAGCTGCTCGGTGTCAACGTCCTCGCGCGCGATCTGCGCGACGATGTCATTGATCTTCTTGCGCAGCGGCTGCGGGTCGATGCCGTTCGCCGTGTTGTACGCGATCTGCTTCTCCCGGCGGCGGTTGGTCTCGTCGATGGCCTTCGCCATCGCCGGGGTGATCTTGTCGGCGTACATGTGGACCTGACCGGAGACGTTGCGCGCCGCGCGGCCGATCGTCTGGATCAGCGAGGTGCCGGAGCGCAGGAAGCCCTCCTTGTCGGCGTCGAGGATCGCCACCAGGGAGACCTCGGGGAGGTCGAGACCCTCCCTGAGGAGGTTGATACCGATCAGGACGTCGAACTCGCCGGAGCGCAGTTCGCGCAGCAGCTCGACGCGGCGCAGCGTGTCGACGTCGCTGTGCAGGTACCGGACATGGATGCCGAGTTCCAGGAAGTAGTCCGTGAGGTCCTCGGCCATCTTCTTGGTCAGCGTGGTGACCAGGACGCGCTCGTCCTTCTCCACGCGCGTGCGGATCTCGTGCACCAGATCGTCGATCTGGCCCTCGGTGGGCTTGATCACGACTTCCGGGTCGACCAGGCCGGTGGGCCGGATGATCTGCTCGACGACGCCGTCGGAGCGGGACAGCTCGTACTGTCCCGGGGTGGCCGAGAGGTAGACGGCCTGGCCGATGCGCTGCTGGAACTCCTCCCACTTCAGCGGACGGTTGTCGAGGGCGGAGGGCAGCCGGAACCCGTGGTCGACGAGGGTGCGCTTGCGGGAGGCGTCGCCCTCGTACATGGCGCCGATCTGCGGCACCGTGACGTGCGACTCGTCGATGACGAGCAGGAAGTCCTCGGGGAAGTAGTCCAGCAGCGTGTTGGGCGCGGAGCCGGGCAGGCGGCCGTCGAAGTGCATCGAGTAGTTCTCCACGCCCGAGCACGTGCCGATCTGGCGGAGCATCTCGATGTCGTACGTCGTGCGCATCCGCAGCCGCTGGGCCTCCAGGAGCTTGCCCTGCTTCTCCAGCTCGCCCAGCCGCTCCCCCAGCTCCTTCTCGATGTCGTTGACGGCCCGCTCCATGCGCTCGGGGCCGGCGATGTAGTGGGAGGCGGGGAAGACGTACAGCTGCTGGTCGTCGCTGATGATCTCGCCCGTGAGCGGGTGCAGGGTGGACAGCGCCTCGATCTCGTCGCCGAACATCTCGATACGGACGGCGAGCTCCTCGTAGACCGGGAAGATCTCGATGGTGTCGCCGCGGACCCGGAAGGTGCCCCGGGCGAAGGCCATGTCGTTGCGCGTGTACTGGATGTCGACGAACCGGCGCAGCAGCTGGTCGCGGTCGATCTCGTCGCCGACGCGCAGCGGCACCATGCGGTCCACGTACTCCTGCGGCGTACCGAGGCCGTAGATGCAGGACACGGAGGCGACCACGACGACGTCGCGGCGGGTGAGCAGCGAGTTGGTCGCCGAGTGGCGCAGGCGCTCCACCTCCTCGTTGATCGAGGAGTCCTTCTCGATGTAGGTGTCCGACTGCGGGACGTACGCCTCGGGCTGGTAGTAGTCGTAGTACGAGACGAAGTACTCGACGGCGTTGTTCGGCAGGAGCTCGCGGAACTCGTTCGCCAGCTGCGCGGCCAGCGTCTTGTTCGGGGCCATCACCAGGGTGGGGCGCTGGAGCTTCTCGATCATCCACGCGGTGGTGGCGGACTTGCCGGTACCGGTCGCGCCGAGCAGCACGACGTCCTTCTCGCCGGCTTCGATGCGCCGGGCGAGGTCGGCGATGGCCGTCGGCTGGTCGCCGTTCGGCTGGTAGGGGCTGACGACCTCGAAGGGCGCCACCGTGCGTTCGATGCTGGAAACGGGCCGCATGTCATCAACCGTACGACCCCGCACCGACAACGGGCTCCGATCAGCGGTTCTGCGGGGTGCGGGAGCCGCTGCGAGCCGGCTGCCTGCGGGTGCGCAGTGCGAGCCGGCGGGTCTGGTGCGGCACGTGGGCCGGGACGCCGGGCTTGTGCTCGGGGCGAGGCTGGGCGGGCCTGCCCATGATCATCAGCGGGTCGAACAGGACGACCACACCCGCCAGGCACAGCAGGACCAGGGGGCCGATCAGCATGGGGGCGAGCAGCGCGGCGGGCGAGTCGCCCGTGACGGGAGCTGCGGAGCCGTGCACATGGACCTTGAGGGCCGCCATGCCCGTGTAGTGCATGCCGCTGACCGCGAGTCCCATCACGAGGCTGGCGCCCACGCTCCAGAGCAGCCCTCTGACCTGCCCTGCCGCCCAGAGCGCGGCGGTGGCCGCGACCATGGCGATGAGGACGGACGCGGCGACGGTGAGCGTGTTGTACTCCAGCTTCCCGTTCAGCTCCAGGCCCGCCATGCCCAGGTAGTGCATGGACGCGATACCGAGGCCGGTCACGGTGCCGCCGGTGAACAGGGCCGTGCCGGACGCGCCGCGATAGCCGACGATGAAGATCCCGACGCCGACCATCAGGATGGCGACGCCCAGGCTGGCGTACGTGAGCGGCTTGTCGTAGTGGAGCGGGGCCTCCTGGACCGTGAACCCCATCATCCCGATGAAGTGCATGGTCCATACGCCGGAGCCGATCGCCAGGGAGCCGAGGGCGAGCCACCCGGGGCGCCAGGAGCCTGCCACGAGCTGGGCCCTGGCGGTGCAGCGCAGGCCGAGGGCACCGCCGAGGCAGGCCATGACGTAGGCCACCAGCGGTGTGACGAGGCCGTAGCTGAATCCGTCGACCGTCCCCTGCATGCGCGGCTGCCCTTCCGCCCCGTTCCGACCCGGAATACAGTGAAATGCTCCCCCTCCCAGGACCGCCCGAGCGGTCAGGGTTGAGGCAGAGAGTATGACTCGCACCGGAATGGTCGAACGACTTTCCGGCAAAGAAACACGGCTCTGCCCCAGTTGTGCCGCACCGGTGTGTGGTGCCGGGCAACTCCATTCAATCTGTGTCCATCCTGTACCCCTCTGCCGTTGACAATTCGGTGTCACGGTGAGACCTGCCCGTGACCGGTTCGACGCGAGGAGTACGCATGCACGCGCGCGCAGTTGCCGTCACGACCACCGCGCTCCTGGGAAGCATCGCCGTGCTGTTCCCCGCCTACGGCGCCGGGCCCGGCAGCGGGGACGAAGGGACCCCCGTGGTGCTGGCCCACCGGGGCGCCTGCGCCTACGCGCCGGAGAACACCCTCGCCGCCGTCGACAAGGCGGCCGAGCTGGGCATCGAGTGGGTCGAGAACGACGTGCAGCGCACCCGGGACGGCGAGCTCGTGGTCATCCACGACGACACCCTGCGGCGCACCACCGACGTGAAGCAGGTGTTCCCCGGCCGGGCGCCCTGGAGGGTCGCGGACTTCACCGCCGCCGAGATCGCGCGCCTGGACGCGGGGGGCTGGTTCGGGCCCGCCTACGCGGGCGCGCGCGTGCCGACGCTCGCCGAGTATCTGCGCCGGATCGAGCACCATCACCAGAAACTCCTCCTGGAGATCAAGAAGCCGGAGCTGTACCCCGGCATCGAGGGGCAGACACTGAAGGTGCTCGGCAACGAGGGGTGGCTCGACGAGCGGCACCTGGCGGACCGGCTGATCGTGCAGAGCTTCGGCGCGGACAGCCTGCGCACCGTGCACGAGCTGAAGCCCGCGGTGAAGACGGGCCTCCTCGGTACGCCGTCGCCGGCCCAGGTGGCCGACTACGCGGGCTTCGTCGACCAGATCAACCCCTCCCACGCCTCCCTGACGGCCTCCTACGTCTCCGCCGTCCAGCGGATCACCGGTGCGCACGGCAGGCCGCTGGAGGTCTTCACCTGGACCGTCGACGACGCGGTCACCGCCCGCAAGGTCGCCGCGTACGGCGTCGACGGCGTCATCACCAACAAGCCCGACGTGGTCCGGGACGCGCTCGGTGGGCGGTGACGTTCCGGCACCGGAGGGGGCGGGCGTTGTCAGTGGCGGGCCGTACCGTGGGCGCATGGACAGCCATGGGCAGTACGAGCAGCAGGTCGTGTGGACGGTCGTCGCCAGTGACCTCGGTCCGCTGCTGCTGGCCGCCACCGGCGAGGGCCTGGTCAACGTCGTGTTCCACGCCACCGGACCGGTGCGCGACAAGGCACTCGCCCGCCTGGCGTCCCGGCTGGGCGCCGAGCCGGTCGAGGCACCCGGCTCCCCCCTGCTGACCGAGGCGACGGGGCAGCTGCGGGACTACTTCGCGGGCGGGCGTCAGGCCTTCGAGCTGCCGCTGGACTGGTCGCTGATCTCGGGCTTCAGCAGACAGGTGCTGCGCGAGCTGGCGTCGGGCGTGCCGTTCGGCACCGTGGTCGGGTACGGCGATCTGGCCGACCGGGTCGGTCAGCCGGGCGCGGCCCAGGCGGTGGGGACGGCGATGGGTGCCAATCCGCTGCCCCTTGTGGTGCCGTGCCACCGCGTCGTGGAGAGCGACGGCGGCATCGGCGGGTTCGGCGGTGGCCTGGAGACCAAGCGGAAGCTGCTGGCGCTGGAAGGCGTGCTGCCCGAGCCCTTGTTCTGAGACGGCGAGGGCCCACGCCCGGGCTTCGCGCGTGCGCCCGGGACCCTCGCGCGTGCAGACCAGACCTGGAGGCGTACATGCCGGGCCTGGAGGCGCGCCTCTCAGGCGTAGTGACGCGCCTCTCAGGCGTAGTGACGCGCCTCTCAGGCGTAGTGACGCGCCTCGAAGAGGTTGCCGTCCGGGTCACGGAAGTAGAAGTTGCGCCGGGCGTTGCCCCGGGCGCCGAAGGAGTCGTGCCCGATGTCCGTCATGGGGACCGAGCGTTCCTGTAGGCGGTCGCGCAGATCGTCGAAGTCGCCCTCGGGCAGAGCGAGACAGACGTGGTTGACGGGATGCCCGGAGCTTTCCGGCGCGCCGGGGAGCATCGTCATGCGCTCCGCCGAGGACACGGGCATCAGGTCGATGATCGTCTCCTCGTTGACCCGGACCGAGGGGAAGGGCACCTGTCCCGCGGCGAACTCGGTGAGCCTGACCGGCTCCAGGCCGACCGCCTTCTCGTAGAAGTCGGCGGCGGCGACCGGATCGCGTACCCACAGGACGACGTGGTCGAGACGTGCCGTGTTGTCCGTCATGCCCCCAGACTGGTGTCGTCCCGCCCCGGCCGCAAGGGTTTGACGGGACGCGCCGCCCGCCAGGGATGGAGGGAAGACCGGCAGACAGGAGGCAGTCGCGTGACGCTGGTGGTGTCCGAGGAGGTACGGGAGGCGGTCCACGCGGGTCGGCCCGTGGTGGCGCTGGAGTCCACGATCATCGCTCACGGGCTGCCGCGGCCCCGCAACCTGCAGGTGGCGCTGGAGCTGGAGGAGGCGGTACGGCAGGAGGGCGCCGTACCGGCCACGATCGCCGTGCTGGACGGACGGCCCCGGGTCGGCCTGGACAAGGAGCAGCTGGAGCGGATCGCGAACGAGGACGGCATCCGCAAGCTGGGCCACCGGGATCTGCCGCCGGCAGTGGCCGCCCGGACGAGCGGAGCGACCACGGTGTCCGCGACCGCGCTGCTTGCGGCGCTGGCGGGCGTGCGGGTGTTCGCGACAGGCGGGCTCGGCGGGGTGCACCGGCAGTGGACGGTGACGCAGGACGAGTCCGCCGACCTGGGCCTGCTGGCGCGTACGCGGATCACCGTGGTGTGCGCGGGCGTGAAGTCGATCCTGGACGTCCCAGCGACGCTGCAACGGCTGGAGACGCTGGGTGTGACGGTGGCCGGGTACGGCACGGGACGCTTCCCGGGCTTCTATCTTTCGGACTCCGGGCACCCCGTGGACTGGACGCTGGACAGCCCGCAGCAGGTGGCCGACGTGATGCGGGCGCAGGACGCGCTCGGCGGGCCGGAGTCGGCGCTGATCGTGGCCAACCCGGTGCCGGAGGCGGAGCAGCTGGATCCCGGCCTGCATGCGCGCGTGCTGGCCGACGCGCTGCAGACGTGCGAGGCGGAGGGCATCACCGGGCAGGCCGTCACTCCGTTCCTGCTCGACCATCTGGTGCGGCACACCGACGGCGCCTCGCTGAGCGCCAACCTGGCAGCGGTGCGCGGCAACGTGCGGCTGGCGGCACGGATCGCGGCGGCCTGGGCCGGGGCGTGAGCGGGCCCGGGCCCGGCTCGCGCAGGGGCGCTCTGCTGGTCGCCGGAGACGTGGTGACGGACGTCGTCGCCCGGCACCGGGGACCGCTGGCCGGCGGCACGGACACAGCCGCCGTGATCCGGACCCTGCCCGGTGGTGCGGGCGCCAACGTGGCATGCTGGGCGGCCCATCGTGGGTGCGCGGACGTACGGCTGCTGGGCCGGGTCGGCGCGGACTCCGCGGCGTGGCACGAGCGGGCGCTGACCGCGGCGGGCGTCCGTGCCCAGCTGGTCGTCGACCAGCAGGCGCGGACCGGGACGGTGATCTGCCTGGTGGACACGGGCGACGCGGCCGAGCGGACGTTCCTCACCGACAGCGGAGCCTCGTTGAGGCTCGATACCGGGGACTGGTCGGACGCCCTGCTGGACGGCGTGGCGTGGCTGCACCTGTCCGGCTACCTGCTCTTCTCCGCATCGGGCCGCGCGCTGGTGGCGGTGGCCCAGGCGGCCGCACGCGCGCGTGGGGTACCGGTGAGCATGGATCCGGCCTCGGCCGGGTTCCTCGCGGAGCTCGGGGTGGACCGTTTCCTCACGCTCGCAGACGGCGTGGAGGTGCTGCTGCCCAGCAGGGACGAGGCCTGCCTGCTCACCGGGCTGCCGGACCCGGCCGACGCGGCGGCGAAGCTGAGCCGCCACATCCCGCTGGTGGTGGCCAAACAGGGCGCGGACGGTGCGCTGGTGGCCCGGTCGGGCACCGTGGTCGCACAGGTTCCCGCCGTACCGGCCACGCCCCGGGACACCACGGGCGCCGGTGACGCCTTCACCGGGGCGTTCCTGGCCGCCCTGGTGGCGGGCGCCGGGCCGGAGGCCGCGGCGGCCGAGGGGTGCGCGGCGGGAGCGCGAGCGGTGGAACGGGTGGGCGGGAGGCCTCCCGCGGGCCGGGCTGCCCGGTGAGCGAGCGCTGCACGCGCCGGCGCCGGCGGCAGCTGAGCTGGGACCTGCCTGACCATCAGCCGGGAACGACGTGCCGGGCACGAAGATCGGCCTGCAACGGCTTACGGCTTACGGCCCCAAGCCGAAATCATCGGAGCGGCCGCCAGATCCATCGTCCCGGACGCGATGTTCGTCAGATGCTGCTCGACGTCCTGGTCGGTGGCGAAGCTGCCGGCGACGAGGTCGCCGCGTACCTGACGGATCGTCGCGGCCTCCAGCGCGGTGGAGGCCGGCGACGAGACCGGGAAGTAGGCGTCGGCCTCGACGCGGACCAGGCCGGACTCGCGGAGCAGACGCGGCAGCCTGCGCCCGTGGGCGAGGTCGGCGCCCTGCCCGGCGAGGAGCCGGCGCAGGCCGTGCCGCATCCGGTTCGCCAGCTGCTCCTCGGGACCGAACTCGTCGGGGCAGGTCAGAGGCTGCAAGGTGAGGTCGGTGTCCTCGACCAGGAGCCGGCCACCGGGTCGCAGCGCCTTCACCATCGACCTCAACGCCCGCTCACGGTCCGGCACATGGACGAGGGCGAGCCGGGCGTGCACCAGGTCGAACCCCTCGCCCGGCGGATCCTGCGCGCCCACGTCGTGCACGCGTCGCTCGACCGGTGAGCGCGACGGTCCCGAGGCCCACGAGCTGTCGGTGTCGGTCACGACGACCTTGCCGGTCGGGCCGACCTTCTTGGCCAGCCAGGACTCCACGGAGGAGCCGCCCGCGACCTCCCAGCAGCGCCAGCCGGGCCCGACGCCGAGCGCCTCGAAGTGACGGAACGTCGTGGGGTCGAAGAGAGTGGCGAGGGCGTCGGAGAACGAGACCACCCGGGACTGACGGCTGTCGGGCCGATAGCTGTTCTCGGTTAGCGTCATAGCCCGATCATCCCACTTGTCCTACTTGTCCGGAGTGCGTGACGCTCCGATACGACGAGTTGCTACGACGTGTGGTCTACAACGCACCGCCTGGAAGCCTCCGCATCGAACACACTGCCTGGAACACACTGCCTGGAACGCACCGCCTGGTGCCCACCGTCCGGAATCCCCGTCCGGAATCCCCCGTCCGGAATCCCCGTCCGGAATCCCCCGTCCGGAACCCACCACCAGCAGCGCGTGGCCTGCGCCGGGGGTCCAGCGCAAAGATGCACCGCAGGGAGGTCAACTCCCGTCATCCACAGCCGGGAACCAACCGGAATCGGTGATTTCCCCAGGCTTGGCCGCTGCTCACGCGGTCCTGGCACACTGACGCGACAGGCGCAGGAATACGGCGCGAGAGGGTCCACGCAAGGAGATCCAGATGTCCATGGCAGGGAATCTGCGGAAGGTCACGGGCCTCGGCAGGGCCGGCGGCCTCCGCAAGGTCGCGCGGCTGGCGAGGAGGCGCCGGAAGGTCGACCTGAGCCATCCCGCGCGTTCCCCGCTCGGCTCCTCGGTGGTCAACTGCGTGGCCTACGAGGAGGGCATCCGGCTTCCCCACGGCGGTGACGTGGTCGACACGGTGGACCGGGTGCGCAAGAGCGGGACGGGTTTCGTGTGGCTCGGCCTGCACGAGCCGACCGGCCGGGAGTTCGCGGGCATCGCGGAGCTCTTCGACCTGCACCCGCTGGCGGTCGAGGACGCCATCGAGGCACACCAGCGCCCGAAGGTGGAGCGGTACGACGAGACGCTGTTCGCGGTGTTCAGAACGGTCTGCTACGTCGAGCACGAGGAACTCACGGCGACCAGCGAGGTGGTGAACACCGGCGAGATCATGGTGTTCCTCGGCCAGGACTTCGTCATCACCGTGCGACACGGCCGGCACGGCTCGCTGGGCCCGCTGCGCGAGGAGCTGGAGGCAGATTCCCATCAGCTCGCCAAGGGCCCCTCCGCGGTGCTGCATGCCGTCGCGGACCACGTCGTGGACGACTATCTGAACGTCATGGACGCGGTCCAGGCGCACATCGAGCAGGTCGAGACGGACGTCTTCGCGGAGAACGGCGCACGTGCGGATCCCGGCCGCATCTACCAGCTCAAGCGCGAACTGCTGGAGCTGAAGCGGGCAGTGGTCCCGCTCGGCCGGCCGCTGCTGGACCTCGCCGGCCGGCCGATGCGGGTGGTCGAGCCGGAGATACAGGCCTACTTCCGTGACGTTTCCGACCACCTGATACGCGCGACGGAACAGATCGCCGGGTTCGACGAGCTGCTCAACTCCATCCTGCAGGCCCATCTCGCCCAGGTCGCGGTCGCGCAGAACGAGGACATGCGGAAGATCACGGCGTGGGCCGCGATCGTCGCCGTACCCACGATGGTCTGCGGGGTGTACGGCATGAACTTCGACCACATGCCGGAGCTGCACTGGAAGTACGGCTACGGCATGGTCATCGGCGTCATATCGGTGGCCTGCCTTGCCCTGTACCGCGGCTTCCGGCGCAATGGCTGGCTGTGACCGCGGGATGCGGGTGAGACAGGCCTACGGTCAGCGGCTCGCGCTCCTGGCGTAGACCCGTTCGGCCCAGTAGGCGATCTGGTCCTCCGTCAGGTGCTGGGCCAGGTCGGCCTCGCTGATCATGCCGACCAGGCGCTTGTTCTCGATGACGGGAAGCCGGCGGATCTGGTGGTCCTCCATCTCCTGGAGCACCTCGCCGACATCGGCGCTCGCGTCGATCCAGCGTGGTGTGCCCTGGGCCAGGTCGCCCGCGGTGGTCTTGGAGGGGTCGTGTCCCATGGCGACACAGCCGACGACGATGTCGCGGTCGGTGAGGATGCCGCAGAGCCGCTCGTTCTCGTCGCTGATGGGCAGGGCCCCGACGTTGAGCTCACGCATCAGCTGGGCGGCGCGGTCCAGGGTCTCGTGAGCCGGGATCCACTGGGCACCCCGGTGCATGATCTCTCCGGCAGTGGTCATGGAGTACCTCCCGGTGCCGGACGGCCGGCGCGGCGCGGGACACACCGCAAGTCCCGGCGCCTTCATTCTCGTCGGGCCACCCGGCGCACGCACCCGGGGCGGCCTGGCCGAGAACGCGCGGTCTTCGCGAGCGGTCGCGGACTGCGGTGCCGGGAGTCCCGTCATCCGCTCCAGGCCGGGCGGCGCGGGTCGTCGGCGCGCACGAGGATGTCGGCGGCGCCTGCGGGGTCGGTCTCGTGCTCGTAGCGCTCGAAGGCGGGGAGGATCCAGTGGTCGGCCTCCGGGGTGCGGCGGCGCAGGGCGCCCGGGGAGAGGAGGAGATGAACGGTGAGGTCGAAGGGGAACCAGTGCCGCAGCAGGAGCGGGCCGTGCAGCAGCAGGACGCCGCCGGGCGGGAGTTGGACGTAGGGGCTGCGGGTGGCGCGGTCGGTCACCGGGTCCAGGAGGTCGGGCAGGACGCGCCCGTCGCCGCCCGCTTCGAGAGGACCGAACACCTCACGCCACAGGGCGCCGGTGTCGGACCAGCCGTCGTAGTAGGCGTCCACATCCTGGTGCCCGTGCTCCAGGCGGACCGAGGCCGGGCGCAGGAAGCCCTCCGTGCCGACGGCGAGCGAGGGGCGGCCCCGCGTGCGCAGGGCCTCGTGGACGCGCGCGGCGAGTTCCCCCGGGTCGGCCGCGGGTGCGCCGTCGAAGGCGACGCGTGGCCAAGGGCTGCCGTCGGCCGGCTTCAGGTCGAGCAGACGTTCGGCGATGCGGTCGACGAGCCGGTCCCAGGTGATCGCTTCGAGTCGCACCTGTCCATGATTACGGATGCGGGGGTGGTGGTGGGAGGGGCCGCGGTGAGGAGCCGGGGACCGAGGCGTGGAGGCCGGGGCGCCGTGGGAATGAAGCGGACATGGCAGTGCGTGTGACTTCATCGTCCGACGGCGCAGGCCGGATCAGACCCCTCACCGGCTCCGGTACCGCTCCCGTTGTCATCCAGTCGCCGAAGAAGAAGCGCTGCGCCAGGTGCCGGCGCGGGCCGCTGTCGCTGCTCGTCATGGAGGACGGGGTGGCACGGTGCCTGCGCTGTGCCGATCTCGGGCATCTGGTGTTCCTGCCCCGCGGCGACACGGCGCTGACACGCAGGGCGCGGGAGGAGAGTTCGCTGTCGGTGGTGGTCGTGCGGTTCAACCGGCGCAGAAGCCGTTACGAGCGGCAGGGCGTCCTCGTCGAGGAAGCGGGGCTCGTCCGGGCCGAGGAGCGGTGCCTGGCCGACGCGGAGGCCCGCCGTCGACGCCGGGCGCGGGACGCGCGGCGCAGGGCGGTGGAGGACGCCCGGTTCGCGGAGGCGTTCGGGGCGGAGATCCTGCGGTTGTTTCCGGGGTGCCCGCCGGAGCGGGCGCGGGCGATCGCGGCGTACGCGTCCCTGCGGGGCAGCGGCCGCGTCGGGCGGTCGGCGGCCGGGCGGGCGCTGACGGACCGGGCCGTGACGTCGGCGGTGGTGGCGGCCGTACGGCATGTGGACACTCCGTACGACCAGCTGCTGATGAGCGGAGTGCACAGATACGAGGCGCGGCGCAGGATCGCGGCGACCGTGGAGACGGTGCTCAGCCAGTGGCGGGGCACGGGGCTCGGCTCGGTCGGATGACGGGGCTCGGCCTCACATCACCGACAGCGGTGCTCGGCTTCCGCATCGCCGGCTGACGGACCGGCCTCGCAGGTGACGGGAATCGGCTCCCGGACCAGCCGGTGAGGAGGCGTCCGGGGCGGGGGCTCCCGGCTGGACGCTCGCGTATGCCCCTGCGGCGATGGGGAATGGTCCCGGTCTATCTGCCGGGATTCACTGGTGGGGAGCGGGGCCGACCGCTGCGGCGGCCGGGGCCCGGTGGGACGTGCAGAGGAGTGGGTGACGTGATCGAGGGGCCGTACTTCGTGCTGACGGTCGTGGGACTGGTCGGGGCCGGGCTCGTGGCGGGGGTGTTCTGCGGCTTCTCGACGTTCGTGATGCAGGGGCTCGCCGCCCTGCCGCCCGCGCAGGGCGTCGCCGCGATGCAGGCGATCAATGTGACGGCGCTGCGACCGCCCTTCATGTTCGTGTTCCTGGGGTCGACGCTGGTCAGCGCGGTGATCGCCGTGGTGACCTTCGTGCTGTGGCCGTACGAGGGGGCGGTGGCGCTGCTGGTGGGCAGCGCGCTGTACCTGTTCGGGTGCTTCGGGGTGACCGTGCTGGCGAACGTGCCGCGCAACGACGCGCTGGTGAAGGTGGCGGCGGGCACCGCGGAGGCTGCCGCGTACTGGCCCACGTACGTCCGCGAGTGGACGGCGTGGAACCACGTCCGGACGCTCGCCGCGACCGGCGCGGTGGTCGCGTACGTGCTGGCCCTCGTATGAGCCTGCGGCGGGGGCTCTGCGTAGCCGGCCTACGGGACGTATCGTGTCCAAAAGGGTGCCGCCGATGACGTACGGCCCGTAGTACCCCGATGCAAGGACATCCGGCCATGGCCGATCCCAAGGGTTTCATGACCACTCCCCGCCAGGAATGGCCCCGGCGGCCGGTCGAGGAGCGGGCGCGGGACTGGGACGAGGTCTATGTCCCGGGGGCGCTGCTTCCGATCATCAACCAGCAGGCGGACCGGTGCATGGACTGCGGCATTCCGTTCTGCCACGACGCGTGTCCCCTGGGCAATCTCATCCCGGAGTGGAACGACCTGGTCTCCCGGGACGACTGGCGGGCGGCGAGCGACCGGCTGCACGCCACCAACAACTTCCCCGAGTTCACGGGACGGTTGTGCCCGGCGCCGTGCGAGGCGGGGTGTGTGCTCGCCATCAACCAGCCGGCGGTCACCATCAAGAACGTCGAGTGCGCGATCGCCGACCGGGCCTGGGAGGAGGGCTTCGCGCGGCCGAGTCCGCCGGACCGGCTGAGCGGGCGGACGGTCGCGGTGATCGGCTCCGGCCCCACGGGACTGGCGGCGGCACAGCAGCTGACGCGGGCGGGCCACACCGTCGCCGTCTACGAGCGGGACGACCGGATCGGCGGGCTGATGCGCTACGGCATCCCCGCTTTCAAGATGGAGAAGCACCATCTGGAGCGGCGGCTGGAGCAGATGCGGGCCGAGGGGACCAGGTTCCGTACGTCGACGGCGGTCGGGCGGGACATCGGGGCGGCGGAGCTGCGGTCGCGGTACGACGCCATGGTGATCGCGACCGGTGCGACGGCCTGGCGGGAACTCGCCGTGCCGGGACGGGAGCTGGCCGGAGTGCATCAGGCGATGGAGTATCTGCCGCTGGCCAACCGGGTGTGCGAGGGCGACCTGGAAACCTCGCCGCTGTCCGCGGCGGGCAAGCACGTGGTGATCGTCGGAGGCGGTGACACGGGGGCGGACTGTCTGGGCACGGCGGTCCGGCAGGGTGCGGCATCGGTGACCCAGCTGGACATCTACGCCCAGCCGGGTGCTGACCGGGACGACGACGCGGAGCCCTGGCCGACGTACCCCAAGATCTACCGGTTGTCGGCGGCGCACGAGGAGGCGCGTGATCTGCGGACCGCCCCGGCGGCGGACGCGGACGCGCGGTTGTTCGCGGCGTCGACGCTCCGCTTCTTCGGCGACGCGCGGGGGCACGTACGCTCCCTGCACCTCGTGGAGGTGGATGCCCGGCGGCAGCCGGTGTCCGGCACCGAGCGCGTGCTGCCCGTCGACATGGTGCTGCTCGCGCTCGGCTTCTCCGGGCCCGGCCGGGAGGACGGGCTCATCGACCAGCTGGGGCTGCGGTTGGAGCCGCGCGGCACGATCGCGCGGGACGCCGGGTTCGCGACCAACGTTCCCGGTGTGTTCGCGGCCGGGGACGCGGCGCGGGGTCAGTCGCTCATCGTGTGGGCGATCGCGGAGGGGCGGGCGGTCGCGGCTGCGGTCGACCGCCATCTGACGGGCAGTACGGAACTGCCCGCCCCCATCGGGCCGTACGACCGGCCGATGGCGGTGTGAGGGGGCCTCGGCGGCCCCGCGAGGACCGTGGCCCCGCCGTCGGCACGGTCAGCGACGGCGTTCGTCCGTCCCCGCCACCTTGGCCGTGGACAACGCGACCCGGTTCCATGTGTTGATCGCGCAGATCAGGGCGATGACCTGACCCAGCTCCTCGTCCTCGAACCGGGCCGCGGCCTCGGCGTAGACGTCGTCGGGGACACCGGCGCCGGCGACCAGGGTGAGGGCCTCGGTGAGCGCCAGGGCGGCCTGCTCCTTCGGCGTGAAGAAGTGGCGAGCCTCTCGCCAGACGGCGACCATGTGCAGCCGGTCCTCGCTCTCACCGGCCTTGCGGGCGTCGTTGGTGTGCATGTGGAGGCAGTACGCGCAGTGGTTGAGGTGCGAGGAGCGGATCTGGATGAGCTCGACGAGGGCCGGGTCGAGGCCCCCGCGAGCCGCCGCGTCGAAGCCGATGAGAGCGCGGAATGCCTTCGGGGCCGCCTTGGCGAAGTCGAGCCGCTTCGCGTGGATCGTGCTCGCCGCGTCCGTCGCGTCCGTCGTGTGGATCGTGTTCGTGTTCGTCGTCATGTCCTTCAACCTACGGCCCGCAAAGACCGGCTGTAGGGTGCATTTCCATGGCAGAAACGTGGGTCAATTCCGCCCGGCGCATCGGCGCCGACCTGCACTTGGAACTGGACGGTCCGGGCGGCCGCCGCGCCGCCCTTCTCCGGGCGCTGCGCGACGCCGTACGCAGCGGCCGGCTCGCCCCCGGCACCCGCCTGCCCCCGTACCGCTCGCTCGCCGCAGACCTCGGTGTCGCCCGCAACACGGTCGCCGACGCCTACGCCGAACTCGTCGCGGAGGGCTGGCTGACCGCCCGTCAGGGCTCCGGCACACGCGTCGCCGAGCGCGCGGAGCCCCTCAAGGGCGGCATCAGGGCCGCGAAGAAGGCGCCCGCACGCGCGCGTGGCCCCCGGCACGACCTCCGGCAGGGCACCCCGGACGCCTCCGCGTTCCCCCGCGCGGCCTGGCTCGCCTCCTACCGGCGGGCGCTCCAGCAGGCACCCAGCGAGGCGTTCGGTCCGGGGGACCCCGCGGGCCGCCTGGAACTGCGCGAGGCACTCACCGAGTACCTGGCACGCGCGCGTGGTGTGCGTACCGGGCCGGGCCGCATCGTGATCTGCTCAGGCTTCGCGCACGCGCTGCGACTGCTGTTCGGCGGCGGCGTCCTGCGTGGTCCGCTGGCGATCGAGGCGTACGGACTCCGCTTCCACCGCGAGTTGCTGACGTCGGCCGGCGTGCGCACCGTCCCGCTGCCCCTGGACGAGGACGGCGCCCGTGTCGACCTGCTCGCCCGCGAGCGGGCCGTTCTGCTCACGGCCGCCCACCAGTTCCCGACCGGCGGCCCCCTGCACGCCACGCGCCGCGCCGCCGTCGTCGACTGGGCACGCGCGCGTGGGGCAGTGATCTTGGAGGACGACTACGACGGGGAGTTCCGCTACGACCGCAAACCCGTCGGTGCCGTCCAGGGCCTCGACCCCGAGCGGGTGATCCTCGTCGGCTCGGTCAGCAAGAGCCTGTCACCGGCGCTGCGGCTGGGCTGGATGGTGCTGCCGGAGCGGTACGTCGACGGCGTCCTCGCGGCCAAGGGCGAGCGGGAGAGCTGGGCGAGCGTCCTGGACCAGCTGGGCCTCGCCGACTTCATCGCCGCCGGGTCGTACGACCGCCATGTGCGCCGGATGCGGCAGCGGTACCGGGGACGCCGGGACCGCCTCGTCGCGACGCTGGCCGAGCACGCCCCGCACGTGGAGGTCACCGGCGTCGCGGCCGGCCTGCACGCGGTGCTGCGGCTGCCGCCGGGCACCGAGTCCTCCACGGTCAAGGCCGCCGCCTGGCAGGGCATCGCGCTCGACGGGCTCGCCGCGTTCCGGCACCCACAGACCGGCATGAGCGCGGGAGACGGCCTGGTCGTCGGCTACGCGACCCCTTCGGAACACGCGTACGGGGCGGCACTGGAGGCGCTGTGCGGCGTGCTGCCGCCGCCCCCTTGACGCCCCGGCACCGCGCCCCGCACGGCGCCCGGAACGCCTACGCCTTGCGCCCCACCGCCCCGTACCCCGGGATCACCGCGTCGTCCTGCCCCGGCACCGGCTCCCCCAGCTCCGGATGCCACTCGGGCACCACCACGACGCCCGGCTCGACCAGTTCGAGCCCGCCGAAGAACCCGGTGAACTCCTGCCGCGAGCGCAGCGCCGGCGTGATGCCTGCCGCCCTGAGCCTCTCGGTGGCCGCGGCGGACTCCTCCGGGGTGAAGGCCGCGATGGCGTGGGTCATCATCAGGTAGCTGCCGGACGGGAGTGCGGACAGCAACTCCGCGACGAGTTCGTGCGCGCCGTCCTCGTCGGGAGTAGGCCACGCGCGCGTCCGGCGCGACGGCCTGTGCGACCTGGTGCAGGTTGGGCTCGGGCTTGCTGGTGTCGATCCCGGTCATGAGGCCCTCCGTGGGCGTCGGGTGGGGCTGGTGATGAATTCGGCACCAAAATGCGGCAGTTGAGCCGCACACAGGGACCGGAAGCAGCACCTCAACAGGCCGAAGCCCGTCAGGACCGAAGCTCGTCAGGACCGAAGGGAATCGGTCGGGACACCAGAAGGTCGCCGGGACACCAGAAGGTCGCCGGGGCACCAGGAGGGCGTCAGGACGACAGGAAGTCGTCAGGACAACAGGAAGTCCGCCACCCCCGCCTTCGCGCCCTCGATGAACGCCGTCATCTCGTCGGAGGTGTAGATCAGCGCCGGCCCGTCCGGATCGGTGGACTGCCTGACGGCGATACGGCCGTCGGCGAGCTTCATCGCCTCCAGGCAGTTGCCCCCGTTGCCGCCGCTCCACGGCTTGTGCCAGCCCTCGCTGCCCAGGTCACGGGCGGGCATGCCGTTGTAGATCCGCTCGGCGCGGACCCGCGGCCTGGGCTTGGACGTGATGCGATCCATTCACAGCTCCTTGCGGAGATCCTCGAGGATCTCCTTCGTGCGATGTGCCGTAGCGGCCTGCGCCGCCATGCGGTCCATGACCTCCAGGTGGGTGGCCACCTCGGCGCGCGCGTCCAGGTAGACGGCGCCGGTCAGGTACTCGCTGTAGACCATGTCCGGGAGTTCGGGCACGGCGAACCGGAACAGCACGAACGGCCCGTACGTGCCGGGGTGCGGCCCCGTGGCGAACGGGGCGACCTGCAACGTCACGTTGGGCAGCCGCGCGGCGTCGAGCAGCCTCTCGATCTGGCCACGCATCACCTCCGGGCCGCCGACCGGGCGGCGCAGCGCGGTCTCGTCCATGACGGCCCACATCCTCGGCGCGTCGCGACGGGTGAGCAGTTCCTGGCGCTGCATGCGCAGCGCGACGTGCCGCTCGATGTCCTCGGGCCGGGTCTGGCCGACGGCGCCCGACCGCAGGACGCCGCGCGCGTAGTCCTCGGTCTGCAGGAGGCCGGGCACGAAGTGGGGCTCGTAGCTGCGGATGAGGGAGGCGGCGCCCTCCAGGCTGACGTACATCGAGAACCAGCCGGGCAGGATGTCGTGGAACCGCTGCCACCAGCCCGGTTTGTTGGCCTCCTCGGCCAGCTGCACGAAGGCCTCGGCCTCGTCGTCGGGGACCCCGTAGGCCTTCAGGAGCAGTTGGAGGTAGGGGATCTTCAGGGAGACCTCGGCCGTCTCCATTCGGCGGATGGTGGCGGGGGCGACGCGCAGGACACGGGCGGCCTCCTCGCGTTTGAGACCGGCGCGTTCGCGCAGGTCGAGCAGGCGCCGGCCGAGGACCACCTGGCCGACCGTCGGCGCCGACCGCGGCTCGCTCACGCCCCACCTCCGCTCATCGAAATCCCGGCAGCCACGCGTTCCGCAGGGATCCCGTGCACGTCGTGCATCGATCCCGTACGAATCCCGTACGAATCCTGACAGCCCAGCGGCGCCATTCGAAGACCCATTCGAAGGTCGGGGCCGACCTCACAGATCTCAACTGGCGCCGCATCACATGTCGTTGCGAGCAGTGTGCCACGACCATTCACCGCGTCACACAGCACTCTGCAATTTTCAGAGTGACACTTGCCAAGTTGTTCGCGGCAGGGCGATAGTGGCAAGCGTGATTCCGTCCGTGCCCTTAGGAACAGACGCCGCCGCAGGCCGCTTCGGTCTCGGCGCCGATGGAGGTCCCCCCACTCGAACTTGTTCGAGAGACGGGGAGGCAGCCGATCCCTCGGGGCTTGCCGCCGAGCGCCGGTTCCGCTTCGAACTGGCCGCACACCCGGGTTCTCCCGCGCAGGCCAGACGCCTGACACGGACCCGGTTGACCGGCTGGGCGGTGTGCGAGGACACCTGCGACACGGCCGCCCTGGTGGTGTCGGAGCTGGTCACCAACGCGATCCTGCACACCGCGAGCGATGTCGTCGTGTGCGAGCTGCACGATGGCGCCGACCTGATACGCATAGCCGTGCGTGACCAGGGATGCGCCACCGGCGACCCCCACCCGTCCGCGGCCAGGGCCGAGGAGGAGCACGGGAGGGGACTGCTCCTCGTCGACGCGCTCGCGCACGCCTGGGGTGCCCATGAGCACGGCCCCGGGCTGCTGGTCTGGGCCGAGGTGCCTCGCCAGGCCGACGCCGCGCGCGGCGACCTGGGCTGGGGCGCCCGTCCCAAGCCGGGCCCGTCCGGCGGCTCGGACGAAGACGACGAGGCGCACGCACGCGTGTGCCGCCCGGCACACGGCGAAACGGGGACCGAATGGCCTTGACGGCTCCCTCCGGCAGCGGACCGGCACTCACCCTGGACACCCTCGTCCGCCTCGGCCGCGGGCTGCGCAGGCCGGACACACCGTCGCTGCGGCTGTCCGTGCCCGACGACATGACCGCCCCGCTGGGATGCGACGCGGTGCAGGTACCCGCCCGCCTCGGCCCGCTCGTGCTGCCCCGCCTCCCGCGCGTGGGCTGCGTCTACGCCGACGACGCGCACTGGTGGTGGCTGGTGCCGTCCGACTCCGACTACGCCCTGGAGTGGCCCGCCCCCGCCCGCTACGCCACCGGTGCCCTCGTGCCCGAGTCCCCCCGCCTCATCCACCGCCCCGACGGCACCCTCCCCTACACCCCACCGATCCCGCTCTACCTGGCCCTCTGCCGCATCATCGGCACGGCGCCGAGCTGGTCACGGGTGGTCACCGCGTAGGGCGCGGCGACCTTCCGCGTCGGGGCGCGCCTGTGCGCACGCGGCGGCGCACACCTGCCGCGCAGGTCGCAGGTGCCGCGTATGTCACACGCGTCACGACGGCACATGACATCTGGAGAGCCCCGTGACGCCTGGACGCGGCACTCCATGTCACTTCCCCCCTCGCGGCCTCCTCCCTCCCGCGGCCCGCTCCCTCCGCAGCCCTCCCTCCGCCGCCCCCGGTCTCCCCAGCGCATACTTCGCCCCCGCACGCCCCACTCCCAGCGCATCCGCCCCGCGCGAGCCATCCTCCTCACGCCCCCGTCTCCACGGCCTGCACTCCTGTGCGCTCCGGCGCACGCCCCCACCCCCACCCTGCGCCCTGCCCAGCCGACGGGGGTGCCGCGATAGTGGCCCTTCGTGCGGGTTCGGGGGAGGTCGACCGTGGGGGCGAGGGGCGGCGTGGGCGAGCCGGAGGTGTCCGAGTCGGAGCGGCTGCTCTTCGGCGGCCCCCTGCGCTACGACATGGGCTGGAACCAGCACGCGGACGCGTTCCTGGAGCTCTCCTTCCGCGCCATGATCACGCGCATGCCGGCCCTGCTCGCCGCGAGCCTCCGGCTGGCCCGGCAGGCCGACCCGGCGGCCGCGCGGATCGTGCTGGCCGCCGAGGTGGGCCGGGGCCTGACACAGGCGGTGAGCCTGTTCGCGGTCAACAGCGTGCTCGGCCGGCTGATGGGGGCCGGCCCGATCGAGGACCGGCTGCGCGGCGCCGTCCCCGCATTCGCCGCCATCGCCGTCGTCCTGCTGCTCGGCGCGCTGCTGCGGGCCGCGTCGACGTACGCCACCGGCCGGCTGGAGCCGAAGGTGGAGCGCGTGGCCACCGAGCGGTACCTGGAGCGGGCCGCTTCCGTCGAGCTCGCGGCGATCGAGGACCACGCCTTCCACAAGCTGCTGGACACCGCGCAGTACGGCGCCGCCTCGGCCAGCCGGATGATCGCGTACGGCACCCGCGTGGTGAACGCGGTGATCTCGCTGATCGCGGCGGCCGGCGTGCTCACCGTGCTGCATCCGCTGCTGCTCCCGCTGCTGGTGACGATGACGCTGCCCAGCGCCTGGAGCGCGCTGACGAACGCCCGCCGTCGCTACGAGTCGTTCCACACCTGGGTGCAGCACGCGCGCGCGGGACACCTGATCAGCAGTCTGCTGACGGAACCCGCGGCGGCCCCGGAGATCCGGGTGCACGGCGTGGGCCCGTTCCTGCTGCGGCACTTCCGCGCGATGTCGGAGGCGGCGGAGGCGGAGCAGGCCCGGCTGGCGCGCCTCGCGGCCCGTACCGGCCTGATCGCGGCCGCCTGGACGGGCCTCGCGACGGTGTCGACGTACGCCACCCTGGGCGGTCTGCTGCTGGCGGGGGCCATGTCACTGGCGGTGGCGGGCACGGCCGTGATCGCCATCCGGACCGGCTCGGCAAGCCTGGAGACGCTCGTCCTGGAGATCAACCAGCTGCACGAGGAGGCCCTCTTCGTGGGGGATCTGGAGCGTCTTTACGTCGAGGCCGCCGAACGGGCGATCCCGGTCGGCGGGGCGGCCCTGCCGGAGGACCCGCGGGAGATCCGCTTCGAGAACGTCACGTTCAGCTACCCGGGTGAGGCCGCCCGTCCGGCGCTCGACGACGTGACCCTGACGCTGCCGCTCGGCCGGATCATCGCGCTGGTCGGCGAGAACGGCTCAGGCAAGACCACCCTGGTCAAGCTGCTCGCCGGGCTCTACAAGCCGGACCGGGGCCGGATCATGTGGGACGGCGTCGACGCGGCCACCGCCGACCGGCACCGGCTGGCCGAGCGGGTCGCGATGGTCGCGCAGGACTTCAAGCGCTGGCCGTTCACGGCCCGGGTGAACGTGGCCGTGGGCCGCTCCTCGGCGCCGGTCACCGAGGAGCGGCTCGCGGCGGCGGTCGTGGAAGCGGGCGCCGAGGACGTGGTCGCGGATCTGCCGCGCGGTCTGGACACCCTGCTGGCCCGCAACTTCAGCGGCGGCCACGAGCTGTCCGGCGGTCAGTGGCAGCGGCTGGGCATCGCCCGGGCGGCGTACCGGCGGGGCAGCATCCTGATCGTGGACGAACCGACGGCCGCCCTGGACGCCAGGGCCGAGCTGGAGGTGTTCGACAAGATCCGCGCGCTGGCCGGGACCGGGCAGACGGTCGTGCTCATCACGCATCGGCTGGCGTCCGTACGCCATGCGGACCTGGTCCACGTGCTGGACGGGGGCCGGCTCGTGGAATCGGGAACCCCGCAGGAACTGCTCGTCAAGGGCGGCGTCTACGCGGAGCTGTACGGGTTGCAGGCGGAGCAGTTCGGAATGCGGGCGCCCGCGCCGAAGGCGGGCTGAGCCCTGCTCACTCCGTGCCGTCGACGCCCCGGACGATCACCAGGAACGTGTCCGTGGCGAGGTCCATCACGACCTCCGCGGGCAGTCCCTCGGACCGGCGTGCCTGCGCGAACTCCTCCGCCGGCCACGACCCTCGCGGCCCGCCTGCGGGAAAGCGTTCGACCACCATTCGCCCGTTCACCATCCTGCACCTCCGGAAAGCGTCGTACTTGTAGGAGTTAACGCCTTCGGAAGGGAAATCGCCTCGCCAAGTGACACGACTGAGACGCAGTTGACACTCGGTCATCGTAAATCGTGAGGAGTTTCGCCCCATCTCCCCGTCTAGCGTTACCCTCCGCTTCACTCCTCGTACTCGTCGTGATAACGGATCCGCTCACTTCCGGCGGGCGCCCCGAAGGCCGACGCCCGCCCTTCGGGTTCCTCCCATTCCTCCTGCCGGCCGAGCGCGGTCAGGTCGAGAAAGCTGCTGGTGGAGCCGAGTCCGTCGAGTCCCCGCCCGTACGTCGAATAGGTGTGGAACACCCGCTCCCGGTCCCGAAGGAAACAACTCACCCCGGGCCGTTCGACAAGTTCACCCGCCTGCACCAGGGTGGCCTCGAAGTCGTGGTTGAAGTCGTTGCCGTACGACGAGTACCAGGGCAGCGTCCAGCCCATTCGGGCCTTGAACGGAAGGATCCTCGTGTAGGGCGTCCTCGACACGACCGCGAACGTCGTCCCGCGCGCGTGGAGATGGGCCAGATGGCCGACCTGGTCGAGGAAGGCCGAGCAGCTGCGGCAGCCGGACTCCCACTCGGGCGGAAACATGAAGTGGTGGACGACGAGCTGCCGCCGCCCCTCGAAGAGATCCGGCAGGGTGGCCTTTCCGTCGCCGCCCTCGAACACGTACTCCGTGTCGACCTCCACCATCGGCAGCCTGCGGCGTTCGGCGTTGAGCGCGTCCCGCGCGCGTGTGGCCGCCTTCTCCCTGACCAGCAGTTCCTGACGCGCCCTGCGCCACTCCTCGCGCGAGGCGATCTCCGGAAGCGACATGGCCCCTCCTGTGCAACGGTCCCGTTGCGGGTGGTGACCGGTCGACGGGGCGGAACTCATCGCCGTTCCCCGAAATACCTCCGGCAGGACTTTCCCGGGCCCGGCGGCGGACGGCGCCGCCTCAGGTGCCGTACTCCGGGATACGGCGCCCGTGGCTGCGGTCCAGCAGCGCGGACATGCGCGCGCCCAGTTCGGTCACGACCGCCGCCACGTTTAGCGTCAGCAGCTCACGGTCACGCATCAGGACCCGCCCCTCGACGATGGTGGTACGGACGTCGCTGGAGCGGGCGCTGTGCACCGGCGTCGCGGCGAGGTCGTGCACGGGCTGGGTGTGCGGGCCGCTGAGGTCGACGAGGACGATGTCGGCGCGCCGGCCCGGTGCGAGGGAGCCGATGGAGTCGGCAAGACCGACCGCGCGGGCGCTCTGCAGTGTGGCGTGGCGCAGGGCTTGACGTGCGGTCAGCCAGCGCGCGTCGCCCTCGACGGACTTCTGGACGAGGGCGGTGAGCGCCATGGACTCCCACACGTCGAGCGAGTTGTCCGAGGCGGCGCCGTCGGTGGCGAGCCCGACGGGAACACCGAGAGCACGCAGGGCACGTACGGGTGCCGTGGTGGGCCGGCCGAACTTGAGGTAGCCGCGCGGGGCGGAGGCGACCGCGACCCGGCCGCCCGCGCGCTCCAGGACGGGCAGGTCCCGGTCGGCGATGCCGGTGCCGTGCGCGATGAGCAGGTCGGTGTCGAGCAGTCCGGTGCGGTCCAGTACCTCGATCGGGGTGACGGCGTGGCGGGCCAGGCCGGCCTCGGGCTGGTCGCGGTTCCCGGCGGCGTGCAGGTGCACGGGCAGGCCGTGGGCGCGGGCCAGGCCGGCGGTCGCGGCGAGGTCGGCGGTCGCGGCGAGGTCGGCCTCGTCGACGGTGTAAGGGGCGTGCGGGGCGAGGGCGGTGGTGATACGGCCTCCGGCGCGCCCCCGCTGCCGTAGCGCGAAGTCGAGACTGCGCTCGCGGCCTTCTGGGCCCTGCGAGGAGAAGAAGGTGCCCTGCGAGGAGAAGAATGCCCTCCCCCAGATGGGCCCGCATCCCGCACTCCTCGACCACGGCGGCGACCGCGTCCATCGTGAAGTAGTGGTCGGCGAAGCAGGTCACGCCGCCCCGGATCATCTCGGCGCAGGCCAGCCGTGCGCCCAACTCCACCTCCCGCCGGTGAGGTTGGACTCGACGGGCCAGACGACGTCGTTGAAACACGCCTCGGTCGGCAGATCCTCCGCGAGGCCGCGCAACGCGACCATCGGGGCGTGGGTGTGGCAGTTGACGAGGCCGGGAAGGGCGACCTGGCCCACGGGCGTCGATCCGCTCGCGGGCCGGCCCGTGCCGTACGGCGGCGGCGCTCGTGACGGACTCGACGGCTCCGCCGCGTACGACGATCGCGGCGTTCTCCTCGAACCGATCCGCTCCTGGTCGTCGTGCACCAGGACGGCGCACCCGCTGATGACGGGGTCCGCGGGAGCCCCCGCGGGAGAAGGCTTCGTCCGGCCAACGTACGACGCGGCCTGCCGGTCGCGCGAAGTGAACGGCGCATCACGTCCGGGGTCTGTCCAGGAACCGCGCGCACGGGCACGCTGGCCTCACCACAGACCGCCGTCCGGCTTCTGAAAGGAGCCCGGCATGCTGCTCGGCACCTGGAACCTGGAGAACCTGTACCGGCCCGGCGGGCCGTACGGCCCCAAGGACAAGGCCGCCTACGAGACCAAGCTCGCCGCCCTCGCCGACGTGATCGCACGACTCGACCCGGCCCTGCTGGGCGTACAGGAGGTAGGGGATCCGGACGCCCTGGCGGACCTGGCCGGGATGCTCGCCGGCAACTGGCACATCGCCCTTTCCGAACACGCCGACAGCCGGGGCATCCGGGTCGGCTTCCTCAGCCGTACGCCGCTGGTGGTGCTGTCCGACACGACGGCGTTCCCGGCGCCTCTGCGGCCGGTGCAGGCGGACGACTCCGGGCCCGCGGTGGCCGAGGCCGGCCGGGGGCTGCTCGCGGTGCGCGCCGGTGAGCTGTCGGTGGCGGTCGCGCATCTGAAGTCGAAGCTGCTGTCGTACCCGGGAGAGCGTTTCCACCCCCGCGACGAAGGTGAACGCGCCCGCTACGGCGCCTACGCCCTCTTCCGGCGGACCGCCGAGGCGACGGCGCTGCGCGCGCTGGCCGACAAGCTGCTGGCGGGCGACGGGCGGGGGCGGGACGTGCTGGTGCTGGGCGACCTGAACGACGAGGCGCAGGCGGCGACCACGCAGATTCTGCTCGGCCCGCCCGGGTCGGAGATCGGCACGCCCGGCTTCGAGGCCGCCGACAAGGGCGACGCGGCCCGGCTGTGGAACGTGGCACCCCTGATCCCCGCCGAACAGAGGTTCTCCCGGGTGCACTCCGGCCGGCGCGAGCTGATCGACCACGTCCTGTGCAGCCACCGGCTGGTCCGCCGGGTGACCGCGGCGGGGACCGGGCTGCCGGGCGCCGGGGTGCCGCAGCTGCCGTCAGTGGGAACCGATCCGGCCGAACGGCGGGGTGTGGCGGGTTCGGACCACGCGCCGGTGTGGGTGCGGGTCGGGACGTGAGCACGGGACCGGGTGACGGGGACGGCGTCAGCCGGCGACCGGCAGCCCTGGTTCACGCAGGCCGGCCCGGCGGCGTCCCCTCTCCAGTTCCTCGAGGAGTTCGGCGAGCCGTCGCGTGTGACGCGGCGTGAGCCGGCCGCTGTCGTCGAGATGGACGGCGCAGGCGGTTGTCGTGTCGACGAGCCGTTCCAGGGTGCCGGCGACCTCGTCGGTGCCTTCCGTGTGCCGTGCGAGCGCGGGCAGTTCGGCGGCGGCGCGGGCGATGGCGCCGCGGGTCTCGGCGAGCGTGCGGTACGCCTCGCGGCGCAGGGTCCAGCGGGCGGCGCGGTCGTCGGACCCGCTCATGACGTGGGCGAGATAGGCCTGCGCCGCGCCGCCGGCCGTCGCGAGCCGTGCCCGCACGCCGCCGCCCCGCTGCCCCGGCATCGGCAGGTGCCCGGCGACGAGCACGAGCGCGCAGGCCAGCAGCGTCTCCGCGATCCGGCTCACGGAGGCCTGCGGTTCGCCGCCCACCATCACCAGGGCGAGGACGAGGACGGTCACGACGGCCGTCTGGGCGGCGAAGTGCCGCGTGGCGACCGGAATGAGGGCGCCGCTGAGGGCGACGAGCGCGACAAGTCCCTCGGGCCGCGGCAGCACGGCGGCGCACGCGGCGAACACGAGCGCCCCGAGCACCGTTCCGGCCGCCCGGCACAGCACGCGGGACAGGAGGGGTCCGAGGTCGGGCTTGACGAGGAAGACGACGGTGGCGGGGAGCCAGTACCAGTGCTCGTGCGGTCCGTACCACTGGGAGTGCCGCAGCGCCTGGGCGAGGGCCACACCGGCGCCGAAGCACAGGGCGACGCGCAGCCCGTACTCGCGGCCGCCGACACCGGCCGTCGCACGGAGCAGGTCCTTGGCCGTACGCCGGCGGGTGTGCAGGTCGGCGCCGTTGCCCTGGTCGAAGACCTCGGCGGCGTGCAGCAGGGCGTCGTCGAGGGCGCGCAGGGCCGGCATCGCCCGGTCGGGCGCGGGCAGCGGCCCGGCGCCCGTGTCCCCGCGGACGGCCGCGGCCAGCAGCCGTGGCCCCGCGCATGCCCGCTCGCCAAGGCCGTCCCCCGCCCAGGCCAGCGCGGTGGCGGCTTCGGCGAGGGGCAGTGCGGCGGCGTAGCGCGCGTGCAGCCGCCGCTCGGCGGCCGAGGAGGCGTACCGCCGCAGCCGGGGCCCCGCAAGCGCGTCCTGGGCATGGTCGAGGGCGGCGGTGAGAGCGGCACGCCGGGCGGAGGCCTGCTGCGTACCGACGGCGTCGAGCAGCCCACCGACGGCGTCGTACACGTCGGCGACGGCCTTCCGCTCCCCGTCGAACCGGTAGTCCCCGGCGAGGGCGCCGGGCGTGGGCAGCGCCAGCCGCAGCGCGAGCAACCACCCGGCGCCCACGAGGAAGGCGAGCGCCCGCTGCCACCCCGGCTCGGGCAACGGCATCCCGGCGCCCACCGCGCGCCCCACCAGCAACTGCGTCCCGGCCGCCGAGGCCACCGGCCCGGCGGCACTGACGGCGCCGGCGAGGAGCCCGAGCCCGGTGAGCAGCAGCGTCTGCACGACGGCACCCGTGCCCTGACCGGCGTACGTCCCGGCGAGCAGCCCCGCCGCACCCGCCAGTGCCGGCACCCCGAGCCGCCGCACGGACGCCCGCCGGCTGCCGGGCCGGTCGTTGATCCCGGCGAGCATGGCGGCGAGGGTGGCGACGACACCGAGGGAGGGCCGACCCACGACCACGGCGACGAACAGCACCGGCCCCCCGGCCAGCGCCCCTCGAACGACGGCACTCCACGGCACGGGTCCGCGCTGGGCCCGCAGCGCGTGCGCGAGCCAGGGCGGAAGAGCACGGACGACGCGGCGGTACACGGGGCTCCTGTCGGGACGAGGCGGGGACTGACGCACTCGGGCGACGGTGGCCGGGCGACGAACGGTGCCGTCCACCGTAGATCGCATTCCTGGAGAACGTGGAACGGGCGTGTTGCCGGGGTGTGACGATGCTTGGAGGGGCCGGCTCCTCAGCCTCAGCCGTGGGCTCGCGCAGTGAGGTACGGATCACTGCGGAGGGCCTCACGGCTGCCGAGCAAGGTACCGGCGGCCAGGCCGGCAGCGGGCAGCAGGAGGGCCGCGGCCGTCCAGGCGGGTCCCGGCAGGGCGTCCGTGACGGTGATGGGCAGGCCGAGCACATCACTGAGCGGCCCGGCCAGCGCGACGGAGGACCCGGTGCCGATTACGGCCCCGGCCAGCCCTGCGACTGCACCTGACAGGACGGCTTCGCCGAACAGGATGCGGCGCAACTCCGGCCGTCCGGTGCCGAGGATCCGCAGGATGGCGAACTGGCCGAGCCGCGCCCGCGCGCTGTCCCCGGCCCGCACGGCGCCGAGGCCCAGTGCACCCACTGCCAGCATCAGGACCCCGCCCCGCGTCGCGAGGTCCGCCACGCCGAACAGCCCCGGCAGATCGCGCACCCGGTCGGACACCGCGGACGCCGAGAACCCGTCGTCCTGCAACGCGTCGGTGACGGCGGCAACCTGCCGCTGATGCTCCACGACCACGACGGCGGACTGCGCACCTTCCTTCTCCCGGAACGCTGCCGTCTCCTGCCCCGCGCGCGCCGCGGCCAGGAACGCGGCGGTGTCCTCGGAGAGATAGGCGACGCCCGGTCCGTCGGTCTGCCAGCTCGGGTCGTACACGGCGACGATCTTCAGCTTGATGATCTCGGTGGTGCCGGATCCGGCCCCCGAGGCATACGTGTGACCGAAGGCGACCGTCCGCCCGACGAGCGGCGTGAAGTCGGTCCCCTGCGCCTGCGCGGGCAGCACCACTTCCTGCGGGCCGAGCTCCGCCGGAACGACGCCTTCACGGACGGGCAGATCGTCGCCCGGGGTGAGGGTGTGGCTGGTCAGGTCGTAGATCCCGTTCTCCTCGGCGTACAGCACGGAGGTGTAGTCGCCGACGACCTGCCGGACGCCCGGGACGGTACCCGCGTCCCGCAGCGCCGATGCGGTGAGCGACCGAACGGACGTATCACCCTCGAACGAGGAGAGCTCGATCTGAGTGAGCCCACCCGACCCCAGCACATCCCGCTCCACGGCCCCCGCAGCACCGCTCGCCACCCCGGCGGACGTGGTGAGCAGCGCGGCAAGCACGGCCAGCGCCGGCACCGCACTGCGCAGCGAACGCCCGTCACGTTTCCAGGTGCACAGACTCCAGCGACTCATCCCAGCTTTTCCTCGGGGGCGTTCTCCGTACGACGCGGGTGGCCGCCTGCCTGCTCGCTGCCGGCGCTCTCCTCGCTGACCGCCGACAACACTCCCGCGTCGAGCACATGGCGCTGATCGCACTGCGCGGCGACCGCGGAGTCGTGCGTCACCAGCAGCACTCCCGCGCCGCGGTCGGCGCAGGCACGCAGGGAACCCATCACGGAGCGGGCGGTGTCGGGGTCGAGTCCCGAGGTCGGTTCGTCGGCCAGGACGAGCACCGGGTCCTTCACGGCCGCACGGGCGACGGCGACACGTCGCCGCTGGCCGCCGGAGAGCTCGCTCACCGGAGGGTCGGCGAGCTGTTCCATACCCAGGTCGCCCAGCAGATCGCGCGCCGCCGTGCGGTGCCGTACGAGCCTCGGACCGAAGGCGGCTGCGACGTTCTCCCAGGCGTTGAGGAACGTCAGCAGCCCGAGGTCCTGCAGCACGATGCCGATCGAACGCCGTCGCAGGAGGTCCCGGCCCCCCGGGGACAGGGAAGCGGTGTCCGTGCCTGCGATGCTCAGTGATCCCGCCTTCGGCGAGAGGATCAGACCGAGGAGGGCGAGCAACGTGCTCTTGCCCGCCCCTGAGGGCCCTTCGACGGAAGCGATGGTTCCTGCGTGGAGGGTGAGGTCGGCGCGGGTCAGCCCGGCGCCGGTGGTGTAGGCGAAGGCGAGGCCTTCCGCCACGACGGCGGGCGGGGATGCCGCGTGCGGCGGTGGGGAGGGGTTCATCAGACGGGTGCCCTTCTGGAGGGAAGCCGGGCGGATCGAGGCGTGGCGCGAGGGTCGTCAGGCGAGGAGGTAGTACGCGGCTCTGGTCGCGTCCGCCGAAGCGGCACCGCCCGGGGAGGGTGCGTACAGGTCGGGAAAGCGGGCGTCGCGGTACGGCTTCAGCAGGCCGGGAAGATCACCCCAGAACGCCTGCGGGATGCTCTGGTCGGAGACCAGGGCTGCCTGGACGGCGTCGGACGCGGTCACGAGATCTCCGTCGGCCAGAGCTTTCCGGGCCTGTGCCTCCAGGCCGGTCCCCTCCGTGAGCCGCGCCGCTTGAGCCGTACAGCCCGCCTCGGCGAGCAGCACGACGATGCGCAGCGAGCGCGGGGACAGCGTGGGGCGCTCGTCCGCGGGCAGACCGACGGAGGTGCGCCCGCAGTCGACCCCGAACTCGGCGCGCGCGGCCATGGCGGCGTACCAGCGCCGCTGGTTCTCGGCCGTCAGTCGTGCGGGCACCTCTGACGCGGCTGCTTCCTCGGCCCCCTTCCCGGCCTGCGGCCCACAGTCGAGGGCCAGTCGATGGCACGTCATGGCGAGCAGGACCCGGTCGGACGGATCAAGGCGACGGTCCGACCCCATCTGCCTCAGCCGCCTCTTCAACCAGCCGGGTGCCTGGTCCTGCTGGGCACGTGCGGTCAGCGCCCGCGCGGCGTTGTAGGTGGCGGTGAGCGTGCCGAGCTGGGCCGGGGACTTGGCGACGAGGCCGTCGGACCGGACGTTGCCGACCGGAGCGGGAAGGGACGACGCCGCCACGGACCCGTCGAGGATGAGCGCCCGGCGTACCAGCCATCGCGTCTGTGGGTCCGGGTCGTGCAGTGCGGAACGGAGGCAGTCGCGTGTCGGCCGGGGCAGCCGGTGCCGCAGCAGGGCCAGAGCGGCGCGCTGGATGGGGTCGAGGCCCACGCAGTCCCCCGCCAGCCGTACCTCGGCGCCGCGGAGGGCCCGGGTGGCCTGGGCGCGCAGACCTGCCGCCCGCAAGGCCTCGACCGCGTAGAGCACCGGTACGGGCTGGTCGGCACGAGCGGTGTCCACCGCGAGACGCTCCAGAGCGGCGCGCGGCACCTCCCCGTCCCGGCCCAGGCACGTCAAGGTGCTCAGAAAGGCGGCTCGGGTGGCGAGCGAGGTCAGGGCGTCGTCCGCGCGATCCGGAGCCCGCAGATAGGCGAGCGCTTCGCTCTCGGCCCGCTCCCGGACCCCGGCATGATTCAGGAGCGTCGCCGCTTCAGCAGGTTCCGGGCCGTCGGCCCCGGAGGAACCGGCCAGCGACAGGCACACGTAGTGGGCGCGCCAAGCGGGGGTGTCCAGCATGTCGGTCCGGGCGAGGTGTGCCAGCGCGGCCGGTCGGACCCTGGGCACCGGCTCACCGCTTCGCCGACCGGGCAGTGCGGCCTCCAGGCGCCCATAGGCGGTCGGATACAGCGCCGGATCCCGTCCGGCGTCAGCGCGTGAGGCACGCACCAGATCGTTGGCACCGCGCAGGGCGTCGAGCTGCCCGGCAAGGCCGCCGCCGGGCGGGCCGGGCCGCTCGACCGTCCCTCCGCCGTACATCGAGGCGCCCAGCGCCGCGGCGATCGCCACGGCGACGGCGGCGAGCAGTCGGTTGCGACGGTCCGTGTGCCTGCCCTGGCGGAGAAGGCTGTTCTTCACGGCGTTCGCAGGTCAGTCGTTTGCGCAGGCGGAAGCGAACGCCTTGACACCAGCTTTGAAGGCGCCTCCGTCGGAGCAGGTGGTAATGCTCGTGTTCATCGAGCCGCCTGGATCGGCGATGCCGCTGATGTCGGCGATCCAGGTGTTGTTGTTGGTCCAGCTGACCTGACGGGTGTTCTCACTGACCTGCGTACCGCTCGGGCTCAGGGAGAGAGTGGCCTGCCATCCGTTGGCCTTCACCGTCGCCACGTTGGTGATCTTGCTGACCTTGTACCTCACGCCTCCCCTTCGTGGTCTTGGTGGACGTCTTGAAGGAACACTTGTCGGCGTAGACATTGCAGTGCCAGGCGCTGGCCACGACCTTCGCACCCGTGCCCGGCAGGGTGGTCGACCCGGCGTCGGAAATGGCCAGGCCGGGCACGGCCGTCCCCATGACCAGCATCCCGGCGATCCCACTGGTCAGCAGGGCTTGCTTCATCTGTGTCTCCCCGTGTTCATGGCGCGCCTGTGCGCGTCGTACGCCGCCTTCGGGCGGAAGCCGGACTGTACAGGCGGCGCAACGCGTCAAGAACGACTGAAAAGCGGCGTATGAATGCCCAAGGCCTGAGAGATCCAGGCAGTATCGGCGTGATAGATGTGACGCTCCGTCATGGCTCTCCGCTCCGCCGCACCGCGATCTCGATGAACCGTTCCCCGCGGCCACGGGTCCGCGGCTCACCCGGCGCCCGGGAAGAACAGGTTCCGGCCACGCGAAGCGGGTCGAGTTCACACGTGGGCGTGACGCACCTGGAGAACGACGTGGCACTGACCCCCCGGTGCTGACGCCACGGCATCACCTACTCGTCGCCGACGTCCCTTCCATCGCATCAGCGAACAGCCGCTCGGCTTCGGCGACGGCCCGGCTCAGCTGATCAGGCAAGGCGCTCAACCCACCGATCACGCCGTCGATGCCTCGCAACCCCGCCCGCTCCAGCAGCCGCTTCTCATTGGCCACCCACTCCCCCCGCGCCGCCAGCACGGCGTGGCCGGTCTGTGCGGCTGCCGTGGCGATGGCGCCGGTGGTCTCGGTGAGGTGGCCCGACCGGGCGTGGTTGGCCTTGGCGTAGGTGAGGGTGGCGCGGGCGGTGCCGTACCAGCGACGGCTCGCGGTGAAGCGCAGCCGCTCCGGATAGGAGGGCGGAGGCGGCAGGCGCCCGCGCAGGACCTGGTTGATCGCCAGTTCCGCGACGACGAGGTAGGTGGGAATTCCCGCGAGATGGAACAGCAGCGGCTCCACCCGGAACCGTCCCTGCTCCGCCTCAGCCAACTCCCTTTCCACGACGTCGAGATCACGGTAGTGAACGTCGACGCGCCGCCCGTCGACGGTCAGCCACGCACCGCCGTTGAACACGCCCCCGCCCCAGTCCCCGACCTCCGACACCTCGCCCTCCCAGCCGAGGGCGCGGAGGTCGTCGGGGGCGAAGTGGCCGCGGTAGTAGACGGCCAGGTCCCAGTCGCTGTCGGGGCCGTCGGTTCCCTGCGCACGGGAGCCGCCGAGCGCCACGGCCTGGACGGTGGGGAGGCCGGCCAGGCGGTCCGCGATGGTGCCGAGGAAGGTGTCGTCGGCAGCGGGGGTCGGGGCGGTCATGGGCCCAGCGTATGAAGTCGTGAGCCGCGGCTGTACGCGGGTACGCCGCCGCGTGGCCGCAGGGAGCGGGCTGCGGGACCGGTGGGCCAGGCAGGGCCTGGCGGAAATTCGGATGCGGACCGCCGGCGCCGGCACGGATGATCGGTGGGTTGGCCACCGTGCGGCCCGTGTGCCGAACGCCCAGTGCGTGCTCCGTGCGCTCCGTGCGCTCTGTGCGCTCTGTGCGCTCTGTGCGCGGCGATACGCCTGTGCGCCGCCCCCGACCTCAGGAGCGAGCCCGTGATTCAGCGCGTCACCGTCCCCTCCCTCTTCCCTCCCCCCGCCTACTCCCACGCCTCCGTCGTCGAGGCCGGTGCGAGACTCGCCTTCCTGGCCGGTTCCGTGCCGCTCGACGCCGACGGGAAGCTGGTCGGGGACGGAGATCCCGTGCGGCAGACTCAGCAGGTGGTCGCCAACCTGGAGGAGCAACTGCGCGCCGTCGGCAGCGATACGTCCCACGTGGTGTCGACCGAGGTGTACGTCGTGAGCGGTGAGCCCGCGGTGCTGTCCGCGGTGTGGAAGGTCGTCGAGGCCTCCGGGCTGAGCGCCGGCCCTCATTCGTCGACGCTTCTGGGGGTGGCCTGCCTCGGCTACACGGGGCAACTGGTGGAGATCACGGCTACGGCCGTGGTTCCCGACGGCCCTCAGGCGTGAGCCGGGTCGCGCTCCGCCGGGCCGTGGCCGCTGACGCCGGTGCGGCGGCGGACGTCTGGCTGCGGTCGTTCGCCGCCGCACTGCCCACGGTCGTCCGGCCCCACTCCGACGACGAGGTGCGGATGTACTTCCGGGAAGTGGTGGTGCCGCTGCGGGAGACCTGGCTGGCGGAGACCACGGACGGCGTGGTCGGCGTCATGGTGCTCGACGGTGACGAGCTCTCCCAGCTCTACCTCGATCCGGACTGGCGCGGCCGGGGCGTCGGGGACCTCTTCATGGATCTGGCCCAAAAGCGCCGACCGGGCGGTCTGAGCTTGTGGACCTTCCAGGTCAACACGTCCGCCCACCGCTTCTACGAACGCCACGGCTTCGAGGCCGTGGAGCGCACCGACGGCAGCGCCAACGAGGAACGCGAACCGGACGTCCGGTACGTGTGGCGGCCCTGAGCAGCAAGGCCGAGAGCGCACCGGTCCGTCGCCGCGACCAGTACCTCCGTCATGCCCGGCGCTCCCGCGTTGTGCCCGGCCTCGTCGACCATCACCAACTCGCTGCCCTGCCAGGCATGGTGCAGCCGCCGGACGATGCCGAGGAGGTTGCCGAAGTCCAGGCCGCCCTGGACAAGGGTGCCGGGGATGCCCTTCAGAAGATGCGCGTCGCGGAGCACCACACCCTCGTCGACGCTCTCGTCGTCGCCCTCGTCCAGGAAGTGGTCGTTGCCCCAGTAATGCGTGACCGTGCGGGCGAAGCCCATGCGGAACACGGGGTCCTCGTAACGCGGTACGGAACGCGGCGGCGCGGGAACGACCGCCGTCTCCCAGTCCGTCCAGGCGCGTGCCGCCCGCTCCCGCACCCCCGCGTCCGCGGACTCCAGCAGCCGGTTGTAGGCGGCGGCGAGGTTGCCGTCGCGGTCATCTTCCGGCAGCTCGCCGACGAACCGTTCGTAGGCCTCCGGGAAGATCTCGCCCAGGCCCCGGGTCATCAGCGCCACCTCGGCGTTCGACCCCGTCGCGACCCCGGTCAGCACCATCTCCGACACCGCACCGGGGTGCGTCTGCGCATACCGCAGCCCCAGCACCGACCCCCACGACACGCCCCACACCAGCCATCGCGCGATCCCGAGATGCCGCCGCAGCAGTTCCAGATCGGCGATGAGACGATCCGTCGTGTTCACGCTCATGTCGGTGCCGTAGGCGCTCGCCTTCGGCACCGACCGCCCGCAGCCCCGCTGATCCAGCAGCACGACCCGGTACGCCGCCGGGTCGAAGTAGCGCCGGAAGTTCGGCGAGCACCCGGTGCCGGGCCCTCCGTGCAGCATCACCGCGGGCTTGCCGTCCGGGTTGCCGCAGGTCTCCCAGTAGATACGGTTGCCGTCGCCGACGTCGAGCATGCCGTGGTCGTACGGTTCGATCTCCGCGTAGAGGCCCATCGGGGCACCGTAGCTGCGCGACGACGGCCCCGTCCGTCATTTTCGCACCGTCAGTCCCGCCGTACGCGCCGCCCTGCGCAGCACCTGCCGCAGCATCTCCGGAGTGAGGCGGCCGGTGAAGGTGTTGCGCTGGCTGACGTGGAAGCAGCCGAAGAGGTCGAGAGCGGAGGGCCCCCCGGGAGGCTCGGGGCGAGCGGGGGCACCTGCGCCGGCGGGTACGGCGGAGGCGGGTACGGCGGCATCGGCCGGCGCGGCGAGCCTCACCTGTGCGCCGTGCGCGAAGGCGGGCCTCGGCCGCGGCACCGGCCAGCCCGCCTCCGCGAACGCCGGCAACGCCGCCTGCCAGCCGAAGGCACCGAGCACGACCACTGTCCGCAACGTCGGTCGCAGCAGGCCCAGTTCCTGGACGAGCCAGGGTCGGCAGGTGTCGCGTTCCCCGGGTGTGGGCTTGTTGGCGGGCGGCGCGCAGTGCACGGGCGAAGTGATCCGGACGCCGTACAGCTCCAGGCCGTCGTCGGCCGCCACCGAGGTGGGCCGGGACGCGAGCCCTACGTCGTACAGCGCCTCGTACAGCACGTCCCCGGACCGGTCACCGGTGAACATCCGGCCCGTACGGTTCCCGCCGTGCGCCGCCGGAGCGAGGCCGACGATCAGCAGCCGCGCGTCGGGCGGCCCGAAACCCGGCACAGGCCGCCCCCAGTACGTCCAGTCGGCGAAGGCGGCACGCTTGGTACGGGCCACCTCCTCACGCCAGTCGACCAGCCGAGGGCATGCCCTGCAGCCCGCGATCCGCTGGTCGAGGCCGGGGAGGCCGGCGGTACTGCTGTCCATGCGTCCACCGTAGATCCGTGCCGTCATCCACGCGGTGACCGCCCCGGCGGCCCTGCCGACGCCCGAGGCGGGTGGAAAAGCCCTCCGGCACACCCGGCCAGTGGAGCTAGGGTCGATGGCATGGCTTCCGATCGCATGGACGAGGCAGGCGGCGGGACCGGCCGGATCGCCCTGGACCCGACCGCCGCCCCGGCCGACGCACGTGCCCTCGAGTCACCCCGCGCCCGAAACGCCGAGGTGACCCGAGCGACACCCGGCTCCCCCGCCCCGTCCGCCTCCGAGGTGCCCACCGACGCCCGACAGCCCGAGGACCGAAGCGCCCCCGAGGACCCGGTCGGCCCGGAGGCTCAGAGCTTCCCCGAGAGCGCGCGTGTCCCCGAAAGCCCGTTTGTTCCCGAGGGCCTGTCTGTTCTCAAGGCTCGCAGTGGCCCCGAGGGCCGAAGCATCCCCGAGGCCATGGCCGCCCGGGAGGCTCAGAGTTTCCCCGACGGCCCGGCCGCCCCCGACAGCCCGGCCGACCCCGAGGGCCAGAGCTCACCCGAGGGCCAGGGAACCACCGAGGCTCAGGGAACCACCGAGGGCCAGGGAACCACCGAAGGTCAGCTAACGACCGAGGCTCCGGCCGCCGACGACCCGAAGGTCGCCGCCGCGATCGCAGCCGCCGAGGCCGCCGGTCCGGCGGGGGGCGAGACCGTGCGCATCGACAGCTGGATCTGGTCCGTGCGGCTGGTCAAGACCCGCTCTCAGGGCGCCACGGCCTGCCGGGGCGGCCATGTCCGGCTGAACGGCGAGCGGGTCAAGCCCGCCCACGCGGTACGCGTCGGCGACGAGGTACGGCTGCGGCAGGAGGGCTGGGAGCGGGTGGTCGTCGTCAAGCGGCTGATCCGCAAGCGGGTCGGTGCTCCGGTGGCCGTCCAGTGTTACATCGACAACAGCCCGCCGCGACCGCCCCGCGAGGCCGTCGCGCCCGCCGGTATCCGCGACCGCGGCGCAGGCCGCCCGACGAAGCGAGACCGCCGTGAAATGGAACGCCTGCGCGGCCTCGGCGGCCCGGGGTTCGCGGGGGCCGGTGGCCGGGGAGTGCCGGGTGGAAAGGGGAGCCCGGGCGGAAAGGGAGGTCCGGCGGGCCTCGGAGGGCAGGGCGGTTCGGGCGGGCGTGGTGGGACGGGCGGACGTGGCGGCGCGGGTGGACTCGGCGGCCCGGACGGCGGCTCTGGTCGACCGGGTGGCCGGGGCGGCGGGTCCGGAGGGCGCTGACCCGCGGGACAGCGGGCAGTGCCGTGCGCTGTCCGCTGTACTGCGGTGGCGGGCCGTCCCGGTCCACCGGCCGCCGACCCTCGGGCCCAATGCAACGGCCCCGACCCTCCGGCCCATGCATCGGCCGCCAGCCGGTGGCCAATGATCGCCGGCCGCCGGCCGCCGGCCGCCGGCCGCCGAACCGCCGACGCCCCGCCCCGCTCCGCTTCCCGATCCGCTTGCCCGCGCCGCCGTTCGTCATCTCATCTGCTTCAGACCCCCGTTCATCACCCCTCTCGCCTCAGCATCAACGTCAGCTCAGCGTTCTGCCCCCGCCGCGCCCAGGCGATCAGCGCGAGGGGCACCAGCAGGATCACCGGTGTTGCCGCGTTCTGCCCGTCGAAAACCATGAGCTGCGTGAGGAACGCCCCCACCATCAGCACCCCCAGCGACATCGCCGCAACGGACTGGAGCCTCGGCATCAAAAGGGCGACGGCACCGGCCAGTTCGAGCACTCCGACGATGTACATCCCCGCGTTGCCCCAGCCGATGTCGGCAAAGATCTCCGTGGCCGAGGAATGTGCGATCAGCTTGGGCAGCGCGCTCGCGGCCCCGAAGAAGAGCGCGAGAGCCACCTGAAGGGCACGCAGGGCGATACGTGCACGGCGGCCCCGTGCGGTCGCCGACTCGGCCACGACCGCGGACGGCGAAGCCGACGCGACGGGAGCGACGGAAGCGCCGGAAGCGCTGGACGCGGCGGAAGCAGTGGTCTCCGACATGAGGGTCTCCTGTGTGAAGCGGTCCGGGTTGCTGTCACAGAGGTAGACCCGCCACAGGTCCGGAACTCATCGCAACCTCTCGCCCCAACCTCATGGCGCCCTGTCCTCACCGCCGTCAAGCCTTGTCGCCGTAATGCCCTGTCGCCGTAATGCCCTGTCGCCGTTGAGCCTCACCGCCTGTCCGGACTCCCGCGTCCGGCCCGCTCACACCACCCCTGCGCCGTATCCCCTGCCTTCGTGGGTCCCCCAACCAGCCTCAGCGCTCTCCGTGTTCAGGCCCGCTCCGCCGCCACTGCCCTCACCCATGTCCGGCCCTCCGTCAGGTAGTCGTCCACTCTCAGGCCCACCTCCCCCAGCGCTTCTTCGAACTCCTCCTGCGTCAGCGGCCGGGCACGGAAGGTCTGTGTCCACGTCGCGTCCGGGAACTCGTACTCCGCGCGCACCGAGTTCGTGCCGTCGCCGCCCGGTTCCGACGACGCGATGCGCAGGGTGAAGCCGCTGGGATCGATCCGTTCGCGCGGCACGTTCGTGTGGTAGTCCTCGCCCTCCCGCTGGATCACCACACAGCCGCCGTCCGCCAGGTGCCGCACGCACGTGCGCAGCAGAGCCCGCCGCACCTCCTCGTCCCCGGCGTGCACCAGGAACGAGGCCAGCAGCACCGCGTCGAACCTCTCCCCCAGGTCGAGCATCTCGATCGGGCTGCATATCGTGCGCGCCCCACTGACGCGCTCCAGCATGTCGGGCGACTCGTCCACCGCCGTGACCGTGTAGCCCCGCTCCAGCAGGGGGTGGGTCATACGGCCGACCCCGCTGCCGAGCTCCAGAATGTGCGCCCCGGTGGGCACCGCTCCCGCGATGATGTCCGGCTCCTCCCCCACCGACAGCCGTGAGTACAGCTCGACCGCGCAGCCGTCCGGCGTGATCGCTCCCGGCCCCGTCCCCTGGTGCCCCGCTCGCATTTTCAGCTCCATGCCCGCACAACGGTCCACATCCGCACGGCCGTTCCCACCCGCCCACGGCTCACCCGTTCGAGTGATCACGGATGCGGTCCCGAGCCGCCCCTCCCCGTCACGCTCGGCTCCTTGGAGAACAACCGGGCCGAAGAGTACGTTTCAAGTGAGGAGTGATGATCCCGATGCGGACAGGCAGTGAGCCCATGACCGCGCGCAGTGCACTGCGCGCTCGCTTCTGGCTGTGTGTGTGGGGAGCGGCCTGGGCGATCTTCGGAACGGTGGCCTTCATGCTGGCCGGCCGCCCGGGCTGGGCAATCGCCTGCGGCGTGCTGTGGCTGGTGATCACCATCGATCTGGCCGTCATCGTCCGGCACATCCGCCAGGGCCCGCACTTCCAGCCCGGCCGGGACGTCCCGCCGTACCGCCCCATCGATGACCGCGCACCTCACCGCCCCCCGGACGACCACACTCCGTAGCCGCCCTCCGGCTCCCCGTCGAGCGGCGCTGCCTACGGACGCCCGGCCCATCGAGCCCCGCCACCTGCAGAACACCGGCGCATCGATCGCGCCGCCCTGAAAGGCTCACCCGTCGAACCGTGCCGCCTTCAGATACTCCGGGTTCGGATCCAGCGCGGCCGCCAGCCGGAAATGCCGCTTCGCCTGGTCCGGCCGGCCCTGCCGCTCATAGGTGCGGGCGAGCGCGAAGTGCGCGAACGCGTTGTCCGGCTCGCGCTCCAGAACGATCGTGAACTCCAGTTCCGCGGGCCGCAGTTGCGCGGCGGCGAAGAACGCACGCGCGCGTAGCAGCCGGGCCGCCGTGTTCTCGGGGTGCGCGGCGACCACGGGGTCGAGCAGCTTCACCGCGCCCCGCGGATCGCGCGCGGCGAGCAGTTGCTCGGCGGCGCGGTAGTCGATGACATGCGTCTCCGGTGAACGTCCGGTCGAACCGCTGGTGTCGGGCACGGCAGAGTCCTTCCCTTACTGGCCGGATTCAACGCCCGCTGCCGTTGCCACTATTCCCGCAGGCACTCCTCGGACCGCGCCCATGGCCGTTCCGGCCACGCCCCACACGTAGCAGCACTCAAGCCACAGCCCCGCACCGCCCCAACCCTGCACCGCCGCACCACGAACCGCCGCACCGCAGGCTCGGACACCGCAGGCGCTACGCCCGCGGCTCCCCGGCAGGCGATCCCGGGGACGCATGCGCTCGCCGCACCAGCTCCGCCCACACCTCCCGCACCCGCCTCTGCAGCTCCGACAGCGGGACGTCGTTGTCGATCACGATGTCCGCGATCTGGAGGCGCCTCTCACGCGTCGCCTGGGCGGCCATACGCGCGCGTGCGTCCTCCTCGGTCATGCCCCGCAGCCGTACCAGCCGGTCCAGCTGGGTCTCGGGGGCGGTGTCGACGACGATCACCAGATCGTAGAGCGGCGCCAGGCTGTTCTCGGCAAGGAGCGGCACGTCGTGGACGACGACGGCGTCCTCCGCGGCCGCGGACTCCAGCTCGCGGGAGCGGGCACCCACCAGGGGGTGGACGATCGAGTTCAGGACGGCCAGCTTCTCCGGGTCGGCGAAGACGATCGACCCGAGCCTCGGCCTGTCCAGGCCACCGTCCGGGGCAAGCACCTCGTCACCGAAGGCGTCGACCACCGCGGCGAGCCCGGGAGTGCCGGGCGCGACGACCTCCCGCGCGATGCGGTCCGCGTCGACCAGGACGGCTCCGCACTCCACGAGCAGCCGCGACACCTCACTCTTGCCGGCGCCGATCCCGCCGGTCAGGCCCACCTTCAGCATGAGCGGAAGCTTAGGCCCTGCCGGTGACGACGCACCCCGTGGGGACGCCCCCTCGGGGAACACCGACCGCACAGCCCTCTCCCCATCCCGAAGCCGCCCGCCCCCACCGCGGCGACGTCCTCAGTTCTCCCCTTCACGCTCCGCCAGGAAGCGCTCGAACTCCTGCCCGATCTCGTCGGCCGACGGAATCTCCACCGGCTCGGCGAGCATGTTGCCGCGGGTCTCGGCGCCCGCGACGGCGTCGTACTGGTGCTCCAGGCCCTGGACGAGGGCGGTGAGTTCCTCGTCGCCTTCCTGGATCTGCCGGTCGATCTCCGACTGCGTGCGATACGCGTGCGTACGCAGGGAGTGCGCGATACCCGGCAGCACCAGCCCGGTCGCGGCCGTGATGGTCTCCAGCACGGTCAGCGCCGCGTCCGGATACGCGGAGCGCGCGATGTAGTGCGGAACGTGCGCGGTGACGCCCAGAACGTCGTGGCCGGCCTGCATGAGGCGGTACTCGACGAGAGACTCGGCGCTGCCGGGCACCTGGGCCTCGTCGAAGGGGCTGCGGTAGCCCGGTACGAGGTCGGTGCGGTTGCCGTGCGGGGTGATGCCCACCGGACGGGTGTGCGGCACGCCCATGGGGATGCCGTGGAAGTTCACGGCGAGGCGTACGCCGAGGCGCTCCGCGATCTGGTCCACGGCCGCGGCGAAGCGCTCCCACTCCACGTCCGGCTCAGGGCCGGACAGCAGCAGGAACGGCGCGCCGGTGGTGTCCTGGACGAGCCGTACGGCGATCGTGGGCTCCTCGTAGTCGGTCCACCGGTCGCGCTTGAAGGTCAGCAGCGGGCGGCGGGCGCGGTAGTCGACGAGCCGGTCGTGGTCGAAGCGGGCGACGACCTGGTGGGGCAGCGTGTCGAGGAGCCGGTCGACGATCTGGTCGCCGGTCTCGCCCGCGTCGATGTATCCGTCGAAGTGATAGAGCATGACAAGTCCGGCCGACTCCTGGGCGAGCGCCATGTCGACGACGGCCAGGCCCTTCGGCTCCCACGTGTACAAACCCTGCGGATCAAGCACAGTGACCGCTCCTCCTCGTGTCCGTACTCGACAACGCCGCCCACCGGAGGCGCATTCCCGTCCGGCACGCCAAGATCGGCTGATGCGTCAGCAGCCGAACGTGTCGGAGCCGGGGCAGAGTTCGCGGCGACCGCGGACACGCCAAGGGCCCGTACCACGGAGGTACGGGCCCTTGGCTATCGGCTATGCCTCAGCGGTGAGCGTTCAGCTCTGGCCGCCGGCCAGCTTCTCGCGCAGCGCGGCGAGCGCCTCGTCCGAGGCCAGCGCGCCGGAGTTGTCCGGGCCCTCGGAGGAGTACGAACCGCCGGACGCGGCCGGAGCCGCACCCGCCGCGTCGCCGCCTTCGGCCGCGGCGGCGGCGTCGGCCTCGCGGGACTTGATGACCTGCTGCTGGTGCTGCTCGAAGCGGGTCTGCGCCTCGGCGTACTGGCGCTCCCACTCCTCGCGCTGCTTCTCGTAGCCCTCGAGCCAGTCGTTGGTCTCGGGGTCGAAGCCCTCGGGGTAGATGTAGTTGCCCTGGTCGTCGTAGGACGCGGCCATGCCGTACAGGGTCGGGTCGAACTCGACCGAGGCCGGGTCGGCACCGAAGGACTCGTTGGCCTGCTTCAGCGAGAGGCTGATGCGGCGGCGCTCGAGGTCGATGTCGATGACCTTGACGAAGATCTCGTCGTTGACCTGGACGACCTGCTCCGGGATCTCCACGTGGCGCTCGGCCAGCTCGGAGATGTGGACCAGACCCTCGATGCCCTCGTCCACGCGGACGAACGCACCGAACGGAACCAGCTTGGTGACCTTACCCGGGACGACCTGACCGATCTGGTGGGTCCGGGCGAACTGCTGCCACGGGTCTTCCTGGGTCGCCTTCAGCGACAGGGAGACGCGCTCGCGGTCCATGTCGACGTCGAGGACCTCGACGGTGACCTCCTGGCCGACCTCGACAACCTCGGACGGGTGGTCGATGTGCTTCCAGGACAGCTCGGAGACGTGGACCAGACCGTCGACGCCACCCAGGTCCACGAAGGCACCGAAGTTGACGATCGAGGAGACGACGCCGGAACGGACCTGACCCTTCTGCAGGGTGGTGAGGAACGTCTGGCGGACCTCGGACTGGGTCTGCTCCAGCCAGGCACGGCGGGACAGCACCACGTTGTTGCGGTTCTTGTCCAGCTCGATGATCTTGGCTTCGAGCTCCTTGCCCACGTAGGGCTGGAGGTCGCGGACGCGGCGCATCTCGACCAGGGAGGCCGGGAGGAAGCCACGGAGGCCGATGTCGAGGATGAGACCACCCTTGACGACCTCGATGACGGTACCGGTGACGATCCCGTCCTCTTCCTTGATCTTCTCGATGGTGCCCCAGGCACGCTCGTACTGGGCGCGCTTCTTCGAGAGGATCAGGCGGCCTTCCTTGTCCTCCTTCTGGAGAACAAGGGCCTCGATCTCGTCACCGACGGCGACGACCTCGTTGGGGTCGACGTCGTGCTTGATCGAGAGCTCGCGGCTCGGGATAACGCCTTCGGTCTTGTAACCGATGTCGAGCAGGACCTCGTCCCGGTCGACCTTCACGATGACGCCGTCGACGATGTCGCCGTCGTTGAAGTACTTGATCGTCTCGTCGATCGCGGCGAGGAAGGCTTCCTCGTTACCGATGTCGTTGACCGCTACCTGCGGGGTGGTGGCGGTGGTCTCGGTGCTGCTCGTCATGTGGGAAAGGGCTCCGGTACGGACATTGAAGTCGTAGGTACTGCTTACGCCGGGAGCCCGTTTCGCTCTGCAGAAGCCGGACAGCCAAGGAAGCGCCCCACCAGAACCTGGTGACGGCGCCTCGACAACCGAGGGGACATACAACAGATGCGAGCGCAGCCTGCTACGTCTGAGGTGCGCAGGCCCGCAGCGCAACTTGTAGCATACGGGGGCAGCCGGACAGGGTCAATGCGCGAAGGCGCACACCCGGGGCGGATCACCCCATACCCGGCACAAAACCTGTCTTCTGAGGCCACGCAGGCCCTGGGGCGCCCCTCCAGCGACACCCCCGGAACGGGCTGGACGGCAGATTACGACGAGGGAGCCGATCATCCAAGAGCCGGAAGCGTTCGAGCCGGAAGCCACCCGGCGCACCGCCGATGTCACGGAGAGCGCCCGGGCCAACCGGGGCTGGTGGGACCGCAACGCGGACGAGTACCAGACCGAGCACGGCACGTTCCTCGGCGACGACCGTTTCGTGTGGGGACCCGAGGGCCTGGACGAGGTCGAGGCGGAGCTGCTCGGCCCGCCGGAGGACCTCAAGGGCAAGGACGTGCTGGAGATCGGCGCCGGCGCCGCCCAGTGCGCGCGCTGGCTGGCCGCGCAGGGCGCCCACCCGGTCGCCCTGGACATCTCCCACCGCCAGCTCCAGCACGCGCTGCGCATCGGCGGCGCGTTCCCCCTGGTGTGCGCCGACGCGGCCGCCCTGCCCTTCGCGGACGCCTGCTTCGACGTGGCGTGCTCGGCGTACGGGGCGCTGCCCTTCGTGGCGGATCCCCGGATGGTGCTCCGGGAGATCCGGCGGGTGCTGCGGCCGGGCGGCCGGTTCGTGTTCTCGGTGACGCACCCGATCCGCTGGGCGTTCCCGGACGAGCCCGGTCCTGAGGGCTTGAGCGTTTCGGGTTCGTACTTCGACCGGACCCCCTACGTCGAGCAGGACGAGCACGGCCACGCGGTGTACGTCGAGCACCACAGGACGGTCGGCGACCGGGTCCGGGACGTCGTGGCGTCCGGGTTCCGGCTCGTGGACCTGGTGGAGCCGGAATGGCCGGCCTGGAACACCTCCGCATGGGGCGGCTGGTCCCCGCTGCGCGGGAACCTGATCCCCGGTACCGCGATCTTCGTGTGCGAGCGGGACTGAGCCCCCTCCCACATCAGGCACACACGCGTCAGACACACATGTCGGGCACACACACGCCGGGCCTGTCCCGCGGTCGTACGACACTAGGTGCGTGATCCGCGACGACGCCCTGGACGCCCTCCCCGTACGTAGCGCCCTGCCCGCCCTGCGCGAGGCCCTGGACGGGCACGGCACGGCCGTCCTCGTCGCACCCCCGGGCACGGGCAAGACGACGCTGGTGCCGCTCGCGCTGGCGGGGCTGCTCGGCGAGGGGCCGGCCCGGCGGGTGGTCGTGGCCGAGCCGCGGCGGATCGCGGCGCGGGCGGCGGCACGCCGGATGGCGTGGCTGCTGGGCGAGCAGGTCGGCGGGAGCGTCGGTCACACCGTGCGCGGGGAGAGGTCCGGCGGGCGGCACACGCGCGTGGAGGTCGTCACGACGGGTGTGCTGCTGCAACGGCTCCAGCGGGACCAGGAGCTGAGCGGCGTGGACGTGGTGATCCTCGACGAGTGCCACGAGCGGCATCTGGACGCCGACACGGCGGCGGCGTTCCTGTGGGACGTACGGCAGGCGCTGCGGCCTGAGCTGCGGCTGGTGGCCGCGTCGGCGACGACGGACTCCGAGGGCTGGGCCCGGCTGCTCGGCGGGGCTCCCGTGGTCGCGGCGGAGGGTGCCTCGCACCCGGTCGAGGTGGTGTGGGCGCCGCCCGCGCGTCCCGTGCGGCCGCCGCACGGCATGCGCGTCGACCCGGCACTGCTCGGCCATGTGGCGTCGGTGGTACGCCGGGCGCTGGCCGGGCGGGCGGGGGACGTGCTGTGTTTTCTGCCGGGGGTCGGGGAGATGGCGAAGGTCGCCGGGCAGCTCGGGGATGTCGGGGACGTCGAGGTGCTGCAGGTCCACGGGCGGGCGCCGGCGGCCGTGCAGGACGCGGTGCTCTCCGCGGGGACACGGCGCAGGGTGGTGCTGGCGACGTCGGTGGCCGAGTCGTCCCTGACGGTTCCCGGGGTACGCGTGGTCGTGGACTCGGGGCTGGCGCGTGAGCCGCGGGTGGACCACGCGCGCGGGCTGAGTGCGCTGACGACCGTGCGGGCCTCGCAGGCGGCCGGGCGGCAGCGGGCGGGACGCGCCGGGCGCGAGGCTCCGGGGGCCGTGTACCGGTGCTGGGCGGAGGCCGAGGACGGGCGCCTGCCGCGCTTCCCGGCGCCGGAGATCCTGGTGGCCGATCTGACGGCGTTCGCGCTGCAGGCGGCGTGCTGGGGTGATCCGGAGGCGTCCGGGCTGGCGCTTCTGGATCCCCCGCCGGGCGGGGCCATGGCGGCGGCGCGGGGAGTGCTGCGGGCGGTGGGGGCGGTCGACTCCGCCGGACGGGCGACGGAGCGGGGCGCGCGGCTGGCCCGGCTCGGGCTGCATCCGCGGCTGGGGCGGGCGTTGCTCGATGCCTCCGCGTTCGTCGGGGCCGAGCGGTCGGCCGAGGTGGTCGCCCTGCTCAGTGAGGAGGCGCCTCGGGAGTACGGGGAGGACCTGGCCGCTGCGCTGAGGGCTGTCCGGCGTGGGGGCGACGCCTACGCAGGGCGCTGGCGCGCGGAGGTCCGGCGGCTGCGGGCCGTCCTGGCGGAGTCGGCCGGCCCGCCCGCCGATGACCGCCGGCCGCCGGCCGCGGAGTTCGGGGGGCCGGGCGGACGGGACTGCGTGCGCGCTTCCCACGCGGCGGGGAACCCCGCCGGCGTCGTGGCCGCGCTCGCCTTCCCGGAGCGGGTCGCCAGGGCCGACGGCGGGTCGTATCTCCTGGTCTCCGGGACCCGGGCAGAGATCGGGGAGGCCTCGCCCCTGCGGGGAGCGCCCTGGCTCGCCGTCGCCGTGGCCGACCGACCGCTGGGCAAGGGGCACGCGCGCGTGCGGCTCGCCGCCGAGGTGGACGAGGAGGTCGCACGGCTGGCGGCGGGCACTTTCCGCACCGAGGCGCAGGAGGTCCACTGGGCCGGCGGTGACGTCGTCGCGCGGCGGGTCGAGCGGCTCGGGGCCGTGGAGCTGGCGGTGCGCCCGCTGCCGGACGCGGCTCCCGGCCTCGTACGGAAGGCGCTGGTGGACGGGCTGCGGCGGGAAGGGTTCGGGTTGCTGCCGTGGCCACCGGAGGCGACCGTACTGCGGCAGCGGCTCGCGTTTTTGCGGTGGCACCTCGGGGAGCCGTGGCCGGACGTGTCCGACGAGGCTCTGCACGCGCGCGTGGAGGAGTGGCTGGAGCCCGAGCTGAGCCGTGCGCGGCGGCGCGGTGATCTGGCGCGGATCGACGCCGGGCAGGCACTGTCCCGGTTGCTGCCCTGGGCCTCGGGGGAAGCGGCGCGGCTGGACGAGCTCGCGCCCGAGCGGATCTCCGTGCCGAGTGGGTCCAGGATCCGGGTCGACTACGCCGATCCCGAACGGCCCGTCCTGGCCGTGAAGTTGCAGGAGATGTTCGGGCTCCAGGAGTCGCCCGCCCTCGCGGGGGTCCCCGTGCTCGTGCATCTGCTCTCCCCCGCCGGCCGTCCCGCCGCGGTCACCGCGGACCTCGCCTCCTTCTGGCGGGACGGCTACAAGGGCGTACGGGCGGAGTTGCGCGGCCGCTACCCCAGGCATCCGTGGCCCGAGGACCCGGCCACCGCCGAGCCCACCCGGCACACCAACGCGCGACTCAGGCGCTGACCGGTTCCGCTTGCGTGCTCTCCGCGGGAGGCGCCTCGCCGGGGCGGCGGCCACGGGCCTCCAGGTACAGGGCGAGGGTGAGCAGCAGGACGCCCAGCGTCAGAAAGCCCCAGGGCAGGTGGGAGGTCATCAGCAGGACCAGGGTGCGGTTGGACTTGACCAGGCCGACCGTGTGGTCGATGTAGTCCTCGCGCATCTTGACGTGGCCGGCGAAGGCCGTGACCTTGTCGCGGCCGCCGAGCAGGGTGCCGCCGCGGAGTTCTTCCTCGTGGATCTCCTCGCCGTGGACGGGTGCGCCGGTGAGCGGTTCCACCCAGAACTTGCGGACCGTGGTGTACCAGCGCGTCGTACCCGTCTCGGCCACGGACTCGGGGGTGATGCCCTCGACGGGCATGACCTCGGGGAACGGGACCTTCGTCCACGGGATCGTCTGCTCGAAGTAGTAGACCTCGACGCCGCGGAAGGTCTGTGTGCCCTTGTAGTGGATGGGTGCGGTGATGCGCGCTTGTGCGTCGAAGTACTCGTAGTTTCGTTTTTCGGTCAGGAAGGGCTATTTGAACTCGATGCCCTCCCGCCGCACAGGGTCGCCGTCGACCATCTCGCCGGGGGCGTGGACGGGTTCCTGGGTGTGGGCGTCGAAGATGTACCGCTCGGGGATCCTGGAGACCATCTTGCCGTCGGGGCCCTGGACGTAGGACAGGCTGTCCCAGACGACCACGTCACGGCCCGCCGTGCGCTCGATCCGTTCGGAGGCCTCCACGTCTCCCTTGAGGGTCTGCACGATGGTCACCTCGGGGACCTTGCGGGCCTGCATGGTGCCGTAGTCGAGGAGCGTGGCGTCCTTCGCTTCCAGAACCATCTCCTGGTACTGGTTCGGCGGGATCTTCGCCAGGCGAGGGAAGGCGTACCAGCGCAGCAGGGGGGACAGGGCCGCGAAGAACACGGCGAGGGCGAGCAGAATGAGGCTGGTCCTGCGGCGCATCTCGGTCTCCCTCCGCCGGGGTCACGGGTGTGCCGGCACCGTCGTCAGCAGCGGTTTCGGTGACGTCCCGCCCGTCGGTGCGCCCATGGCCGTGATCGTGAGCACCACGGCGACGGCGACGGCGAGACCGGTCACCGCGGCGATCAGGGCACGCATGCCTGCCTCCGGCGGACTGGAACTGATACCTCGTCAGGTCCGGCACCGTAGCAACGAGCGGGCGGGATGAGAACACGTCGCACACACAGTGGCGGGGGCCCCCCCCGCCGGGGGGGGGGGGGCCCCCCGGGGGGGGGGGGGGGCGGGGGGGGGGGGCCGGGGTGGGCGCCGGGGCGCGCGGGGCCCAGGGGGGGGGTGTCGGCGGGCCCGGCGGC
>NZ_JBIDCW010000033.1:0-81368 GCF_043204795.1 Streptomyces sp. NPDC047706 | reverse complement strand
TTTGGTGGGCCCCGGTGGGGCCCGCCCCCCCCCCCCCCTCCGCCACCCCCCCCCCGGCGGCGCCCCACTCGGCGTGGGCGCGCCCCGGCGGGGGGGGGGGGCCGCCGCTTCCGCTTGTCGCTGGTTGCCGCCTCAGTGGCCCTTGCCGGCCTTGCTGCCGCCGGCCTTGCTGCCCTTGCCGCCTGCGTTCTTGCCGCCCTTGCTGCCGCCGGCCTTGTTGCCCGGCTTGGCGTCGGCCTTCTCGCCCTTGACGCCCTCGGCCCTCTCGCCCTGCGTGCCGTCGTCGGTGTCGCTCTGGCCGCCGCCAAGGACACCCCTGTCGATCTGCAGGCTTTCGTCGGCGATGGTCTGGTCGATCGTGTCGAGGGTGTCTCCGACGCTGAGTTTGCTCAGACCCTCACCCAGGGCGTGGGAGGGGGTGACCGCCGCGACGACGAAGCCGGTGGCGAGGGAGGCGATGGCGAGCATGCTGCGCTTCTTCATGCCCCGAACAACTGACGGACCGGCCCCGGGGTCACGCACCTGTCTCCCGTTCCCTCGGGCCCCGGCACCCGCCGGGGGTCCCGGGTGAACGTTCCTGCCGCCTGCGCCGCCTGCGTCTCACACGCCCGCCGCGGCGGTGTCCGTCCTCCGGCTCAGCACCGCGGCGGCCGCCCCCACCAGCCCCGCGTCGGTACCCATCTGGGCGGGCACCACGGTCAGGCGCTGGACGAACGACAGGGTCGCGTAGTCGGCCAGAGTCTTGCGCAGGGGCACCAAGAGCACGTCGCCGGCCTTGCCCACTCCTCCGCCGATCACGGCGATGTCGATCTCGACCAGGGTCGCGGTGGCCGCGATGCCGGCGGCCAGGGCCTGGGCGGCGCGTTCGAAGGAGGCCACGGCGACCGGGTCCCCCGCACGGGCGGCGGCGGCAACGGAGGCGGCGGAGGTGTCGCCGTCCGGACCCGGCAGCCATCCGCCCTCCAGGGCGCGGCGGGCGATGTTGGGGCCACTGGCGATGCGCTCCACGCACCCGCGCGCACCGCACGGGCACGGGTCGCCGTCGAGATCCACGCTGATGTGACCGATGTGGCCGGCGTTGCCGGTGGGGCCGGGGTGCAGGCGCCCGTCGAGGACCAGGCCGCCGCCGACGCCGGTGGAGACGACCATGCACAGCGCGTTGTCGTGTCCGCGTGCGGCGCCCTGCCAGTGCTCGGCGGCGGTGATGGCCACGCCGTCGCCGATCAGCTCGACGTGCAGCCCGCCGGTCGCCGCCCGGACCCGGGACACCAGCGGATAGTCGCGCCAGCCGGGGACGTTCACCGGGCTGACCGTGCCCGCGGAGGCGTCCACGGGACCCGCGCTGCCGATGCCGACCGCGTGCGCGCGCCCCCACAGCGGCGAGGCGGTGAGCTCGCCGATGACCTCCTCGACGGCCCGCATCACGGTGTCGCCGTCCTTCTGGGCGGGTGTGGGGCGCTGCGCGCGCACCACGATCCGGCCGCCGCCGTCCACCAGCGCGCCTGCGATCTTGGTGCCGCCGATGTCGAGCGCGGCCACGAGGTCGGTGTGCATCAGTGTGAGATCCCCCGTCAACCTTGGGTTATGGGCCGGCCGACCTGCGGTGGGGCGCGGGCCGGGAAGTGCGGTGGACAGTCTCTCCCGCTTCTGACAACGTTGTCCAGGCTCTATGCTCGACGCCACATCCTCATACAAACCATGGATCAACGCATCCCCATGGACCACAGGACAGGACAGCGCACCGTGCCCGAGACCCACCGCCTCGCCGCCAACCGCTACGGCAACCGGCCCACCATGAAGGACGTGGCGGCCCGCGCCGGAGTCGGTCTCAAGACGGTGTCCCGCGTCGTGAACGGGGAGCCGGGGGTGACTCCGGAGACCGAGCGCCGCGTCCAGGAGGCCATCGAGGCGCTCGGCTTCCGCCGCAACGACAGCGCGCGCGTGCTCCGCAAGGGCCGCACGGCGAGCATCGGACTCGTCCTGGAGGACCTGGCCGACCCGTTCTACGGCCCTTTGAGCCGCGCGGTGGAGGAGGTGGCCCGCGCGCACGGCGCCCTGCTGATCAACGGGTCCAGCGCCGAGGACCCCGATCGCGAGCAGGAACTGGTGCTGGCGTTGTGCGCCAGGCGGGTGGACGGGCTGGTGGTGATCCCGGCCGGCGACGATCACCGCTATCTGGAGCCCGAGCTGAAGGCGGGTGTCGCCACGGTGTTCGTGGACCGCCCGGCCGGGAACATCGACGCCGACGTGGTCCTCTCGGACAGCTACGGCGGAGCCCGTGACGGCGTGGCCCACCTGATCGCGCACGGGCACCGCCGGATCGGGTTCGTCGGCGACATGCCCCGCATCCACACCGCCGCCGAGCGCCTGCGCGGCTACCGGGCGGCCATGGAGGACGCCGGCATACCCGTCGAGGACGCATGGATGTCCCTGGGGGCCACGGATCCGCTGCGGGTGCGGCGGGCGGCCGAGGAGATGCTGTCCCGCCCCGGCCCCGTCACCGCGATCTTCGCGGGCAACAACCGGGTGACGGTCACCGTGATCCGGGTCCTGGCTGAGCAGCCGCGCCGGGTCGCGCTGGTCGGCTTCGACGACATCGAGCTGGCCGATCTGCTCCAGCCCGGCGTCACGGTCGTCGCGCAGGACGCGGCGGCACTGGGCCGCACGGCCGCCGAGCGGCTGTTCCGCCAGCTGGACGGTTCACTGGTCGTCCCGGAGAAGATCGAACTGCCGACCCGGCTGATCACCCGGGGGTCGGGCGAGCTGCCGCCGGCGGGCTGAGCGGTCCCCGCGCGGCGGACCGGCCGTCGCGGGAGCCGAGGCCGCGGCCCGCGACGGCCGGTCCGCCGCTCATGGGCGTGAGGTGTCAGCGAACGTCCGCGCGGGCACGTTCGGACGCCCGGTCGCGCCGGCCGCGGCGGACGCGCGGCCCGCCGTGCGCCGACCCGCCCTCCGCGGCCCGGACGCGTCCGGGCACCGGGGCCCTTGCGATCAGTGGACGGCCGTCGGCCTCGGCGTGGTCGTGCACGGCGGCGAATCCGGGGGGCCGTGCCCGGACCCCGGCGTGGGCCTCGTGCCGCGTATGGGGCGCTGTGCGGCCAGTCCGGGGCGCGGCCGCGCCGGGTCACGGTGCGGAGTTGCGTGACGGCGACCTCGCGGCCGAGGACCTCACCGGCCGCCCGCCGGACCATCTTCTGCCGCGACGGCTGACCCGTTCCCGCGCCTGGACGACCCGCCCGTGAGCGCCGGTCGGGCCGTGGAGCAGCGACGCCGGAGCGGACGGACACGGGGCCGTGCGGGGCAGGCCCGTCGGCTACCTCGCGGATGCCGTCAGGTCGCCCCGCCGGGGCGCCGCGAAGCCTTCGAGGTCGGCCCGGGTCAGCCCGGTAAGGCGTGCGACATCGGCGATGTCCAGGGCGCCGCAGTCCAGGCCACGCAGCAGATAGCCGCTGAGGGCCTTGGCGGTGGCGGGCTCGTCCATGACGTCGCCGCCGCTCCGGTTGGCGTAGCGGGCGAGCCGGCCGGCGGCCTGCTCGAAACCCTCGCGGTAGAAGGCGAACACGGCCGCGTAGCGGGTGGGGATGTGGCCGGGGTGCATGTCCCAGCCCTGGTAGTAGGCACGGGCCAGGGCGCGGCGGATGAGTCCGTAGTGCAGGCGCCAGGCGTCGTGCACCATCTCGGTGGGACCGACGGGCAGGACGTTGGTGGAGCCGTCCGAGACGCGGACGCCGGTGCCCGCGGCGGCGACCTGCATGACCGCCTTGGCGTGGTCGGCGGCGGGGTGGTCGCCGGCCTGGTAGGCGGCGGAGACGCCGAGGCAGGCGCTGTAGTCGAAGGTGCCGTAGTGCAGCCCGGTGGCGCGGCCCTCGGCGGCCTGGATCATCCGGGCGACGGCGGCGGTGCCGTCGGAGGCGAGGATCGACTGGCTGGTCTCGACCTGGATCTCGAAGCCCAGCCGGCCGGGCTCCAGGGCGTGCGTCTTCTCGAAGGCCTCCAGCAGCCGGACCATGGCCGTGACCTGCTCCGGATAGGTCACCTTGGGCAGTGTGAGCACCAGCCCGCCGGGCAGGCCACCGGCCCGGATCAGGCCGGTGAGGAAGATGTCGAGGGTGCGGATGCCACGGTCCCGGACCGGTGCCTCCATGCACTTCATGCGGATGCCCATGTACGGGGCCGCGGTGCCGTCGGCGTACGCGTCGGCGATCAGGCGGGCGGCGCGGGCGGCGTCCTGGTCCTCGTCGCCGCCCTGGTAGCCGTCCTCGAAGTCGACACGCAGGTCCTCGACGGGCTCGCGCTCCAGCTTGGCGCGCACGCGCGTGTACACGGGCTCGGCGAGGTCGTCGCAGAGCCCCAGTACGGCGGCGAACGACGCGGCGTCGGGGGCGTGTTCGTCGAGGGCGGCGAGTGCCTGGTCGCCCCAGGAGCGGAGGGTGCCGGCTGCGAAGGCGTCACCCGGGACGTAGACGGTGTGGACGGGCTGACGGGTGCCGGGGTCTCCGGGGTAGCGGCGCTCCAGTTCGGCGTCGACCGGCGCGAGGGAGGCGCTGATCTCCTCGCTGACCGTGCCCGCGAGGCTCGTCGCGACCTGCTCCTGCTGGCCCTGACCCATCCCACACCCTCCTATTTTCCGCTCTGCGGAATCAACAATCCGTAGAATGAAGTTATCCGGGGAGCTTCCGCCTGGTCAACACCACTTCCCCGCCGGGCCACCCCGACCTTTCGGCATGTTCACGTTCGCATCACGAGTCGGGGGAACACTTTCGTAGGCACACTCTGCTGGCCGCCACGACCTAAGGAGCCCCTGTGCCGAACCGGAGCCGAGTCACCCGCCGCCTGGGGCTGAAGGGCGCGTTGGCCGCGGCGGCCGCCGTGCCCCTCTCCAGTACAGCACTGTCGTCGTCGGCCGCCTCGGCGGAGGAGCGTGCCGGCGCCGCGCCGACACTGGAGCACGGCGGCCGCCGACTGGGGACCATGTCCTTCAACCTCCGCTTCGCGAGCACCGCCGAACCCAACAGCTGGGCCGTGCGCAGACCCGTGATGCGCGAACTGCTGCGCCGCGAGCGCCCGCACCTCGTCGGCACCCAGGAAGGGCTCTACCAGCAGGTGCGGGACATCGAGTCCGACCTCGGCCCGCACCACGACTGGATCGGCACCGGCCGCGCGGGCGGCAGCCGCGACGAGTTCATGGCGATCTTCTACGACACCCGGCGCCTCGCCCCCCTGGAGTACGACCACTTCTGGCTCTCGGACACCCCCGACGTGATCGGCTCGAACACCTGGGGCGGTGGCTCCATCCGCATGGTCACCTGGGTCCGCTTCCGCGATCTGCGCGACGGCGGCCGGGAGTTCTACTTCCTCGACACCCACCTGGACAACCGCAGCCAGGACGCACGCGCGCGTGCAGCCACGCTGATCGCACAGCGGATCGCCGGGCTGGACCGCTCGCTGCCGCTGCTGGTGACCGGCGACTTCAACGTCGCCGCGCACGACAACCCGGTCTACGACGCCATGCTGGGCGCCGGCCTCACCGACACCTGGGAGACGGCCGCCGAGCGGGGCGACCTGTACGCCACCTTCCACGGCTACCGGCCGCTGACGCCGAACGGCGACCGCATCGACTGGATCCTCGCCACGCCCGGCGTCACGGTGCACCGGGCGGACATCAACACCTTCTCGGTGGACGGCCAGTTCCCCAGCGACCACCTGCCGGTGCAGGCCACGGTGACCCTCGGATGAGGCGAGGCCCCCGTGACCGTCGCCGGTCACGGGGGCCTCGTACAGACTGCGGACAGCCCGATGACGGTCAGCCCTTGCGGGTCTTGATCTCGTCGGTGAGCTGCGGGACGACGTCGAAGAGGTCGCCGACGACGCCGTAGTCGACCAGCTCGAAGATCGGGGCCTCGGCGTCCTTGTTGACGGCCACGATGGTCTTCGAGGTCTGCATGCCGGCCCGGTGCTGGATCGCGCCCGAGATGCCGGAGGCGATGTACAGCTGCGGCGAGACCGCCTTGCCGGTCTGGCCGACCTGGTTGGTGTGCGGGTACCAGCCCGCGTCCACCGCGGCGCGCGAGGCACCCACGGCCGCGCCGAGGGAGTCGGCGAGCGCCTCGATCAGCGCGAAGTTCTCCGCGCCGCCGACGCCACGACCGCCGGAGACCACGATCGCTGCCTCGGTCAGCTCGGGGCGGCCCGTCGACTCACGCGGCGTGCGCGAGGTGACCTTGGTGCCGGTGGCCTGGGCGGAGAAGGACACGCTCAGGGCCTCGACCGCACCGGCGGCCGGGGCGGCCTCCACGGCGGCCGAGTTCGGCTTGACCGTGATGACCGGGGTGCCCTTGGTGACACGGGACTTGGTGGAGTAGGACGCGGCGAACACCGACTGCGTGGCCACCGGACCCTCGTCGCCGGCCTCCAGGTCGACGGCGTCGGTGATGATGCCGGAGCCGAGGCGCAGCGCCAGACGGGCGGCGATCTCCTTGCCCTCCGCGGAGGACGGGACCAGCACCGCGGCCGGGGAGACGGCCTCGTGGGCGGCCTGGAGCGCGTCCACCTTGGGGACGACCAGGTAGTCGGCGTACTCGGCGGCGTCGTGGGTGAGGACCTTCACCGCGCCGTGCTCGGCGAGCGTGGCGGCGGTGTCGGCGGCGCCGTTGCCGAGCGCGACGGCGACGGGCTCACCGATGCGACGGGCCAGCGTCAGCAGCTCCAGGGTGGGCTTGCGGACGGCACCGTCCACGTGGTCGACGTAGACGAGAACTTCAGCCATGGGACTTCTTCTCTCCTGCTTGCGAAGTATGAGGGGCGGTCAGCGCAGTCGAGCGCAGGGCTCAGATGAACTTCTGGCTCGCGAGGAACTCAGCGAGCTGCTTGCCGCCCTCGCCCTCGTCCTTGACGATCGTGCCCGCGGTGCGCGCCGGGCGCTCGGTCGCGGCGTCGACCGTGGTGTACGCGTTCTCCAGGCCGACCTCGTCGGCCTCGATGTCCAGGTCGGACAGGTCCCAGGACTCCACCGGCTTCTTCTTGGCCGCCATGATGCCCTTGAAGGACGGGTAGCGCGCCTCGCCCGACTGGTCGGTCACGGAGACCACCGCCGGAAGCTGCGCCTGAAGCTGCTCGGAGGCGGCGTCGCCGTCGCGGCGGCCCGTCACCACGCCGTCCTCGACGGCCACCTCGGACAGCAGGGTCACCTGCGGAACGCCGAGGCGCTCGGCGAGCAGGGCGGGGACGACGCCCATGGTGCCGTCGGTGGAGGCCATGCCGGAGATGACCAGGTCGTAGCCCGCCTTCTCGACCGCCTTCGCCAGCACCAGCGAGGTGCCGATGGCGTCCGTGCCGTGCAGGTCGTCGTCCTCGACGTGGATCGCCTTGTCGGCGCCCATCGACAGCGCCTTGCGCAGCGCGTCCTTGGCGTCCTCGGGGCCCACCGTCAGCACCGTGACCTCGGCGTCGTCGGCGTCCTCGGCGATCTGCAGGGCCTGTTCGACCGCGTACTCGTCCAGTTCGGAGAGCAGACCGTCCACGTCGTCGCGGTCGACGGTCAGGTCATCGGCGAAGTGCCGGTCGCCAGTGGCGTCGGGCACGTACTTCACAGTGACAACGATCCTCAAGCTCACGCCGGCTCTCCTACTGCATCGTCAATTTCTGGCTGCCTTCTTGCAGGCAGCATAGGCGCCTCTAGCGGCGGATCCCGGTCGGGGCGACCCACGCTCCGAACGAGATATTACTCGTCAGTACATCCAGTCCATGCCCGCTAAGCAAGCGCTTTGAACTGTGACCTTCGCAACGCAGCGTAACCGGAACCGGACGGTTCCGCAGGCCGGTCAGTCGCGCAACGCGGTGAAGCGTCCCTGGTGGTAGAGCAGCGGCCGGCCCTCGCCGGCCGGGTCACCGCCGACGACCTCCGCGAGTACGAGACGGTGATCACCCGCGGGTACGCGCACGTGCACCGCGCACACCGTCCAGGCCAGCACGCCGTCGAGCAGCGGGACGCCTTCGGGACCCTCGCGCCAGACGGTGGGCGCCGCGAAGCGGTCGGCGCCGCTGCGCGCGAAGGTGGCGGCCAGCTCCTGCTGGTGCTCACCGAGTATGTGCACCCCGACATGCCCGGCCCCGGAGATCGCCGCCCAGCTGGACGACCCGGTGCCTATCCCGAAGGAGAGCAAAGGCGGTTCGGCGGAGACCGAGGTGAGGGAGGTGGCGGTGAAGCCGACCGGACCGTCGGCTCCCCGCGCTGTGATCACCGCCACGCCGGCCGCGTGCCGCCGGAAGACGGCACGGAACAGGTCGGGAGCGGCACCGTGCGGGGAGGCGGCTGCGGCGAGGCCGGGGGTGGCCGTCATGGAGGTGTCCTTCTGCGGCAGGCGACGGGCGGATCCTGGGCTGTTCACCAGCCCGGACAGCGCGCGCTCGCGGTGCGGACGAGGTCGACGTGGACCCGGCCGAAGAGAAGGACTTCCGAAGGCATGGGGTCAAGCTGACGACGGATGCCGCGCCCAGTCAAGTTCGTCCCGTCACCGGGGATCTGGACTCAGCCGCCGGGAGCCCTGGTACGGACCGCCTGTCCGAGCGCGGCGATCACATCGGCCTTGCGCGGCTGTCCGGCGGCCCGCCGCACGATCCGGCCGTCCGCGTCCAGCACCAGCACGGTCGGGGTCCTGACGATGCCCAGCGCGCGGACGAGGTGCAGTTGCGCCTCCGCGTCGATCTCGACGTGGGCGACGCCCGGCACCAGGCCGGACACCTCGCCGAGGACGCGCCGAGCCGCCCGGCAGGGCGCGCAGAAGGCGCTGGAGAACTGCACCAGCGTGGCCCGCTCACCGAGTTCGGCGCCCAGTTCGGCAGCGCCGAGCCGCCTGTCGTTGCCCTCGTCACGCACGCGCGCGCACCACCCCGCCTGTCAGTTCTCCCGTCACGACCAGCACAAGCGTTCACGAGACCGCAAAGATTCCCGCCTGCCGCGGGTCATCCCGCCCCGGAATCCTGGCTTCATGGACATCGACGTGAGGGGACCGCGCTTCGGGGCAGCCGTGACGGCCGCCGTCCTGGCGGTCGTTCTGATCACCGGGAACGTGTGGCTGCTGGCGTGGCAGACCCTGGTGTTCGCGCTCGGCGCGGCGGGCGGTGTGGGCCATTCGCCGTACGGCTGGGCGTTCCACCGGTTCGTACGGCCCCGGGTGGGGCCGGTGACCGGTCCAAAGGGGCTCGAACCATCGCGGTTCGCACAGGCGGTGGGGCTGGTGTTCGCCGGTGTCGGACTGGTCGGCTACACCCTGGGCCCGCTGTGGCTGGGCCTGTTGGCCACCGGGACCGTGCTCGCCGGGGCCTCCCTGCACGCGGTGTCGGGGTGGTGCGTGGCGTGCGAGATGTACCTGCTCGCCCAGCAGGTCGCCCTCCGCGTGGAGTAAAGGTGCCGTAAAAGCACGAGGTGGAAATGTACGCCGACGTGACGAGGATCTCGCGCCGGTCGGGCACGGGGGCTGGCTCCCCGACCGTTCTTGGGGCACGATCTGCGAGATGCCGTAAACCTACGGCTACGTAACTTTCTGGCGGGGAGTTCCTCCCCAGGCAGAGCAGGAAGGGTCCACCCCGCCCATGGCAGAACTCGTCTACCGTCCCGTCGTCGGTCTCGCACGGACCCTCTTCAAGGTCTGGGACCTGAAGATCGACTGTCAGGGGTCGGAGAACATCCCGCGCTCGGGCGGCGCTGTGCTGGTGAGCAATCACATCAGCTATCTGGACTTCGTCTTCAACGGCCTGGCCGCCCTCCCGCAGAAGCGCCTGGTGCGTTTCATGGCGAAGGAGTCCGTGTTCCGGCACCGGATCTCCGGTCCGCTGATGCGCGGCATGCGGCACATCCCGGTGGACCGCAAGCAGGGAGAGGCGGCCTACCAGCACGCTCTGGACTCGCTGCGTTCCGGTGAGATCGTCGGGGTGTTCCCGGAGGCCACGATCTCGCAGTCGTTCACCCTGAAGAGCTTCAAGTCGGGTGCGGCACGGATGGCCCAGGAGGCGGGCGTTCCGCTGATCCCGATGGCCGTGTGGGGCACGCAGCGGCTGTGGACCAAGGGGCATCCGCGCAACTTCCGGCGCAGCCACCTCCCGGTCACGATCCGGGTGGGCGAGGCCGTCGAAGCCCCCCGCGACCAGTACGCGGGGGCGATCACGCGCCGCCTGCGCGAGCGGGTCCAGGACCTGCTGGACGTCGCCCAGCGCGCCTACCCCGGCCGCCCTCGCGACACGGACGACGGTTGGTGGCTGCCCGCCCACCTCGGCGGCTCGGCCCCGACCCCGGAGCAGGTCCGCGAGGCCGAGGCCCGCTGACCCCGCGCGAGCCGGCGGCTCAGCCCGCCGGCTCGGGCCTATGCACCGTGATCCGGGCCCCGGGGCTGAACTTCGCCAGGAGCGCCGCCAGTTCGGCGGCCGCCTGCTCGGTCTCGGCGACCGGCATCGCAGCCATGGTCTCCAGCAGGAAGATGCCCGAGACGGTCGCCTCGGTGAGCCGGGTCCGCGGGCCCTGGCGCCAGTTCCAGCGGCGGCAGGTCACTCCCGCGTCGTCGCGCCACACCACCTCGCCGGGATCGGGATGCTCGACGGTCTCGGCACCGCCCGCGGCGGTCACGAAGTCCTCGTCGCCGGTGGCCCGCACGAGCCGCATCCCGCCCTGGATGCGGTCGATGTCCTCGCCGCCGACGGGGATCAGACAGGCGACACTGACGGCGTTGTAGACGTCCACGAGAACGTTGATCCGCGGCAGACCGGCGTCCGTGAGGGCTCTCCTGGCCAGCGCCTCGGCGGAGTTGCGGGTGCGCGACGGCTTCGAGCCGAACGCCGTGTACACCTCGCGCCAGGCGGCCATGTGCGGATCCTCGTGCGGGGCGCGCCCGTCCAGGCGTAGGGCGAGCCGGCGGGCCGCCTCGTCGAGGAGCGCCGCGCTGTCGTCCGTGCTGGGCCCGCCCACGAGTCCGTGCGCCTCGACGGCGACATGGGTGAACCCGGGTGCGAGTGCGCGCACCTCGTCGGACACAGTCAGCGTGAGAGTCATGGTCCCTTGCCTCAGAGTGCGGTGGGGAGGTGCCGCCAGAGGTACGGCCGGTCGGGCACGGCCTTCAATGACTTTTCAGATCATCGCATACCTATGCACAGACGGGCCCGGTGCCACTACCGCGCCATCTCCTCCTTGAGCGCCGCCAGGAACGCGTCCACGTCCTCCTCCGTGGTGTCGAAGGAGCACATCCAGCGCACATCGCCGGCGGCCTCGTCCCAGAAGTAGAAGCGGAAGCGCTTCTGCAGGCGCTCGCTCACGTCGTGCGGCAGCCGCGCGAAGACCGCGTTGGCCTGCACCGGGTAGAGCAGTTCCACGCCGTGCACGGACCGGACACCCTCGGCGAGCCGCTGGGCCATCTCGTTGGAGTGCCGGGCGTTGCGCAGCCACAGGTCCCTGGCCAGCAGGGCCTCCAACTGCACCGACACGAAACGCATCTTGGAGGCCAGCTGCATGGACAGCTTGCGCAGATGCCTCATGTGGCTGACGGCGTCCTGGTTGATCACCACGACCGCCTCGCCGAACAGGGCGCCGTTCTTGGTGCCGCCCAGGGAGAGGATGTCGACGCCGGCCGCGTTGGTGAACGTCCGCATCGGGACGTCCAGGCAGGCCGCGGCGTTGGCGATCCGGGAGCCGTCCAGGTGCACCTTCATCCCGTGGGCGTGGGCGTGCTCGCAGATCGCGCGGATCTCGTCGGGCGTGTAGACGGTGCCCAGCTCGGTGGCCTGGGCCAGGGAGACGACCTGCGGCATCGCGCGGTGCTCGTCGTCCCAGCCCCAGGCCTGCCGGTCGATCAGCTCGGGGGTGAGCTTGCCGTCCGGCGTGGGCACGGTGAGCAGCTTCAGGCCGCCCATCCGCTCGGGGGCGCCGCCCTCGTCGACGTTGATGTGCGCGCTTTCGGCGCAGATCACGGCGCCCCAGCGGTCGGCGACCGCCTGGAGGGCCACGACGTTGGCGCCGGTGCCGTTGAACACCGGGAACGCCTCGGCCGTGGCGCCGAAGTGGCTGCGGACGATGCGCTGGAGGTTCCCGGTGTAGTCGTCCTCGCCGTACGCGACCTGGTGCCCGCCGTTGGCCACGGCCAGGGCGGCGAGCACCTCCGGGTGGACCCCGGCGTAGTTGTCGCTCGCGAAACCGCGGACCTCCGGGTCGTGATGGCGACGCGCGTCGGTCTTCGGCGGGTTCACGGCTTCTCGGTCAGCCACAGACGTTGTCCGTTCACTTCGGCGGCAGGCTTGTCCCAGACACGGGCGATGGCCTCGGCCAGGTCGCCGACGTCCGTGAAGCCCGCGAACTTCGCGTGGGGGCGGTCGGCGCGCATGGCGTCGTGCACCAGTGCCTTCACCACCAGGATCGCAGCCGCGGCGTTCGGCCCCTGCTCGCCCCCGGCCTTGGCGAAGTAGTCGGCCATGGCCAGGGTCCACGCCTCGGCGGCGGCCTTGGCGGCGGCGTACGCGGCGTTGCCCGCGGTCGGCCTGCTGGCCCCGGCGGCGCTGATCAGGAGGTACCGGCCGCGGTGGCTGCGCTGGAGCGGCTCGTGGAAGGCGAGGGAGGTGTGCTGCACGGTGCGGATGAGCAGCAGCTCCAGCAGGTCCCAGTCGTCGAGCCGCGTCTTGGTGAAGGTCTCGCTGCCGCGCCAGCCGCCGACCAGGTGGACCAGGCCGTCGACACGCCCGAAGTCCTTCTCGATGCGGTTCGCCCAGTCCTGGGTGGCCTGCAGGTCGAGCAGGTCGACGGTGTCGCCGACGACCGTGGCGCCGCCGTGCGCGTAGCTCGCCGCGTCCACGGCCTCCGCGAGGCGCTCCGGGTCGTTGTCGGAGCCGACGACGGTCGCACCCGCGTCGGCCAGACGCTGCAGCGTCGCCCGGCCCGCGGGGCCGCCCGCGCCGGCCACCGCGATCACCGCACCGCTGAGAGCTCCGTTGTGCATGGTCTTCGCCTCCTGAGCAGCGTGTGTGGTGCGGTCGCTCACGCGGCGACCTGCCCGGCGGGGTCCGCCGTGATGCCCTTGGTCGAGGCAATCACGTTCTTGAGCTTCTTGGACAGCGCCTCATAGAACATGCTCAGCGGAAACTCGTCCGGAAGCACGTCATCGACGAGATTGCGCGGCGGCCGGCTCAGGTCCAGGGCGTCCGGGCCCTTGGCCCACTTGGAACCCGGGTGCGGGGCGAGGTAGGTGGAGACCAGCTCGTACCCGGCGAACCAGTGCACGAGCTTGGGGCGGTCGATGCCGTCCCGGTAGAGCTTCTCGATCTCGGCGCAGAGCTGGTTGGTGACCTGCGGAGCGCGCTCCCAGTCGATGGACAGCTTGTTGTCGGTCCAGCGGACGACGTCGTGCTTGTGCAGGTAGGCGAAGAGCAGCTGGCCGCCGAGGCCGTCGTAGTTGCGGACCCGCTCTCCGGTGACGGGGAAGCGGAACATGCGGTCGAAGAGGACCGCGTACTGCACGTCACGGGCCTGCGGGACCCCCTCACCGGACAGCTTCACGGCCTCCTTGAAGGCGGTGAGGTCGCAGCGCAGCTCCTCCAGGCCGTACATCCAGAACGGCTGGCGCTGCTTGATCATGAACGGGTCGAACGGCAGGTCGCCGTGGCTGTGGGTGCGGTCGTGGACCATGTCCCAGAGCACGAAGGCCTCTTCGCAGCGCTTCTGGTCGTGGACCATGGCGGCGATGTCCTCGGGCAGGTCGAGACCCAGGAGGCCGACAGCGGCGTCGGTGACCCGGCGGAAGCGGGCGGCCTCGCGGTCGCAGAAGATGCCGCCCCAGGAGAACCGCTCCGGCGCCTCGCGCACGGCGATGGTCTCGGGGAAGAGGACGGCGGAGTTCGTGTCGTACCCGGCCGTGAAGTCCTCGAAGGTGATGCCGCAGAACAGCGGGTTGTCGTATCGGGTGCGCTCCAGCTCGGCCAGCCACTCCGGCCAGACCATGCGCAGCACCACCGCTTCGAGGTTGCGGTCGGGGTTGCCGTTCTGCGTGTACATCGGGAAGACGACCAGGTGCTGCAGACCGTCCTGGCGGTTCGCGGCGGGCTGGAAGGCGAGCAGCGAGTCCAGGAAGTCGGGGACCTCGAAGCCCTCGTCGGCCCAGCGGCGCAGATCGCGCACCAGGGCCTCGTGGTAGGCGGCGTCGTGCGGCAGGAGCGGCGCGAGCGCCTCGACGGCGTCGACGACCCGTCGTACGGCCAGCTCGGCCTGGTCCCGGCCGGGGGCGTCCTCGGCCTCGAAGTCGATCGATCCGTCCTTGGACTGCCATGGCCGGATCTGCTCCACGGCATCCTTGAGCACGGGCCACGCCGGGTGCTCCACCACCCTGGCCACAGGAGGAACCTGCTCCTCCGTACCCAGCTGCACAAGAATTTCCGTCATGTCCCATCCTCCACGGGAGAACCTCGCGTAAGGAGACCGTATACACACCGAGTTTCTCCCAGCAAGGGGAAGCTCGGGAGAAAATTCTGCGGCGCCCCCGCCTTCACCGCACTTTTTCCTGTCGGACACGGCGATGGCAAAGACACATGGCCTCGTCGTCACCCTCTGCCCAGAACGGCGCGGGCGATACCTTCCAGAAGGGGCCGTGAGGCCTCCACGCCGACGACGCCCTCGTCGTGATGCACGACACCCCGGTCGACCGGACGACGCACGGCTCGGGTCCGATCGCCCAGAAGACCCTCGCCGAGCTGCGCACCCTCGACGCGGGCCGGGGCGAGCGGGTCCCTGTTGTCTCTCGTACGGGCGCTGGAACTGGACCGTGCGACGACCGACCACCCCGAGACCAAGCGAACCGGCCGGTTCACGGCGTAGGCGTGAACCGGTTCACGGCGTAGGCGGTCACGCGAGCTCCTTCACCAGCAGCTCGAACTGCAGGTCGTCGCGTTGCGGGATGCCGAACCGCTCGTCGCCGTACGGGAACGGGGTCATCCGGCCCGTACGGCGGTAGCCGCGCCGCTCGTACCAGCCGATGAGGTCGTCGCGTACGGAGATCACGGTCATGTGCATCTCCCGTGCGCCCCAGCTCTCGCGGACCCGCCGCTCCGCCTCCGCGATGATCACCTTGCCGAGTCCGGAACCCTGGAGCGCGGGGCTGACGGCGAACATGCCGAAGTAGGCATGGGTGTCCCGGTGCTCCAGCTGGCAGCAGGCGACGACGGCGCCGTCGCGCTCAACGGTCAGCAGCCTGCTGTCCGGCGCCTTGATCACACTCAGCACGCCCTGCGGGTCGGTCCGCTGCCCCTGGAGGATGTCCGCCTCGCTGGTCCACCCCACCCGGCTGGAGTCACCCCGGTAGGCCGACTCGATCAGCGCGACCAGCGTGTCCACGTCGGCGTCGGTGGCGTCGCGGAAGGTCAGTCCGTGGACGGCGGCGCTCTCCATGAGGTGTCTCTCCGATTCTCGGCGCGGCTCGGGCACCGACGAGCGTAACGCTGCCACTAGGCTCCGGGCGCATGGTGCATGTACTGAGCGGACGGATCCTGCTGCGGCCCACCGACCCCGAGCGGTCCCGTGCCTTCTACGGCGAGCAGCTGGGCCTCGCCGTCTACCGCGAGTTCGGGACGGGACCGGAGCGCGGGACGGTGTACTTCCTCGGCGGCGGCCACCTCGAGCTCTCCGGCCGCTCCGAGACCCCGCCGTCCCCGGCCGTCCGGCTGTGGCTCCAGGTCGAGGACGTGTCCGCCGCGCACGACGAACTGCGGGAGAGGAACGTGGAGATCGTACGTCCGCCGGTCCGTGAGCCCTGGGGGTTGGTCGAGATGTGGATCGCGGATCCGGACGGCGTGCCGATCGTTCTGGTGGAGGTGCCGGCCGATCATCCGATCAGGTACAGGCCGGGCATCTGACGCCCGGTCACGCCGGGCGGTGATCCCAGCCGCGGTCCACGCGGCAGCTCCCGGAAGCCGGCGGCGGTGAGCAGATCGATCGCCGTACGGTCCGCGGCCTCCTCGTACGCCAGGACGCGGTCCGCGCCGCACAGGCGGAGCCGGTCGGCGGCCCGGGCCGGCAGCCGGCGCTCCCAGCCCTCGGCCCGGCGGGACGGCTCGACGCACAGGTTCCCGATGTCCGCGAGACCGCGGGTCCGGAGGTGCCGCTCGGGCCGGGCCGGCGCCGTGTCCACCTCGACGAAACCCACGGCGTGCCCGTCGGCGTACGCCGTCCAGCGGGTGCCGCACTCCCCCTCCAGCGCGCCGAGCGCGGTGCTGACGAAGACGCAGACACCGGGACGACGGCGGCGGCATGCGCGTTGATCAGTTCGGTGAGCTGGTCACGGTCGCCGCGGAGAAAGGGGCGCACCTGCGGCGCCGACATGTTCGGCCTCCGGGCAGGGGTGAGCGTCTGGAGGCCGCCACGCGGTGCGGTACGGGCCTGACCGTACGTCGGTGGCGGCGCCGGGCGCGAGGAGATTGCCGGATGGCCGCCGCCGGTGGCCGGGACTAGCGTGCTGGTGGAGGCTTTCCCTGGGGAAGGACGTCGGATGAAACTCCACAAGCCGGTGGTCGGCGGGCCCTGCTGGGCCGAACTGGGCACGAGTGACATGGCGCAGGCCGAACGGTTCTACGCCGAGCTGTTCGGCTGGCGCTGCGAGACCGACCCGCGTCAGGAGGCGGGCGGCTACACCGTCGCGCGCCTGGGAGACGCGGCGGTGGCCGCGCTGACACCGCTGTACCAGGAGGGGCAGCCGGTCGCCTGGACCGTGTCGTTCGCCGTCCGGGACGCCGACGAGACCGCGCAGCAGGTGACGGCCTCCGGCGGGACGGTGGTGATGAGCCCGACGAACGTGTTCGACATGGGCCGCTTCGCGGTGGCCGCCGATCCGTCCGGCGCCGTGTTCTCGCTGTGGCAGCCACGGGCCTTCGAGGGCGCCGGCGTGTTCAACGCGCCCGGCGCGCTGGGCTGGGTGGAACTGCTCACCCGGGAGCCGGCACGGGCGCGCGACTTCTACACGAACGTCTTCGGGTGGACCGTCAACGCCTCCGAGCACTACACCCAGTGGGGTCTCGCGGGCCAGGACTTCGGCGGGATGGTGGTCATGGGTGACAAGTTCCCGCACGAGGTGCCCCCGCACTGGCTCCCCTACTTCGCGGTGGACGACGTCGACACCGCCGCCGCGACGGCGACCGGGGCGGGTGGCACGGCCCTGATGGAGCCCACCTCGGTACCCGAGGGTCCGCGGATCGCCGTGCTGCGCGACCCGCAGGGCGCGGTCTTCGGCGTCCACCTCGCGAGCGACGAGGGCTGACCCGGCGGGACGTTCACCGCGGCGCGCCCAGGCGCCCCTCCAGCTGGCCGAGCAACTCTCCCAGCAGCGCGGCGAGTTCACCCTGCCGTGGGCGGTCGAGTCCGGCCAGTACGGCGCCCTCGTAGGCGAGCTGGTCGGGCAGGACGGCGTCGACGAGGTCGCGTCCGGCGTCGGTGAGACGGACGTGGGCGACACGACGGTCCCGGTCGTCGCCCCGCCGCTCGACCAGTACGCGTTCGGTGAGCTGCTTGAGGCGTTTGGTGACGGCGGCGCCGGAGGAGAAGGTCTCGCGGACCAGTTCGCCGGGGGTCAGCTCGTGCCCGGTGCGGCGCAGCGCGGCGAGCAGATCGAACTCCGGTTTGCTGAGCCCGGCCCGCCGCAGCGGGGCGTCCTCGGCCTGCTGCAGAAGGGCGGCACAGCGGTTGACCCGGCCGATGATCTCCATGGGGCCGGTGTCGAGACCGGGATGCACGGCCTGCCACTGACGGACGACGGCGGCGACGGTGTCACGCCGTCCGCCCGGCCCCGCGCGGTCTGTACCACCGGCGGGACCGGCGTCGGCGGGGGTGGGGTGGGCAGAGACGCCGGGGCGATCCGCCTCACCCGCGTCGCGCCGTCCCGGCGCATCCGCCCGGTCTCCCCCGTCGGTGCCCCGCCCGTTCGTCCCCGTCATGGCCGTGCGTCCTCCGTCGTCCCGCGCGCGTCCCGGTACAGGAGCGAGCCCTGGCGTCGTACCGTCGCCGCGAGCGTACGGCGTCCTGCCTGTTCGGCGTCGACGACCCGCTCCTGGGGCAGGGCCCGCTGCCACCACTCGCCGGACGCGGCGACAGCGGTGGCACGCAGGTCGACGAGGGCGGCGGCGAGGCCGCGGCGGGCGGCTTCCAGCGCGTCGGCGGCGGGCCGCGGCTCTGCCGGCGGGCGGGTGGCCGGGCGGTGCATTCGCGGGACCGTTCGGCGGCGGTGAGGGCCTGTTCGAGGCGCGCCCGCGCTCCGGTCGGTGACGGTGAGCGCGGCCGGCACTGCGTGGGGCCGGGGGCGGGAGTCGCACTGCGCATGAGGAAACGTTGACGTGTGTTTCACTCACGACACATCTCGACGGCTCGTGATGCTTCGCGGAGGCGTCGCCCGGGAATCCTCACGGCAGGGTGAACGCGCTCCGCCGAACGCCCCTACGTACACCCCTGCGCTCGCGTGCGCGCCGCACGAAGCGGGCATCTCTTTCAACCGAGCGACCCTTGACCGACCGTCGAGCGGGGAGGTTCGGGTGCACGGACCGGCCGCGTCGGGCTGGCTGCTGGTCGCGCTGTGCGCGGCGACCGGGGCCTACTGCCTGCTGCGCCTGCGCAGCGGTGTCGAGGAGCAGCGCCGCACCGCGGGCGACGAGGCGCTGATGGGATTCGGCATGGCCGCGATGGCCGTACCGGCGGCGGTGTACACACCACCGCAGTGGGCCTGGCCGGTCTACGGGGCCGTCTTCGGCGCGGCGGGCCTGCGCGCCCTGTGGGCGGCACGCGTCGGCAGGCACCACCTGCACCACCTGGTGGGCGCCGCGGCCATGGTCTACATGGCGTGGGCCATGGCCGTCTCCCCGAGCGCCGCACACGGCCACGCCCACGGCGGCTCCGGCCTCGCCCCGGTCACCGGCGCGCTCCTGCTCTACTTCACCGGATACGTCCTGCTGAGCGGAGCCCGGCTGATCCCTATGCCCGCCACGGCGGGTGGCGACCCCCCCGCCGGATGGGGCGACCGGCCCGAACTGGCGCAGGCCTGCCGCTTGTCCATGGGCATCGCCATGTTCGCGATGCTCATCACCCTGTGAGCGGACCGTGTCCTGCGTCACTTGCCGACACAGTCGTACCGCTGAGTAGTCCGCCGCTCATAGGGTGTTCCCATGATGGTCCCCGCGGCACTGCTGCTGCTCGGCGCCCTGACTGCCGTCCTGGCCCCGCGGCTCCTCGCGCGGGCCGACTGGCCGGACCGCGAACCCGTGGTGGCCCTGTGGGTGTGGCAGTGCGTGGTGGCGGGCGTGCTGCTGTGCTGCGCGCTGTCGATGACGCTCAGCGCGGCGGCGGCCTGGCACGCGGTACGCGGCCATGCGTTCGCCGGGGCGCCGAGCGCGGTGGTCGAGGCATATGCGCTGGGCGTGGCGGTTCCGTGGGCTGCGGGGACCGCGCTGGCGCTGGCGGGCGGCGCGGTGTGGAGCGCCGCGATGCTGGTCCGTGAGGTCGTACGCGCACGGGCGCTACGCCGGCAGCGGCGGGCCGAGCTCCTGGTCCGCGCGCCGCTGCTGCCGGGCGAGGAACCGGCGGACGGGCGGCTCGTCGTCCTGGAGGGTGAGCGGCCGGACGCCTGGTGGCTTCCTGGTGCGCCGCCCCGGCTCGTCGTCACCACCGCAGCGCTGCGCCGGCTGAGGGGGCGGCAGCTGGACGCCGTCCTCGCGCACGAGCAGGGGCACGCGCGGGCGCGGCACGACTGGCTGCTGCACTGCTCGGCGGCGCTGGCGGGCGGGTTCCCGCAGGTGCCGGTGTTCGCCGCGTTCCGCGACGAGATGCACCGGCTGGTGGAACTCGCCGCGGACGATGTGGCATCCCGCCGCTTCGGCCGGCTGACCACCGCTCTGGCGCTGGTGGAACTCAACGAGGACCGGGGTGTGTTCGGCCCCGGTCCGGCCTCGCACGCGCACGTGCCCCAGCGGGTGCACCGCCTGCTCACTCCCCCTGCCCGCCTCACGGCGGCCCGCCGGATGCGCCTGACGGCGGCGGCGGCCCTGGTGCCGGTGGTACCGGTGCTGGTGACGTTCGTACCGGCACTGCGGGCACTGGGGTAGCCCCGCGCGTCGCGGCGCACATGACGATGTCCGCCACGAACCGGCGGCGATATCAGGCCGTCCTGAGTCCCGGCGCCTTCGGACATTGGCCTCCTGCCCCAGGAGTCGGTAAAGATCGCACCATGCACCGGCCCGTCGACTCCCCACCCCGTACGTCCTACCCCCACACGGCCGTCCGTGCCGCGATCGCGCTGGCACTGAGTTCACTGCTGCTCCTCGTCCTGGTCGCAGCCGACTGGCACCCCCTGATGACCCTGGACCGCGAGGTCGCCCGGACCACCCACGGCTGGGCGGTCGAGGAGCCCCGGCTCACGCAGGTGTGCCGGCTCCTCACGGACTGGGTCTGGGATCCGGTGACGATGCGCCTCCTGTGCGCGGGGGTCGTGCTGTGGCTGGTGCTGCGGCACTCCGCGTGGTGGACGGCTCTGTGGCTGTTGGCCACCGTGGCGGTGACCACCGGCGTGCAGCAGACGATGAAGGCCGTGGTCGGCCGTGAACGGCCCGAGTGGCCCGACCCCGTCGACACGGCTCACTACGCGGCCTTTCCGTCCGGCCACGCCATGACCGCCACGGTGGTCCTGGGCCTGTTGCTGTGGGTGCTGCACCACCACGACGCAGGCGGCCCCCTGTTCCGCACGGTCCTCGCCGTGGCCGTGGTCTCGGTGGCCGGCGTCGGGCTGACCCGAGTGTGGCTGGGGGTCCACTGGCTGACGGACGTGGTCGCGGGCTGGCTGCTCGGGGCGATGGTGGTGGCCCTGGCGGTCGGGGTCCACGCGCGCCGGCGCCCCTGACCACGGGGCCTGTGCCGAAGGCTCGCCCGGCCAGTGGTCCCCGGTCCCACTCCCCGGACGGCGCGGGGAGCCCACCCCTAGGATCACCGCATGACCGCCGTTCTCTTCGACTTCTCCGGAACCCTCTTCCGCGTCGAGCCCACCGAGGTCTGGCTGCGTGCCGTACTGGCCGAGGCCGAAGTCGACCTCACCGAGCCCGAGTTCACCAAGACCGCGCAGGCCCTGGAGGCGGCGGGCGCGCTGCCCGGCGGCGCGTCCCCTCAGCACGTTCCCGCCGGACTCGCCGAGGTGTGGGAGGTCCGCGACCGGACCCCCGAGGAGCACCGGGCCGCCTTCACCGGCCTCTCCCGGCGGGTGCCGCTGCCCGACCCCCGTCTGCACGACGCGCTCTACGAGCGCCACATGCGGCCGGACGCGTGGACGCCGTACCCGGACGCCGCCGAGGTGCTGGCCACGTTGCGCGAACGCGGGATCGCGGTCGGCGTGGTCAGCAACATCGGCTGGGACCTGCGTCCGGTCTTCCGTGCGCACGGCTTGGACGCGTACGTGGACGGCTACGTCCTGTCGTACGAGCACGGCATCCGCAAGCCCGATCCCCGGCTCTTCGAGATCGCCTGCGCCGGCATCGGCGCCGACCCCCGGGAGGTGCTGATGGTCGGTGACGACAGGTGGGCGGACGGCGGCGCCGCGGCGCTGGGCTGCGCGTTGCACTTCGTGGACCATCTGCCGGCCGACCGGCGTCCGGACGGGCTGCGCCCCATTCTCGGGCTGGTGCGCTGACTTCGCAGAACCACCGCCCACCCCGGACGATCCCCCGCGTCGCCCGGGGCAGGACGGCACCGCCGGAACCGGCCACTCCTGGGCCGGTCCGGACACCCTGAGTATAGTTGGCTGGCAGCCAGTCAACGCTGGAGTTACAGCATGACCCCCCGTAGCGCCTCGGTCAATGAAGAGTTGCGGCGGCGTTCCCGGGAACGGCTTCTGCAGGCGGCGGTCGAGCTGGTGAACGAGCGCGGATACGACGCGACGACGCTCGCGGACATCGCGGACCGGGCCGGATCGGCGCGCGGGCTGGTGTCGTACTACTTCCCCGGCAAGCGCCAGCTGGTCCAGTCCGCCGTCCACCGGCTGATGCACCGGACCCTTGAGGAGGCGCTGGAGCGCGAACCGCGCACCGAGGAGGGCCGGGAGCGGATGGCTCGGGCCATCGACGCGATCCTGGGGCTGGCCCGGGACCGGACCGTGCTGATGCGCCAGCACATGGCCGGACTGCTGGACACCGAGGGCTTCGTGCAGTGCCCCGAGCAGCAGCGGCTCGCCGAGTTGCTGCGGGACACCGTCGCCCGGCACGGCTCCCACGACGCCGGCGCCGACTATCCGATGCTGCGCGCGCTGCTGATGGGCTCGGTCTACGCCATGGTGCTGCCGAACGTGGGCATGCCGATCGCCCCCTTGCGCGCCGAGCTGTTCCGGCGCTACCGGCTCGGCTGGGAGATGGGTGTCCCGCCGGATACCGAGGCGCCCGGCGGGACGTGCGACGCGGACGTCTCCCGCTTCTTCGCCACCGGGGCGGCGCGGGCACCGGATGCGCCCGAACCGCCCGAAGACGATGCGTCGTCCTAGTCGAAGTAGTCCGGCTGCGTCTGCACATTGAGCTCGCGCAGCTTCACCCACCGCGCGGGATCCGTGCGCCGGTCGTCGAGCTTCAGGACGTCGAAGCCCTTCGCCATGTCGTTCGAGTAGATGTAGCCGTTGTAGTAGTACGCCGACCAGGAGCCGCCACCCGTGAGCTGCTCCGTGCTGATCGGGCCGCGCTCGAAGTAGGCGATCTCCCGGGGACGGGCGGAGTCGGTGAAGTCCCAGACGGACACACCGCCCTGGTACCAGGCCTGGACCATGATGTCCTTGCCCCTGACCGGGATCAGCGAGCCGTTGTGGGCGACGCAGTTCTCGGTGTCCGCCTGGTGCCGGGGGATCTTGTAGTAGCTGCGGAAGACGAGCTCGCGCCGGTCTCCCCGGCCGACGATGTCGTAGATGCCGTCGGCGCCCCGGTTGGGGCCGATCTCGGCGTTGCAGGTGGCCGCGCCGCCACCACCGAGCTCGTCGGTGAAGACGACCTTGTTCGCCCTCTGGTTGAACGTCGCCGAGTGCCAGAACGCGAAGTTCACGTTGTCCTGCACACGGTCGATGACCTTCGGGCGCTCCGGGTCCTTGATGGAGAGCAGGATGCCGTCACCCATGCAGGCGCCGGCCGCCAGGTCCTTGGAGGGCAGCACGGTGATGTCGTGGCAGCCGGTGGTCTTGGAGACACCGGGGTTGGTGGGTCCGCCGGGGTTGCCGCCACCGTCCGGGCCCTCGCCCGGGAAGAGCACCGGGAAGCCGACGACCGCCGCCTTCTCCGGGGCGTGGCGCGGCACCTTGATGACCGATATGCCGTCGTGCGGCGGTTGGCAGTCGGGGTAGGCGGCGTTCGGCGAGTACGAGGAGACGTACACGTAGACGCTGCGGCGCTCGGGGATCAGCGTGTGGGTGTGCGAGCCGCAGGCGGTCTCGACGGCGGCGACGTAGCGCGGGTTGCGCTTGTCGCTGATGTCGAAGACCTTCATGCCCTCCCAGGAGGACTTCTCGGTCACGGGCTGTGTGGTGCTGTTGCAACTGCTGTCGCTGCGCGAGGAGTCGGTGGACAGGAACAGCAGGTCGCCGGAGACGGAGATGTCGTTCTGCGAGCCGGGGCACAGCACCTGGGCGACCGTCCTGGGCGCCCGCGGGTTGCTGATGTCGAAGATGCGGAAGCCGTCGTAGTTGCCGGCGAAGGCGTAGCGGCCCTGGAACGCGAGGTCCGAATTGGTGTTGGGCAGCACGTCCTTGGGGATGTTGGCGAGGTGCTCGACGTTGGCGGAGTGGACGATCTCGTCCTGGCCGGGGATCTCCCCCGATTCCACCGCCTCGCGCACCTCTGCCTGGGTGCTGCGGGAGACCTCCTTGCCGGTCTGCGGCCCGTCCCCCGGGTCGGGGGTCGCGGTCGCCGGCTGAGACGTCAGCAGTGCGGCCAGCAGTCCGGCCGCGGCGGTGGCAACGCCAAGACGTCTGAGTCGCGTTCGGGGATCGTTCGACAGGATCACTGCGTCTTCCCTTCTTCCGTTCGGGAGGAACGGTTCACGGACCCCCGCAGTATCGTCTTCGCCATGCACAGATCAACAGAGGGACAGCGATATGTAACGCAGGTTTTCGCCCGGGCGGTCCGCGTGGCGGTGCCGCTGACCGCGTCGGCCGTGCTCGCGCTCACGGCCTGCGACTCCGGCGCGGACGCCGGGCCGGACGGGGCGAGCGGCCCGTCGGTGATCGTGCCCGGCGGCCCGGGCGAGGCGAACCGGACCCTGTCCGCCGAGGACGCGGCGAAGCAGCGCGTCGACGACGACACCCCCAACTCCGCCGACGTCGACTACACACGCATGATGATCACGCACCATTCACAGGCACTGGAGATGACCGGACTCGTCCCGGACCGCGCCGAGTCGTCGCAGGTGAGGAAGGTGGCGGAACGGATCCAGGCCGCGCAGCAGCCGGAGATCACGGTCATGCGCAGCTGGCTCGAGGAGCACGGGAAGACCGAGGAGGGCGGGGATCATGATCATGCCGCGATGCCCGGCATGGCGACCGAGGCGCAGTTGGCCGAACTGCGGGCGGCGCGGGGGAAGGCCTTCGACCGGCTCTTCCTCTCCCTGATGATCACTCATCACGAGGGGGCGATCACGATGGCCGCGGACGTGAAGGCGCAGGGCAACAACGTCCGGATCGAGGAGTTGGCCGACGATGTGATCGCCCAGCAGACCAGCGAGATCACGCGGATGCGCGCGATGCTGTGAGGCCGCCGCGGGCCGGGCGGGGGCGGGGGCGGGGCGGCGGGCAGGACAGGGCGCGCGGCGGGCAGGACAGGGCGCGCGGCGGTCACCGGGCAGCGGTGAGGCGGGGGCCGGGCAGCGCGCGGGCAGCGGGTAGGCGACGGGTCGGACAGGGCGCGGGAGGCGGATAGGCGACGGACCGGGCCGGGCGCGGGAGGCGGGCGGGCGGAGGGGTCGGGCACCCATTCGGACGGACTCGTCACCCCGTGCCGCCCGGCACCCTGTCCGCGGCGCCACGGCGGTGCCATGCTGGACCCATCAGCGATCTGCCGTACTGCACCGGACGATCCACCGGTGACCCACCGGACGAAGGAGTTCCGCCGTGCTGCGTGTCGCCGTCGTCGGCTCCGGACCGAGCGGGGTCTACTGCGCCCAGACCCTCGTCCAGCAGGACCCCACCGTCCTCGTCGACGTGCTGGACCGGCTGCCCTGCCCCTACGGGCTGGTGCGGTACGGCGTGGCGCCCGACCACGAGAAGATCAAGTCGCTGCAGAACAACCTCCGGGCAGTTCTGGAGCACGAACGCGTGCGCTTCCTCGGCGGTGTACAGGTCGGCGCCGGCGGGGTTCCGGCCGCCCGGCTGCGGGAGCTGTACCACGCGGTGGTGTACTGCGTGGGCGCCGCGACCGACCGCCATCTCGGGATTCCGGGCGAGGACCTGCCGGGCAGTTTCTCGGCGACCGAGTTCGTGTCCTGGTACAGCGCCCATCCCGACGCCCTGGCCGACGGTTTCGTGCTCGGCGCGCGGTCGGCCGTGGTCATCGGCGTGGGGAACGTCGCCGTGGACGTCACCCGGATCCTGGCGCGCGGCCCGGCCGAGCTGAGCCCCACCGACATGCCGCACGCGGCGCTCACCGCGCTGACCGCGAGCCGGGTGAGTGACGTCCTGATGGTGGGGCGGCGAGGCCCCTCACAGGCCCGGTTCACCACCAAGGAGCTGCGCGAGCTCGGCGCGCTGCCGGGTGCCGAAGTACGTGTGGAGCCTGATGAGTTGGCGCTGGACCCGGCGTACGTCGACCCGTCGGCGCTGCCCGCCGTGCAGCGGCGCAACGTCGAGGTGCTGCGCAGCTGGGCCGCCGAACCGGCGAAGGATCTGCCGCGCCGGATCCGGCTGCGGTTCTTCCTGCGTCCGGTGGAGTTGCTGGCCGACGGCGGCCGGGTCGGCGCGGTGCGCTTCGAGCGGACGCTGCCGGACGGGCGGGGCGGTGTGACCGGGACGGGCCGGTACGAGGACGTCGAGGCCCAGTTGGTGCTGCGGTCGGTGGGGTATCGCGGAGTGCCGCTGGAGGGGCTGCCGTTCGATCCGGCCACCGGTACCGTGCCGCATCTGGCCGGGCGCGTGGTGCGCGGCGGCGTCGTCGCGCCGGGCGAGTACGTGGCGGGCTGGATCAAGCGCGGTCCGACGGGCGTCATCGGCACCAACCGCCCGTGCGCCAAGGAGACGGTGCTGTCGCTGGTCGAGGACGCCGCCGTGCTCGTACGGAAGGACGTTCCGGACGAGCCGCTCGCCGTGCTGCGGGCCGCGGGGGTCGAACCGGTCGAGTGGTCGGGGTGGCGTGCCATCGAACGCGCGGAGGCCGAACTCGGAGCCTCCCTCGGGCGCGGTGTCGTCAAGCTGCCGGACTGGGAGTCCCTGCTGGCCGCGGCACGCGGCGCGTCGTGACGGAAAACGTGGTGACCGCAGTCGGCCGCCTACGGGATGCGGCACGTGCCCGCGATGTACGCGGTCGCGGTGACCGTTCCGGCTGAGTCGGGGCGCGCGGAAGCTGTCACCCGCGGGCCTTGCCACCCGATCACCGCGGATCCGCTGGCGTGCGGCCGTGCTCTTCAACCGCCCTCCTGCCAGGGGTGGTTCGGCCGGCCGCACCGAGCCGGGTGGCCTGCCGCTCGGCGACGGCGAGCAGGCCAGGACGTCTCCACCGGCGGCAGCGCGTCCGGCGTCCCCGGCCCGACCGCCCCTGGCTACGAGGCCCCCTTCGCCGCCCGGGTCAAGGCGGAGACCTCCCGGTCCGTTGCCGCCATCAGGCTCATCACGGAGGCCGAACAGGCGGAAAGGATCACCGCCAACGGCGACAGCGACGCCGTCCTGCTGGGCCGAGAGCTCCCTGCGCGACCCGTCATGGGCACAGCACGCGGCTCGACACGTCTTCCGCCATGCCGCCCGGTCCGCCGGCCCCAGGCCGGAGCCGGACACGCCGGAACGCGCCAACGCCGCCTGCGTGAGCGGGCCTTGACGCGCCGCCGTCCGTCAGCCGTCGCACGCGCTTCCTGGCCACCTCAGGCGCCGAGGCGTGCCAGTGCGTCCTTGAGGCCGGCGGGTGCCCCCTCGCCCAGACGTACGACCGCCCGTTCGATGTGCGGCAGCGATCGCTGGCCCGCGACCGCGAGGGCGATGGCGGCCAGGACGCCCGCCCAGGCCACCGGACCGAGCGGCGTGCAGCCGAGGGCCTGGCTCACGCCCGGGGTCTCGACCACGGCGACCAGGGCCACGGCGGAGCCGAGGACGGTCAGGCGGACCAGGGGGCTGTCGCGCCGGTCGGCGAGTGTCTGGGCGAGCTGGGTGCCGACCACGGCGCACAGGGCCATCGTGGTCGTACGGCGGACCGACCCCGGGGTGAACCGGCCGATCAGCCAGGCCGCGACCGCGCCGAGACACGTGGTCAGCGCCCGGTGCCGGATCTGCCGCATGAGCGGCGTACCGAGCAGCGACGTACCCAACGGCCCGCTGCCCGCGCTCGCCTCCTCCCGCACGTCCTTCTGGGGCGTGACCGCCACCGCCATGGCCGGGAACAGGTCCGTGAAGAGGTTCACCAGCAGCATCTGACGGGTCGACAGCGGCGAGGCCCCGCCGAGCAGGCTGCCGACGATCCCGAAGCCGACCTCGCCCGCGTTGCCGCCGATCAGGATGGCGACGGCGTCGGCGACGCTGTGCCACAGGGCGCGGCCCTCGGAGACCGCCTCGACGAGCACGGTCATGTCGCCGTTGGTGAGGACCAGGTCCGCGGCGTTGCGGGCGGCGGCGGAACCGCGGGCGCTGATGCCCACGCCGACGTCGGCGGCGCGGATGGCGGCGGCGTCGTTGGCGCCGTCGCCGACCATGCCGACCACCCGGCCGGAGTCCATCAGCGCCTCGATGACCTGGAGCTTCTGCTCGGGCGCGACCCGGGCGACCACACCCACGTCGTGCAGCATCCGGGCGCGCTCGGAGCGGTCCGCGGCGGCCAGTTCGTCGCCGGTGACCACATCGGTGTCCTCCGGCCAGCCCAGCTGGACGGCGATCGCGCGGGCGGTCTGCGGGTGGTCGCCGGTCAGCATGACCGGTCGTACGCCCGCCTCGCGCAACCCGTGCACGAGCGCGGTGGACGATTCGCGGGGCACGTCGGCCAGCGCGAGGAGCCCGGTGAACTCCAGTCCCTTCAGAGGCGCTTCACCGACCTCCGCATCCTTCTCGCCTTCGGCCAGCGGCCGTTGCGCCACCGCAAGCACCCGCAGTCCGTCCCGGGCAAGGTCGTGGGCCTTGTCGTAGGCGTGGTCGGGGACGTCGCGGCAGGCCGGCAGCACGACCTCGGGCGCGCCCTTGACCACCAACACCCGCTTGCCGTCGCCGGAATGGCCCACGGCACCGGCGTAGCCGCGGCCCGCCTCGAACGGCCGGCCCTCGGTCTGCACCCACTCGGGGTCACGAGCGGCAGCGTCCAGGACCGCCTCGTCGGTGGCGTGCACCGGCTTGTCGGGTCCCTCCTCCGGCTGCGGACAGGCGCGTACCGCGACCCTCATGGTCTCGGTGTCCGCGGCCTCCTCCGGCGTGGAAGTCCTGCTGTCGGCGTCGGTCACCCGCACCAGCCGCAGCTTGTTCTCGGTGAGGGTGCCGGTCTTGTCGAAGCAGACCGTGTCCATCCGGCCGAGCGCCTCCAGCGTGCGCGGCGCCCGTACGAGCACGCCCCGGTGGCTGAGCCTGCGGGCGGCCGCCAGTTGCGCCACCGTGGCCACCAGCGGCAGCCCTTCGGGCACGGCGGCCACCGCGACCGCCACACCACCGCTGACAGCCTCCCGGATCGGGGCGCCGCGCAGCAGCGACAGGCCGGTCACCGCCGCGCCGCCCGCCATCGTCAACGGCAGTGCCTTGCTGGTGAGTTCCTGGAGCCGGGCCTGCACACCCGCGGCCGGTGGCTTGCGGGCTGCGAGGTGGACGGCCCGGGCCGCCTCGGTGCGCTCGCCTGTCTCCACCACCACGGCCCGCGCCTGCCCCGCCACCACGGTGGTGCCCTCGAACACCATGCAGCGGCGGTCGGCGACGGCGGCACTCGGTGTGGGCTCCGTCTGTTTGTCGACCGGCAGCGACTCGCCGGTCAGCGCCGACTCGTCCACCTCCAGTCCGTCCTCCCACAGCAGGCGCGCGTCGGCCGGTACGACGTCGTCCACCTTGAGCTCGATCACATCGCCGGGGAGCAGCCGGGCGGCGTCCACGGTGTGCGAGCCGCCCGCGTCCCCGTCGCTGACGCGGGCCTTCTGCTTCTGCTCGGCGACGAGCCCGGACAGCGCCCGTTCGGCGCGCAGCCGCTGCACGCCGCCGACCAGCGCGTTCAGGTCGAGGGCGCCGACCACCAGCAGGGCGTCCACCATGGAGCCGAGGATCGCCGAGGCGGCCGAGCCGACCGCCAGCACGGGCGTCAGCGGGTCGTCCAGTTCTCCCCGGACCGCCCTGCCCAGATCGAGTGTCCAGCGGACCGGCGTCATACCGGGGGCGCGCACGACGGTGCGCGCCGCCCTGCGGACCCCGCCGACCGCGGAGGTGACGGCCGTCTGCTGCTCCTCCGTGCGGCGTTCCAGACGCTTGCGTACGTCGTTCACCTTGAGGGCGTGCCAGGGAACCCGGGGCCTGGGGTGCGGCGCACGGGCCGCCGCCACACCGACGGCCGCCCGCGTGCCGCCCAGCAGGGCGAGGGCGGCGCCGATGTCGACGGGCGCGTGCCGCAGGCCGACCAGCGGAATCCCGCTGGGGGTGGCGCCCCCCGACTCGCCCACGGCGACCAGCAGCCCGGACAGGGCGGCGCCGGACCTGGCCAGGACCTGCGAGCGCCGGCCGACCCCGCGGGCCGCGGGCACCGCGCAGAGCAGTCGCCACACGTCGGCAAGTCCGCCCGGCGCGACCAGGTCGGCGCCCCAGGCGACGGCCGAGTCCCCGTCGGCGAGCGTCACGGCCACGTCCCCGGCCAGCAGCCCGGACAGCGCGTCGGTGTCGTCGGCGGAGGAGGGCCGGGCAACCGAGATGACGCCCCCGCGGCCCCGCAGCCGGTCCACCACCTCGGCGGGCGGGCGGTCGGCGGCGACGATGTGGTCCGCGAGTGCGGCGAACTCACCGAGCGCGGGGTCGGCCACCACCACGACCCGCAGGCCGGCCCGCCGTGCCGCGTCGAGAACGGCCTCGGCCATCGGGTCCGCGCTGCCGTCCGCGCTGTGCAGGGCGCTCGGATGCAGGAAGACCGTGCCGGCCGTCTCCAGCTGCCGCAGCCGGTCCATGTTGCGTACCAGCACACCGGTGCGGGCCAGCGCGCAGCCCAGGACCGCGTGGAAGGCCGCGGGGCCGTAGCGTGCGGCCTTCGGGGAGCCCGCGAGGATGGCCTCCGCCGCTTCGGTGCCACTGTGCTTGACCAGCAGTGTCACGGCGGCTCCCACCACACTGCCGGTCTCGGCGTGGACGGCGTACTCCTGGGCGGGTGCGGTGCGCAGCGGCGGACGCGGGAAGCGGTGCGCGGCGACGTCGTCGCGTCCAGGTCCGACCACCTGATCGTGCACGGACTCGAAGGCGGCACCGCGCGCCAGCGCCTCCGCGAGCTGGAGGGAACGCAGGGCGCCGTCCAGCACCAGGGAGGTCGGGGACTGCCCGGCGCCGTGGGCGGCCGCGTTGGCGACGGCCAGCATCAGGTCCGTACGGGAGGAGCCGAACCGGGACCGCATCCAGCCGCGGAAGCGGGGGTTCTCGCGCAGCAAGGTGACGCCCGCGGTCACGAACCGGGGTGAGGGCGGCAGCCGCAGCATGGATCCGGTGACCGCGGCGACGATGCCCGCGGCGTCGGCGACGATCGCCGCCGACACGGTCCGCACTTCGCCCGGGTCACCGGGATGCGCGAACTCCTCGACCGGGACGTCCGCGGGCACGAGATCGTACTTGTCGGCCAGCTCGTTCGCCCGTTCGAGCACCCCGTCCGTCAGGGTCGCCTCGCACGCGACGACCACCAGCCGGGCGAGCCCGCCGTCCCAGTAGGCGTAGGCGACGTCCGGGTGCTCGGCGAGGGCCTCGGCCATCCGCCGGGCCGCCCGCGCGGTGGCGGCTGCCCGGTCCTCGCGACCTGCCCGTTCCGCCTGCTCGGGCTGCGCGGGCTGCTCGGGCCCCGCCGGCGGCTGGGGGCGCTCCGGCGGCTCGGGTCCCTCCGGCTGCTCGAATCCCTCCGGCTCGGGGCGCCTCGCCTGCTCGGGCCGCTCCGGCTGCTCAGGTCCCTCCGGCGGCTCGGGGCGCTTCGGCTGCTCGCATCCCTCCCGCTGCTCAGGTCCCTGCCGCCGCCCGGGGCGCTCCTGCTGGTCTCGGTGCTCCGGCTGCTTGGGTTCGGTGGCCGCCCGCAGCGCGAGGTGCACCCGGTTGCCGGCTCTCCAGTGGCGCCCCCCGCCGGGCACCGCCGCACGCGCCACCCGCGACACCCGCACCATGGACTCCGCGCCGCGCACTCCGGCGCGCGCGGTTCCGGCCACGGCACCGGCGGCAGCACCGACCGCGGGCGCGGTCCCGCGCACCAGCAGGCGCGGCCCGGCCATGACGATGTCGGAGACGGCCGCCGATGAGCTCCTCAGCAACCAAAGCCCCATGTCACGCCCTTTTCTCGTATGTCAGGCGGGCCGGGTGTCAGGGCTCCGGCCCGCCGTCTCCTAACTGCCGCTCGTGGTCGCCTTGCGCCGGCCCCCGCTGGACGAACTCCGCCCGCCGGAGGTGCCCGACTTCGCACGACTGGAGGTCGTACGCTTGCTCGTCGACGACGTACGCCGCCCGGCGCCCGCCGTCTTCCCACCGCTGGACGTCGTGCGCCTCGCCGTGGACGACTTGGTGGCCGTCGCCTTGGTGCCGCCCGTCGTGGTGGCCTCCCCGTTGCCCTCGTGCCCGGGCTTCGGCTGGGTCAGCCAGGCCACCCCCGCCACCGTGAGGGCCACCGGCCACTCCACCAGGCCCGCGACTCCGAGCAGCCCGGCGCCGGTGTACACCGCCACGCGACGGCCGCGCGGCGATACGGTGCCGACCGCGTCCAGCGCTCCACCCGCCGCCTTGGTCACCGCCTCCGCCCCGGGCACCTTGCGCAGCGCCGTCACGGGCGCGCGCAGTGGTGCCGGGAGTTCCGGCGAGGTCTTCTGCCGTGCCATGACACTCACGCTCCCTGGCAGATCCATGTGTCACCCCGCCGGGTTCCCTTGATACCAGACGTCACCCGTACGAATGACGAAAAGTCGCATAAATGGGGCATCACACCATTGCGGTGCCGGTGGACGTGGCGCCGCCGAGGAAGCGCGCGTTTCCGTCTCGTCCACTGGACCGGAGGCCCGTGAGGGAGGCGCCCGGAAAGTGCTTGCTCCAGGGAGCGCACCGGCGGGGCGCTTCGCACGGTCGCCGCCTCACGTCCGCCGCACGGCGTCCGCCAACTCGCGCTGATAGTCGGCGTAGGCGGTGCGCAGTGCGGCCCCCGGCCAGTCGGCGGGCAGAAGTTCGGGCGGCAGCACGGGGTCGGCGAGCAGATGACGCAGGGCGGCCGCGAGGGTGGTGAGACGGTCGGCCGGATGGTCCACGCGCGCGATGTGCCCGAGCAGCGCGCGGGCCGTGGCGGCCCAGGTGCCCAGCGGCCACAGGGTCGCCGCCAGGTCGCGGCCGGGCTGCGCGGGCCGGGCCGTGAAGGGCTGGAGTACGGCCGCCAGGTCGTCCGGCACGGGACGGAGCAGGTTGGCCGGCCGGAGCCAGACGCCCTCGCGGAGTTCGGCAAGCCGCAGTGCGGTGAGCCGGGCGCGCAGGTCGGCGCGTTCGGCGGGCCCGCGGCCGGTCGCGGTGATCACGGCCATCTCCCAGTCGCCGTCCCACGCGCGCGTGCGGGGGTGCAGGGCGTCGTCCTGTCGGCGCTGACGCTCCAGGAGGCGCTCGCCGATCCGGTAGCCGGTGTCCGTGCGCAGCAGGTCACCGGCGGCCGTCATCCGGCTGAGCGCGGCGCGCAGGGTGGAGCCGCCGACGCCGAAGGATTCCACGGCACGGGCGAGGTCCCGCCCCGGCACTTCGGGAGGATGGACACCGAGCAGCAGGCTCAGCACGACGGACCGGGCCGACAGCGGGCGCAGTTCGACCGCGCCGGACGGGGTCGTCTCGTCGATGCGCATGGTCACGTACTGTACGGCGCGCACTTGTTGTTGCAGTATTGCTGCGATCGCAGCAATACTGCAACACTTTCCTTCATGGTCTCGACACATGACGGTCCTTCCGGTGGCGCCACCCACGTCGTCACCAACCAGTCCCCCGCCCTCACCCCCTACGACGCGTCCGACGACCGAGCCCTGCTGGAGGGGCTGCGGCGCGAGGGAGCCGGGTGGGCCGAGGACGGCATCCGGCGGCTCGGCCGGCAGGCCGGCAGCGAGGAGGCGCAGGAGTGGGGTGAACTGGCCAACCGGCACGAACCGGTACTACGCACCCACGACCGGTACGGCAACCGGGTGGACGAGGTCGACTTCCACCCCAGCTGGCACCACCTGATGCGCGTCGCGGTCGCCGAGGGCCTGGCGGGCGCCCCCTGGGCGGAGGACCGGCCGGGGGCTCATGTCGCCCGTACGGCGAGCGGGCTGGTGTGGGGCCACGCCGAGGCCGGACATGGCTGCCCCACGTCCATGACGTACGCCGCCGTCCCCGCGCTGCGCCGTCAGCCGGACCTCGCGAAGGTCTACGAACCACTGCTGACCGGCCGGGAGTACGACCCGGAGCTCGACGTTCCGACACGGAAGAGCGGTCTGCTGGCCGGCATGGGGATGACCGAGAAGCAGGGCGGCTCGGACGTCCGTACGAACACCACCGTCGCCACGCCCACCGACGAGCCCGGCGTGTACACGCTGCGCGGGCACAAGTGGTTCACATCGGCCCCGATGTGCGACGTGTTCCTGGTGCTGGCGCAGGCCCCCGAGGGACTGTCCTGCTTCCTGGTGCCGCGTGTGCTGCCCGACGGGAGCCGCAACACGTTCCGCATCCAGCGTCTGAAGGACAAGCTCGGCAACCGATCGAACGCCTCCTCCGAGCCCGAGTTCGACAGGACCGTCGCCTGGCTGGTCGGCCCCGAGGGGCAGGGCGTCAAGACGATCATCGAGATGGTCAACTGCACGCGGCTGGACTGCGTGATGGCCTCGGCGACGCTGATGCGTAAGACCCTGGTGGAGGCGGGGCACCACGTCCGGTATCGCAGCGCGTTCGGGGCGCGCCTGGTGGACCAGCCGCTGATGCGCAACGTGCTGGCCGACCTGGCGCTGGAGTCCGAGGCGGCCACGACGCTCACCCTGCGGCTCGCGGGCGCGGCCGACAGGGCGGTGCGCGGGGACACGGGCGAGGCGGCGTTCCGCCGCATCGCCACCGCCGTGGGCAAGTACTGGGTCACCAAGCGGGGCCCGGCCTTCACCGCCGAGGCCCTGGAGTGCCTCGGCGGCAACGGTTACGTGGAGGACTCGGGCATGCCCCGTCACTATCGCGAGGCGCCCCTGCTCTCCATCTGGGAGGGCTCCGGGAACGTCAATGCCCTCGACGTACTGCGGGCGTTGAGTCGCGAGCCGGGCACCGCGGATGCGCTGTTCGCCGAGCTGGCATCGGCCCAAGGGGCGGACGCCCGGCTCGACGGCGCGGTGCGGCGGCTCAAGGGCACGCTGGCGCAGGGGTCGCAGGCGGGCGCGCGGCGGCTGGTCGAGCTGATGGCGCTCACCCTGCAGGCGTCACTGCTGGTCCGCCACGCCCCGCCCGCGGTCGCCGACGCGTTCTGCGCGACGCGTCTGGGCGGCGACTGGGGCCACGCCTTCGGCACCCTCCCTGACACGGCCGACGTCGGCGCCGTCCTGGACAGGGCGCTGCCCACGTCCGATCCAACGGGATTGCCTGCGGCGTCGGTCGTGTGAGGGCGGTACGGGTCAGGTCTCGTGGTGCCGCTACGGGGCAGGACCTGTGGCGCCGCTACGGCGCGTGGCGCGCCACCACGGCTCCGGGCGCATGACGCCACAACGGCTCACGCGCCGCCAAGGCTCATGCGGCGTGGCGCCGATACGAGGCAGACCGTAGCGCCGCCGCCACGGCACGGGTCATGCGGCGCCCTCACAGCCCAGCCCGTCCGGCGCCCCGCGACCCGGCCCACCTGGCGCAGGCGAGGCCGTACCGCACCTGACGCAGCAGAGCGCCCAGCCCATCCCACGCAGACGAAGGGGTCAGCCCGTCTGACGCCGCCGTAGCGTGTCGAAACGGGCCCAGTCGGTCTCCCATTGGTCCAGGCGCCTGCGTTCCAGCCGGTTGCGGAGCAGACGGCCGCCCGTCAGGGGCAGGGCGGTCGCGCCGAGGCCCGCGAGGGCGCCGATCAGGCCGGCGCGGACGCGGGCCTCTTCAGGCGTGGTCGGCTCGGTGACCAGACGGCCCTGCCGGTCGGTCCAGACGGTGACCGGCGTACCGGCGGGGCTGCCGGGGCGGACCCGTGCCTGGCCGGTGCGGTCGGAGCCGTCCGGCGCCGGCCAGCGGACCTCGGCCCACACCCGCTCGGTGTCCGGCGCGCCGGACCTGGTGGGGGACGATCCCGGCACCGACTCGGACAGCCGTGCCTCGATCCGGCGCCACTCGACGCGCTCCCGGGCAAGCTCCCGTTCGACGGTCCGGCTCACCGCCTGCCCCGCGAGCACGGCGGCCGCCGCCGCAAGCGCCCAGACGGCGAGCAGGACCCAGGCCTCCACCCTGTCGGAGCGTCGCTTGAGCGGGTTCCGCCGCCAGCGCCACAGCCACACCTTCCGACCACGGAACGCCATCGAAGGCTTCCTCCTCGCGAGCCGCACGAACATCCCCACCGCCCTCCCATACGGCGCACGGCACGCCGATGCTCAGAGGCCGCCCGCGAGGGGTCGCCCCGAAGGAGCGGTGGCCGCGCGCACGCCCGGTGCGGAGCGATCGCCGGCACGCGCGGCGGCGACCGGCGACACCGCGCTGACCTGGGGCAACTGCATCTATGGGGGTGACTGTCAGTGGTGGGGTGCAGACTGGCCGATGTCTGGGACAAACACGTCGCGGAGGTGATCGGCATGACCGAAGTACTGCTCGCCGTGGGCACACGCAAAGGCCTGTTCATCGGGCGCCGGCGCGGGAGCGCCTGGGAGTTCGACGAAAGTCCCTACTTCAACGCGCAGGCCGTGTACTCGGTCGCCATCGACACCCGGGGAACCACCCCGCGTCTGCTGGCCGGTGGCGACAGCGCCCACTGGGGTCCGTCGGTCTTCCACTCGGACGACCTGGGCCGCACCTGGACCGAACCGGCGCAGCCGGCCGTGAAGTTCCCCAAGGACACGGGAGCTTCACTCGAGCGCGTGTGGCAGCTGCACCCGGCGGCCGCCGAGCCGGACGTGGTCTACGCGGGCACGGAACCGGCCGCGCTGTACCGCTCGGAGGACAGAGGGGAGACATTCGAGCTGGTCCGCCCCCTGTGGGAGCACCCCACGCGCTCCCAGTGGCAGCCGGGCGGCGGTGGCGAGGGCCTGCACACCGTGGTCACCGACCAGCGGGATCCCAGGACACTGACGGTCGCGGTGTCGGCGGCCGGGGTGTTCCGCACGACCGACGGCGGCGCGAGCTGGGCCCCGTCCAACTCCGGTGTCTCCGCGGTGTTCATGCCTGATCCCGACCCGGAGTTCGGCCAGTGCGTTCACAAGATCGCGCAGGACGCGGGGACACCGGACCGGATGTATCTCCAGAACCACTGGGGGGTGTACCGCAGCGACGACGCGGGCGCCCACTGGACCGACATCGGTGAGGGCCTGCCCTCGACCTTCGGTTTCGCCGCCGCGGCCCACCCCCACCGCGCGGAGACGGCATATGTGTTCCCGATCAACGCGGACGCCGACCGGGTGCCCGCGGACCGGCGGTGCCGGGTCTTCCGGACGGCGGACGCGGGCAAGTCGTGGGAGCCGCTGGCGGCCGGACTGCCCCAGGAGGACCACTACGGCACGGTGCTGCGCGACGCGCTGTGCACGGACGACGCGGACCCGGCTGGCGTGTACTTCGGCAACCGCAACGGCGAGGTGTTCGCGTCGGCCGACGACGGCGACAGCTGGCGGCAGTTGGCGTCGCACCTGCCGGACGTGCTGTGTGTGCGGGCCGCGGTGATCTGATGACGCGTACGGGGGGCTTACGGTCGCGCGGTGTTGGCCACTGGTTGATCGCCGCTGCCTGTACGGCAGTAGGGTGACGCCGTGGCACCACGACCCTTGCATGAAATCGTCGAAGCGGGCTGGGCGCAGGCCCTGGAACCCGTGGCCGGGCGGATCGCGGAGATGGGTGACTTCCTGCGTGCGGAGATCGCCGCGGGACGCACCTATCTCCCGGCCGGGCCGGATGTCCTACGTGCCTTCCGGCAGCCCTTCGACGAGGTACGCGTCCTGATTGTCGGACAGGATCCGTATCCGACTCCCGGGCACGCGGTGGGACTGTCCTTCTCCGTCGCGCCCGATGTGCGTCCGTTGCCCGGCAGTCTGATCAACATCTACCGGGAGCTGAACACCGATCTGGGACTGCCCCAGCCGTCCAGCGGCGACCTCACTCCGTGGACCCGGCAGGGTGTGCTGCTGCTGAACAGGGCGCTCACCACCGCCCCGAGGCGTCCGGCCGCGCACCGGGGCAAGGGCTGGGAGGAGGTCACCGAGCAGGCCATCCGCGCCCTGGCCGCGCGCGGCAAACCGCTGGTGTCCATCCTCTGGGGCCGCGACGCGCGCAACCTCCGCCCGCTGCTCGGCGACCTGCCCTCGGTGGAGTCCGCGCACCCCTCCCCCATGTCGGCCGACCGCGGGTTCTTCGGCTCGCGCCCGTTCAGCCGCGCCAACGACCTCCTCATGCGTCAGGGAGGTCAGCCGGTGGACTGGCGCCTGCCGTGACGGGAGCACCCCACGGCCGCGCACCGGCGAGCGCCGGCGGCTTCCTCGCCGTCGACTCCGGCGGTTCCGGGCTTCGCGTCGTCGTCGGTGACGTCGCGCGGGGACCGCTGGCCGGACGGGACTCCCGGGTGCCGGTGCGGACAGGTGACCGGGGCATCGACGCCGGGCATCTGATGGAGCAACTGGTGCCCCTGGTGCGGGCCGCGATCGCCGATGCCGGGTTCGAGGCGCTCGGCACGGCAGCCGTCGGCGCCGCCGGTTTCAGCACGCTCGGCGACGCCCTGCGCGCCGAACTGCCGGGGGCCCTGCGCCGGGAGTGCCGGATCCGGACGGTGGCCCTCGCCGCCGACGCGGTCACGGCGTATGCGGGCGCCCTGGGGTCGCGTTCCGGTGCCGTCGTCGCCGCCGGTACGGGTCTGATCGCCGTCGGCACGGACCTCACGTCCTGGCGGAGGGCCGACGGCTGGGGGCATCTGCTGGGCGACTGCGGCGGTGGCGCCTGGATCGGGCGGGCCGGGCTCGAGGCCGCGTTGCGCGCGTACGACGGGCGGGCGGGCGGCTCCGCCCGACTGCTGGAGTGCGCCGAGGAGTTGTTCGGGCCGGTACGGGAACTGCCGGGCAAGCTGTACCCGCGACCTGACCGCCCCGCCGTCCTCGCCTCGTTCGCACCCCGGGTCGCGGACTGCGCGGGCGAGGGCGATCCGGTGGCCGTGGCCGTGCTGCACGCCGCGGCGCGGCACATGGCCGACTCCGCTGCCGCAGTCTGCCCGGCGGAGGGCCGGCCCGAAGTGGCGATCACCGGTGGCCTGTTCAAGCTGGGCGCCGCCCTCCTCGTACCTCTTGAGGACGAGCTGGCCGGACGACTGCCGCATGCGCGGCGAGTCGCCGCCGAGGGCGATCCGCTGCACGGCTCGGTGCGTATCGCGACCGAGTTGGCGACCGGGGCCCTCGGCCTGCCGCGTGACGAAAAGATGCTGTACGTCGCGAGCGCACAGGGCGACTGACAGCCGAGTTGTACCCGTTCGTTCCGTACACGTCAGCGGCCACCGCACAGAAACCCACTGATCACTTCCATTTCGTACGTAACTCATCAGACAAAATGGGACGGATACCGCTCACATGCACCCTCCCCGAACAGGGGAGCCCAGTAAGCCAGTAACATGCGGCGCCATGAGTTCCCCCACTGGGCCCGCGTCCGGCCTGCCAGTACGAATGCCGCGCCCCCGCCAGCCCGGGCGGCACCGCCGACCCGAGCCGCTGGCGGCTCCCGAGGGCGCGCCCGCGCTCGTCCTCGCGGTGCCCGGCACTCCCAGCGCCGTCACGCGCGGCCTCGCCGAGGAGGTCGTGAGCATCGCCCGCTCCGAACTCCCCGGCCTGGATGCCCGGATCGGCTATGTCGACGGGGACGGCTCGGAGTTCCCCACGCTGCAGACCGTGCTCGCGCACGCCGCCGACGAGCGCACCGCCCGCTTCGAGCAGGCGCGGGCCGCCGGGATGGACGTCAAGGAGCCCGACGGGCCTGTCGCCGTCGTGGTGCCGCTGCTCGCCGGCCCGGACAGCGCGCTGTTGCGCCAGGTCCGCCAGGCCGTGATGGACAGCCGGGTCGCCGCCGAGCTGACCGACGTGCTCGGCCCGCACCCGCTGCTCGCCGAGGCCCTGCACGTGCGGCTGTCGGAGGCGGGCCTGGCCCGTGCCGACCGCGCCCGGCTGTTCACGGTGGCGACGGCCGCCGACGGCATCATCCTTGCCTCCGTGGGCGGCGAGGAGGCCGTGCAGGCTGCCGGGATCACCGGCATGCTGCTCGCAGCGCGGCTCGCCGTGCCGGTGATGGCGGCGGCCCTCGACCAGGAGGGCTCGATCTCGTCCGTCGCCGAGCAGCTGCGTTCCTCGGGCTCGCAGCAGCTGGCGCTCGCTCCGTACCTGATCGGCCCGGAGATCGACCCGGTCCTGGTCGAGGAGGCGGCGAGGGAGGCGGGCTGCGCCGCCGCCGAGGCGCTCGGCCCGTACCCCGCGATCGGCAAGCTGGCGCTGGCCAAGTACACGACGGCGCTGGGCATCGCCCCGCAGCAGCCGCAGGGGACGCCGGTGCGCTGAGCCCGGCGTAAGACAGCCGTTCGATCGAGGGCCCGTTCCGCCTGCCGGACGGGCCCTCGGCCTGTGCCGCGAGCGTCAGCGCCCGTACCGCGCGCCTCGGCCGAACACCACGCAGGACGCCGCGGGCACGGCGACCGAGCCGGCCCGCCGGGGCAGCCCCGTGTCGGAGTCGGCGGTGAACCATGTGACGTCGCCGGAGCGCTCGTTCGCCACGTACAGGAATCCGCCCGACACGGTGATCGCCCGAGGCCAGTGGCCTCCGCACGGCACGGTGCCCGTCAGCCGCAGTTCGTCGCCCGCCACGGCGAACGCCGACAGCACGTCCTCGCCACGCGTCGCGGTCCACACGAACCGGCCGTCGGGCGAGGCGACGATGCCCGAGGGGTAGGCGTCCCCGGCCGGGCCGGCGGGCAGGATCGGGGTCTCGGTGAGTGGCTTCAGCGAGCCGTCCAGGGCGTTCCACCGGCAGACGGTGACGGTCGGGGTGAGTTCGTTCACGACGTAGGCATGGCTGCCGCCGGGATGGAAGGCCAGGTGGCGGGGGCCGGTGCCGGGCCGCAGGGCGATCTCCCGGTGCAGGGCGAGGGCGCCTTCCTCCAGGCGGCATACGCGTACCGAGTCCGTGCCCAGGTCGACGCTGAGGACCCAGCGTCCGCTCGGGTCGGCCTGCACCTGGTGGGCGTGCGGACCCTGCTGACGCAGGGTGTGCGGACCGGAGCCGGTGTGCCGCAGCACGCCGGAAGGGGCCGTGGCCAGGGTGCCGTCGGGGCGCAGCGGCACGGCGGTGACGCTGCCGGAGCCGTAGTCGGCCGTCAGGACATGGCCCGCGAAGACGCTGAGGTGGGTCGGGCCGTCTCCGACGGGGACGGGGCGGCCGGCCGGTTCGGGCTCCGGCCCGTTGACGCGGTATGCCGCGACCGCGCCGCCGGTCGTCTCGCTGACCGCGTAGAGGGTGCGGCCGTCGGCGGAGAGGGCCAGGTAGGAGGGGTTGGGCACGCCGTTCAGACTGCCCAGTACGGTCAGGGCACCGCTCGCCGCGTCCACGGCCGCCGTCACCACTCCGCGGCCGCCGGCCGCCGTGAACGACCCGATGAACGCCCGCCCGCCGTCTCCCACCGCTGTCCCCTCTCGGTTGCCGGATTCGCGGGCGACGCTAGCAGCCGATCGGGTGCGGTCCGGACCAAGTGGGTCGAGCAGTGCGAGCGGGAACGTCCAGGCCGGTCAGGCCCGGCCCGCCCGAGGGGCACGCGGCGAGAGCCGTCAGGCCCCGACCAGCGGCGACCCGGGCGGAGTGCGCAGGGGCGTGGCGAGTTCCGCCAGGGCGCGCTCCAGGTGGTGCAGGTGGGCGAGGGCCGGTTCGTGCGCGGGCGGCTCGGGGGCAAGGGAGGCGGTCCGCTCCGCCGTACCGTCGGTGAGTGCCTCGACCGCGGCCTCCACACGCCAGCAGGCGGCGGTCAGGCGTACGTCGTGGGAGGCCTCCGGGTCGGCGGCGACGGCGACGAGGCCGCGGACCTCGCGGGCGCAGTCGTCGAGCAGGGCGATCACCTGCCGGGCGCGCCGCTTGCGGCCCAGCATGGGGTTCAGCGGGTGGACGAGCGGGGCGAGCGCGTGCCGTACCCGGCCGAGGAGCTGCTCCAGCTCGGCGACGCGCGGCGACGGGTCCGCGGCGGCGTCGCCGGCGAGCCGGGCCGCCGCCGCGGCGGTGCAGGCGTGGACGCAGCGCAGGGCGCGCCGGATCCACGCGTTGTTGACCGTGTGCGTGGTGACCGGCAGCACGAACAGCACCGCCAGCACGGCACCCAGCGCCCCCACGCCGGTCTCGGCCAGCCGCAGCGCGAGCAGTGCGGGTTCGAGCAGGCCCAGCAGGCCGTAGAGCAGCTCGGCGAGCAGGGTCACGCAGAGCATCATCCAGGTGTAGGACACGGCGGCCGTGTAGAAGATGCCGAAGACGCACGCCGCGACGAGCACGGCCGACGGGGCGAAGGCTCCGTCCAGCGGTACGGCGACCAGCAGGCCGAGGCCGATGCCGAGCACCGTGCCGAGGACGCGGCGGAAGCCCCGTACCAGCGTCTCCCCGCGCGAGGTGGTGTTGACGAAGATCCACCAGGTGGCGCCGACGGCCCAGTACCAGCGCTCCTCGGACACCTGCTGGCCGACGACCAGCGCGAGCCCCGCGCCGGCGGTCGCCTGGATCGCCTGCCGGGTGGTGATGCGGGAGAGACCGGAACCCTCCGCCGGGGCAACCGTCGGGACGGGGGGCGTACGGCGCTCGAAGCACCAGAGACCGAAGCGGACCGCGGCGGCGCTGAGCACGGACAGCAGGACCGCGGCCGACAGCTCGGGCAGCTGGCCGGGCGTCGCCTGCAGGAACTGCGCGATGAAGAAGGTCATGAACGCGAACACGCCGAGACTGTGTCCGCGCGGCCCCCAGCGGCGGGCGTAGACGCCGAGGCCGACCACGGCGAGGAAGGTGACGTCACGGGCGACGGGCAGGTCGTGCAGTCCGGCCGCGGCGGCCAGGACGGGCAGCCCGGCGACCGGCAGCAGCGCGGTGGTGACCGCCTGCCCCCGCACGGTGGCGTCCGTCACCGTGAACAGGGCGAGCAGCGCGGCCAGTCCCCCGGTGACGGCGCCGACGAGGGAGTGACCGGCGAGCCCGCAGACGACGACCGCGAGACCGATGCCGAGCACGGCGCGCGCGGCGAAGCGCAGCCGCGCCCGGCCCGGGTCCGGCGCCACGAACATCCTCTTCAGCACTGCTTCCCGCCCCTCGCTGTGAACCGGCACTGGAACCGATGCGGAACCGGCAGCGGACCGGCAGGGACCGGCATGGAACCGCATGAAAAAGGCGCCGCGGTGTCCGCAGCGCCATCGACGCCACCATGACAGCATCCCTTCCACCATCGGCTCAAGTCGCCCTCGATTCACTGGGCCATTGGTACAGCAGAGAACAAGGCCATCTGGCGGCCGTCGGGCCAACGGCCCACGTCGGGCGGTCGGGCCGCCTCCTGCGGCACTGGGCCATTGGTACAGTCGATGATGATCAGCGGGAGGAGGACCAGTCCCATGGCCGTGGACGAGCTCGACACCCGCATCCTGCGACTGCTGCTGGAGCAGCCGCGTACCAGCGTGCGTGAGTACGCCCGCATCCTCGGAGTCGCCCGCGGCACCCTCCAGGCCCGCCTCGACCGGCTGGAGAGGGACGGCGTGATCACGGGCACGGGACCGGCGCTCTCCGCCGCCGCCCTCGGCCACCCGGTGCTGGCCTTCGTGCACGTCGAGGTCACGCAGGGCCACCTGGACGAGGTGGGGGACGAACTGGCCGCCGTACCGGAGATCGTCGAGGCGTTCTCGATCACGGGCGGCGGTGATCTGCTGACCCGGGTGGTCGCGCGCGACAACGAGCACCTCGAAGACGTGATCCAGAAGCTGATCAGCATGCCCGGCGTGGTCCGCACCCGCACCGAGGTGGCGCTGCGTGAACGTGTCCCGCACCGGCTGCTGCCGCTGGTCGAGTCGATCGGGCGGACGGCACGCAAGCAGCCCTTGACATCATGACCCCATGAGCCACCCAGCCGCCCTGTCGGTCATCTTCGATCTCGACGGAACACTCGTGGACAGCGAGCCGAACTACTACGAGGCGGGCAGAATGACCCTCGCCGAGCAGGGCGTGCCGGAGTACACCTGGGCCGACCACGAGCGCTACGTCGGCATCAGCACGCTGGACACGATCGTCGACTGGCGCAGACGCTACGGCCTGCGCGCCCCGGTGGCCGCGTTGCTCGCCGCCAAGAACCGGCGGTACCTGGAACTCGCCCGCGCCTCCACGCGCGCGTATCCGGAGATGCGGAAGTTCGTGGAGCTGCTGGCCGGTGAGGGCGTCCCGATGGCTGTGGCGTCGGGTTCCGCGCCCGAGGCCATCGCGGCGGTCCTGGCCGGTACGGGCCTGGACGCGCAGCTGCGCACCCTGGTCTCGGCCGACGAGGTCGCCCACGGCAAGCCCGCTCCCGACGTCTTCCTGGAGGCCGCCCGGCGCCTCGGCGCCGCCCCCTGCGACTGTGTGGTAGTCGAGGACGCAGCCCCGGGCGTGGCCGCCGCCCACGCGGCCGGCATGCGCTGCATCGCGCTGCCCTACGTCGCCGGCCAGGCGGACGGCCCGGAGTTCGCGACCGCCGACCTGCTGGTGCGGGGCGGTCAGGCGGAGTTCACGGCGCAGGCGGCGTACGACTGGCTGTCGCGCACCGCCCGCACCGTCTGACTGCGCGGGCCGGGGCGCCACTCGCAGGGCGCAGGCCCGCGCCGCCACGGATCACCCGTCCCGCGTTTCTCCGGCGTCCGGGACGACACACCTAGGAACGGCGGCGGGGTCCGCCGCGGCGGGCGCCCTTGGATGTTCCGGACCGCTGGGTCTGCTTCGCGGCCGGTTTGCGGCGCGCGGCGGACTCGGCGCGGCGCTTCTCGTCCTGCTGGGGGGCCGGCTGGGTGCGGCCCCGGGTGCTGTTCACCGTCCGGCCGCGCACGATGCCGATGAAGTCCTCGACCAGGTCGGTGTGCGCGTCCTCGGGCCAGGACAGGGCCACGCCCGACTGGGGCGCGCCGGCCAGCGGCCGGTAGGTGACGTCCCGGCGGTGGTGCAGCCGGGCCAGTGACTGGGGGACGGCCAGGACGCCGATGCCGGCGGCGACGAGTTCGACGGCGTCACCCGTGGTGGCGGGGCGCTCGAAGGCGGGCTCACCGGGCGGCCGCTCCCAGCCGAGGACGTCGTCGAGGGGGTGGAGGACGACCTCGTCGGCGAGGTCCTCCAGCGTCACCTCGTCCGCCGCCGTGATCACGTGGTCCTTGGGCACCACGACGACCGTCGTCTCGGTGTAGAGGGGGATCGCACTGAAGACCGTGCGGTCGACGGGCAGGCGTACGATCCCCGCGTCCGCGCCGCCGTCGCGCAACACATCGGATGCCTCGGCGGCCGTGACGGGGAGAAGAGTGAGGGAGACGTCGGGCAGGCGTTCGTTCCATATCCGCACCCACTTGCCGGGTGTCGCCCCAGGGACGTACGCGAGCCGGAACGTAGTGGGTGCTTCCGAGCCTGTCACCCCGCCAGGTTACCGGCTGTGGTCGGATGTCTCGTATCCGGCGGATAGTCTGGAGTGCATGAAGTCGCACCAGACCACCCAGACGATGAAGCCCGCGACCGCGGCGAAGAAGCTGGGTGTGTACCTCCCTGCCACCCCCGCCGAGTTCCAGGAGGGCGTCGTCTCGCGCGCCGAACTGACCGAGCTCCAGGCGAACCCGCCCGAGTGGCTGCGGGAACTGCGACGCAGCGGCCCGCACCCGCGGCCGGTGGTCGCGGCGAAACTGGGCGTCTCGATCGCGGGTCTCGCACGCGGCGGGATGACCGAGCCGCTCACCACCGAGCAGATCGAGACGCTGAAGCAGCAACGCCCGGAGTGGCTGGAGAAGGAGCAGGCCACGCAGGCAGAGGTGCGCAAGGAAGCGGCCCGGCTGAAGGAGGGGAAGGCCGGGCGTTCCTGAGAACGTCCCCGCGCACCGTGCTGGGGGCGGGCGTGGTGGGCTCGACGACGAAGTGGGCCTGCCACAGCAGGGGCCGCCGGCCGCCCGCTCGCCCACGCAGAGCGGCCCGAGCACGTCACTACGCCGCCACCGCGCCCTCCCTCCGGTGGATCGGCGTCCCCGAGCCGGTGAGCGGCAGGCCGGTGCCGCCCTGCCGGGCCGCGATGATCTCCGCGGCGATGGACACCGCGGTCTCCTCGGGCGTACGGGCTCCCAGGTCCAGGCCGATCGGTGAGCGCAGCCTGGCCAACTCCCGCTCCGTCAGGCCTGCTTCCCGCAGCCGCCGCTCGCGGTCCTCGTGAGTGCGGCGGGACCCCATCGCGCCGATGTACGCGACGGGCAGCCGCAGAGCCTCGGTGAGCAGGGGTACGTCGAACTTGGCGTCGTGCGTGAGGACGCAGAGGACCGTGCGCGCGTCGGTACGGGTCTGCCGGAGGTACCGGTGCGGCCAGTCGACGACGATGTCGTCGGCCTCGGGGAAGCGGGCGCGGGTGGCGAAGACGGGGCGGGCGTCACAGACCGTGACGTGGTACCCGAGGAGTTTGGCGGTGCGCACGAGAGCCGCGGCGAAGTCGACCGCGCCGAAGACGATCATGCGGGGTGGCGGGACCTCGGACTCCACGAAGAAGGTCAGCCCGGCCAGTTCGAGCGAGCCCGTGCGGCCCGCGGTCAGCATGGTGTGGGCCTCGTCCGCGATGCGGGTGCGGTGCGGCAGGTCGTGCGGCGCCCCCTGTCCCCCGCCGGGCGCCGCCAGTTCGTACGTGCCGTCCTCGTGGACCAGCAACGGGCTGCCGAGCAGCTCCTCCGGGCCCCGTGTCACCCGCGCCAGAGCGACTGTCTCACCCCGGGACGCGGCCCTCAGCGCATCCCTGACGAGTTCCGCGTCCTGGGTGACCGGCGTGATCAGGAGCTCGATCTCGCCGCCGCATGTCAGCCCCACGGCGAAGGCGTCCTCGTCGCTGTAGCCGAAGCGTTCGACAACTGTCCCGCCGCTGCGGAGGGACTCGACGCACAGGTCGTACACCGCACCCTCGACGCAGCCGCCGGAGACCGAACCGACGACCGTGCCCTCGGCGTCGACCGCGAGCGCGGCACCGGGGGCGCGGGGGGCGCTGCCGGAGACGGAGATGACCGTGGCCACGGCGAAGTCGCGGCCCTCCGCGGCCCAGCGGTCGAGCACCTCGGCGATGTCAAGCACCGTCGGCCGCCAGCAGGACTCGGTCGGGCCGGATCGGCAGGTCGCGGTGGCGTACGCCGGTCGCGTGCCAGACGGCGTTGGCGACCGCCGCCGCGGCGCCCACGATGCCGATCTCGCCGATGCCCTTGACGCCGACGGGGTCGTCGGGGTCGGGGTCGTCCACCCAGTCCGCCTCGACGTGGGGGACGTCGGCGTGCGCGGCCACGTGGTACCCGGCGAGGTCGGCGCCGACGTTGCCACCGGAGGCCCGGTCCCGGACGGCTTCCTCGTGCAGGGCCATGGAGATGCCCCAGATCATGCCGCCGACGAGCTGGTTGCGCGCGGTCAGCGGGTTGACGATCCGGCCCGCGGCGAAGATGCCGAGCATGCGCCGCACGCGCACCTCGCCGGTGGTGACGTCCACGGCGACCTCGGCGAACTGCGCTCCGAAGGAGTGCCGTTCCCGCTGCGGGAGGGCGCCGAGGGCCGCGGTCGTGTCCGACCGGACGGTGATGCCCTGCGGTGGGATCTCCGCGCCCGGGGCAAGCCGTTCGCGCAGCTCGGCGGCTGCCGCCGTGATCGACCAGGCCCACGAGCGGGTGCCCATCGAACCGCCGGCGATCATCGCCGGACCGAAGTCGCTGTCCCCGATCCGTACCCGGACCCGCTCCGGCGGCACCTCCAGCGCGTCGGCGGCGACCAGGGTGAGTGCGGTACGGGCTCCGGTGCCGATGTCCGCGGCGGCGGTGCGCACCGTGAACGTACCGTCCGCCTCCGCGGTGATCGCCGCCGTCGAGGGGGCGGCTCCGGCGAAGAAGGAGGACGCCGCCGTGCCGGTGCCGACCAGCCAGCGTCCCTCCCGGCGGACACCGGGGCGCGGGTCGCGGCCCGCCCAGCCGAAGCGGCGAGCACCCTCCTCGAAGCAGGCCGGCAGGTTGCGGCTGCTGAACGGCAGCCCGGAGACGGGTCCGGCCGTCGGCTCGTTGCGGGCGCGCAGGGCGATCGGGTCGATGCCGCACTTCTCGGCGAGTTCGTCGAGCGCGGACTCCAGCGCGAACGCCCCGGGTGCCTCGCCCGGCGCGCGCATCCACGTCGGGGTCGGCACATCGAGCCGTACGACCTCGTTGGCGGTGTGGTGGGCGTCGGCGCCGTACATCACCCGGGCCACAGCGGCGCTGGGCTCGACGTAGTCGAACACGGTCGACGTGTGGTTGAGGGAGCGGTGCTGAAGGGCCCGCAGCCGTCCGTCGGCGTCCGCGCCGAGCCGCACCCGCTGTGTGGTGGGACTGCGGTGGCCGGCCAGCGTGAACATCTGGCGGCGGGTCAGCACGACCCGCACCGGGCGCCGGAGCGCGGTGGCGGCCATCACGGCGGCGACCTGGTGGGCGCGGACGCCCTTGCTGCCGAATCCGCCCCCGACGTGCTCGCTGCGGACCCTTACCGCGCCCGGGTCGAGGGAGAAGATCTTCGCGATGCTGTCCTGGACCCAGGTGGCGCCCTGGTTGGAGTCGACGAGGTCGAGACGCCCGCCGTCCCAGCGGGCGGTCGCCGCGTGCGGCTCCATCGGGCTGTGGTGCTCCTCCGGGGTGGTGTACTCGGCGTCCACGACGACTGCGGACGCGGCGAGTGCGGCCTCCAGCTCGCCCTTGGCGGTCACCGCCGGCATGTGGCCGTCCAGCGGGCGGGCGTCGGGGTGGCCGGCGTGGAAGGCGACGTCGTGCGGTTCCTGGTCGTAGTGCACGACCAGAGCCTCGGCGGCCTCCCGGGCCTGCTCCGAGGTCTCGGCGACGACCAGCGCCACCGGCCAGCCGACGTGCGGCACCCGGTCGCTCTGGAAGAGGGCGGCCGACGGGTCCGGCGGGACGCCCAGCAGGCCGACGTGGTCGGTGTCGAGGCGGGGAGCGTTGCCGTGGTGCAGGACGGTGATGACGCCGGGCATCGCGAGGACGCGGTCGGTCTCCAGGGCGCGGATGCGGCCACGGGCGATCGTGGACAACGCGAGCCAGCCGTGGGCGAGTTCGGCGAAGGGGATCTCCGCGGCGTAGCGGGCGGCGCCGGTGACCTTGTCCCGGCCCTCGACGCGGGTGTGGGCGGTGCCGACGGAGGACGCCGGGCGGGTGACGGTGGTCATCGGGCGTCGGCCTCCCCGGCGAGTTCGGTCAGCACGGCGACGACGAGGTTGCGCATGAGGGTCACCTTGTATCGGTTGTGCGGCAGCGGCTCGGCGGCGGCCAGTTCGGCGTCCGCCGCGGCGGCGAAGGTCTCGGCGTCCGCCGGGGCCCCGGTCAGCAGGCGCTCGGCCGTCCGCGCCCGCCACGGCCGGGACGCGACCCCGCCGAACGCCAGCCGCACCTCTCGTACGGCTCCCTCGTGGACGTCGAGCGCGGCGGCGAGGGAGCCGATCGCGAAGGCGTAGGAGGCACGCTCACGCACCTTGCGGTAGCGGGAGCGGGCGGCGACCGGGGTGGGCGGGAGGGTGACGCCGGTGATCAGCGCGCCCGCCGGCAGGGCGGTCTCCAGGTTCGGGGTGTCACCCACGGGCAGGTAGAACTGGGTGAGCGGCAACTCCCCCGGTCCGTCCGCCGTTTCGTACGAGACGACGGCGTCGAGGGCGGCGAGCGCGACCGCCGTGTCGGAGGGGTGGGTGGCGACGCATGCCTCGGAGGCACCCAGGATGGCGTGGTTGTGGTGCTCGCCCTCGATGGCGGGGCAGCCGGTGCCGGGGGCGCGCTTGTTGCAGGGCTGGGTCACGTCGGCGAAGTAGCCGCAGCGGGTGCGCTGGAGCAGGTTGCCTCCGACGGTGGCCATGTTGCGCAACTGGCCCGAGGCGCCGGCCAGCACCGCCTGCGTCAGCATCGGGTAGCGACGGCGGACCTCGGGGTGGGCGGCGAGATCGCTGTTGGTGGCGGTGGCGCCGATGCGCAGCCCGCCGCCCTCGGCCGGCTCGATCCGGTCGAGTGGCAGTTCACGGACGTCGACGAGCAGCGCGGGTCGCTCCACGCCGGTCTTCATCAGGTCGACGAGGTTGGTGCCGCCGCCCAGGAAGCGGGCGTCCGGGTCGTCGCCGAGCAGCGCGACGGCGCCTGGGACGTCGTGGGCCCGCTGGTAGCCGAACTCCCTCATGCCGCGGCCTCCTCGGTCTCGTGGCGTCGGTCTGCCGCCCGGCCGACGGCCTGCACGATCGACACATAGGCGGCGCAGCGGCACAGGTTGCCACTCATCCGCTCACGGATCTCCTCCGGTGTCAGGGGTGGCGGTCCCGCTTCGGGGCGTACGTCGTCGGTGACGCCGCTCGGCCAGCCGGCCGCGTGCTCCTCGATGACGGCGATGGCCGAGCAGATCTGTCCGGGTGTGCAGTAGCCGCACTGGAAGCCGTCGAGGTCGAGGAACGCCTGCTGGACCGGGTGCAGCCGGTCACCGTCGGCCACGCCCTCGATGGTCGTGATCTCCCGTCCGTCGGCCGCGACCGCGAGCTGAAGACAGGACACCGCCCGGCGCCCGTCCACCAGGACCGTGCAGGCACCGCATTGCCCCTGGTCACAGCCCTTCTTGGTGCCGGTCAGATCGAGGCGCTCACGCAGTGCGTCGAGCAGGGTGGTGCGGTGATCGACGGACAGCGGGTACTTCTCGCCGTTGATGTTCAAGGTGATGGCGCTGGACGTCGAGGGGGCCATGATCAGCCTTCTTTCACGTATCCGAGGCACATGGACGAGGAAGAACAGAAGAGGAGGAAGAACAGAGGAGACAGAAGAGGAGGACGGACGAGGAAGACCGAAGGAGCCGGGGACTCCGGACTGAGCCGGACTCCGGACTGAGCCGGGAACGGGAAGGTCGGAGGCGGTGGGTGGGGGCGCTGACATATGGCGCTGTACATGGCGAGAACAACTCTCTCGCCGCTATGGTGGAACCAACCGGACAACTGTCCACTATCGCCAAACGTACCGGACAGCTGTCCGCTTAGCAACACCGGGTTCCGGTCACGGCCCGTGGGGAGGACGAGTGCAGGAGAAGAAGGCAGGGCCCCAGCGCTCGGACGCCCAGCGCAACCGGGAGCGCATCCTGGAGGTCGCCGTTGCCGAGCTGACCCGGTGCGCGGACGCCCCGCTGAGCGCGATCGCCAAGAAGGCGGGCGTCGGGCAGGGCACGTTCTACCGGAACTTCCCCAACCGCGAGGCACTGGTCCTCGAGGTCTACCGGCACGAGATGCAGCAGGTCGCCGACAGCGCCACCCAGCTGCTGGAATGCCGGGAGCCGGACGAGGCGCTGCGGGCATGGATGGACCACCTCGCCCGGTTCGCCATGACCAAGGCGGGCCTCGCGGAGGCGATCCGGCAGGTCACCAGCGCGTCGGGGACGCAGAGGCCCGGCCCCACGCCGGTACTGGCCGCCGCCGAACTCCTGCTGCGCGCCGGCGAGGAGGCCGGCACCATCCGCCCCGGCGTGACCGCCGACGACTTCACCCTCGCCATCTCAGGCCTCTGGCAGCTCGACCCCGACACCGACTGGCAGGCTCGCGCCACCCGGCTGCTGGACCTCGTGATGGACGGGCTCCGGGCAGGGGCTCCGGGGCGGTGAGGAGAGGCGGCGTTCGGCGCACCGCGTTCCGCGAAGTCAACAGCCGTTCTGCGCAAGCGAAATCAACTGCCGTTCACCAATGCCTCTTTGTGCTTCCGTGCGCCCCCGGGAAAGGGGCATGCGAGGAGCCGACCTCGGGTTGAACTGGGCAGAACAATGACTCAAGAGCCGGGAGGCCGGTGAGCAGTCACCGACTTTCCGTGTGTCTGCTGAGGCAGGGGGTATTCGATGAGTGGTGCCGTGACCGATCCGACGCGAGAATCGACCGTGGGTACTGCACCAGGCATATTCCCCTACGTCAGTCATGCTATCGCCTTGTTCCGGCGCCCGCTCGACTTTCTGAATTCCCTGCCGGCGGAAGGGGATCTGGTCGAGTTACGGCTGGGCCCGCGGCGCGCGTGGATACTCTGCGATCCGCAACTGGTCCATCAGATGCTCATGGACCCGCACACCTTCGACAAGGGCGGCACCCAGTACGACCGGCTCGGCGCGCTGATGGGCAACGGCATCGTCACCTGCCCCCAGTCCGAGCACCGCCGCCAACGCACCCTTCTGCAGCCCGGCTTCCACCCGTCCCGCATCGCCGCGTACACCGAGCTGATGGCCGCGGAGGCCGAGGCCCTGTGCCGTGAGTGGCGTCCGGGCGGAAAGGTCGACGTGACCGGGGCGATGATGGCACTCACGACGCGCGTGACCAGCCGGGTGCTGTTCTCGGGCTCGCTGGACGCCGAACGGGCGGCGGCGGTGCGGGAATGTCTCGCCGAGGTGGTGCGGGGCCTGTTCGTCCGCACGGTCGTGCCGGTGGACGCCGTCTTCCGGATACCCACGCCGGCGAACCGGCGCTACCGGGGAGCGGTTGGCCGGCTGCACGCGCTGATCGACGCGATCATCGCCGAACGGCGGTCGGCTCCGCCGCGCGAGGACCTCCTGGGCACCCTGCTCGCGGCGCGGGACGGCACGAGCGCCGGGGACGGGCCAGGACACGGCGAGAGCCCGCGGGGGGTCACCGACCAGGAGATCCACGACCAGCTCCTCACCCTCCTGCTCACCGGGGTGGAGACCACGGCGATGTGCCTGGCCTCGGCGTTCAGCCTGCTTGCGGTGAGCCCGGAGGCGGAGGACGCACTGCACCGCGAGGTCGACGCGGTGCTTCCCGGCGGACGCGCACCGGGCCACGACGAGCTGGCGCGCCTCGAGTACACCCGGTGCGTGATCACCGAGACGCTGCGGGTACGACCGCCCGGCTGGCTGTTCACGCGGATCACCACCCGGGAGACGGAGCTCGGCGGGCACCGGTTGCCGCGCGGGGCGATGGTTCTGTACAGCCCCTATCTCCTGCACCACGACGCCTCGTCCTTTCCCGAGCCGGAACGGTTCCTTCCCGAACGCTGGCTCCCGGAGCGGCAGTCGGCCGTACCGAAGGGCGCGATGCTGCCTTTCGCCGCGGGGAACCGCAAATGCATCGGCGACCGCTTCGCGATGGCGGAGGCGATGGTGGGGGTCGCGACGGTTGCCGCTCACTGGCGTTTGCGACCGGCGTCGGCGCACGAAAGCCGGCCCCGTCCTGCGGCGACATTGGGGCCGCGGGCCCTGGTGATGATCTGCGAGCCGCGTCATTGCAGCCACCCCCAATCGAATGGCAGGTGACACCGGTGTCGACAACTTATGAGGGAATTCCCGTCGTATGCGGCAGTGAAATACCGACAGGCAGCCTCAAGGAACTGATTGAGGCAACCCTCTACATGCCCTTCTCCTTTGCGATCAACCCACACGACCGCGAGGCGGCGGCCGGCGTCGACTCCTGGTTGCGCACCTGGGGGCTGACCGACGATCCCGTCATGGCGGAGATGATCGTCCGCACGCGGCCGGCCGAACTCGCGGCCTTGAACAGTCCGGCGATGGCTTCCGACGTGCTCCAGCTCGTGGCCGATCAGATCGCCTACCAGTTCATCTTCGACGACCGTGCGGAGGAGGTCGGCCGCCGACAACCGAGCCGGCTGCTTCCCATGTTGAGCGAGAGCATCGGCATCCTGCGCGACGACGCCCCTGCCACCACCTCACTCGGAGCCGCCCTGGCGGACCTCTACCGGAGGGTGCAGGAACGGTGCACACCGGCTCAGGCTGCCCGATGGGCATGGAACTGCCGCGAGTACGTGCACGGCCTGCTGTACGAATCCGTGGCCCAGACACAAGCGCTTCCCGTACGTATCGGGCTGTGCAGTTCGATACGGGCGTTGATCGCGGGTGTCGAGCCCTTCTATCCGCTGTGCGAAGCCGACGCGCCCCACGAGCTGCACCCGGAAGAGCTCTATCACCCCACCATGCGTCGACTGGGACGGCTCGCGGCCGACGCGGCGGTGTGGATACCCGACCTGTACTCCGCCGTGAAGGAACAACGCGAGGGCGGAGTCATCAATCTGGCCCTGGCTCACAAGCGGGCACACAGCTGCTCACTGCCCGAGGCCGTCATCCTGGCCATCCGGCAGATCAATGGCACCATCAGGGAATTCGAGAGGCTCTATGCGGAGATCGAGCCAGAACTCAGCCCGGCCGGCGTCGCGTACGTGCAGGGCATGGTGGGGTGGATACGCGGTTGCTACTACTGGTCACGCACCGTCCCTCGCTACGAGGAAGCGGCCACGACGACCGCAGGAATCTGAGAGCCCATCCGACCCAAACTACCCCGGCAAGGACCTGCCGAACCCACTGGAGGGGAGGATTCACCCATCCCTGTCGTCCTCGTCCCCAGGTTTGGCCATGGCACATCGATGTGCGCGTACGCTCGGCGCTGTCCTCCGAGGGCCAACGAGAGAGGATCGGGTACGGCACATGGTGAATGGGCTGCGCCAACCGAAAAGCAACCACCAGCCGTTGCTGGAGCGTCACCGAGAACTCGGCGCTCTCGACGCAGCGTTGGCCAAGCTGACCGACGCTGTCGACGGCGTGCCACGGACACCGCAGGGCGGGTTGCTGGCGTTCACCGGTTCCGGCGGTCTCGGCAAGACGACGCTCATGGCACAGGCCCGAGCCCGAGCGGTCGCTCACGGATTCACGGTGCTGTCCGGCATGGGCGGCGAGACGGAGCAGGAGCTCGCGTTCCGAGTGGTGCGCCAGCTCATGCAACCCACGCTCGCGTCGATGGACGAGGCCACTCAGCGGGAGCTGCTGGGGAGTTGGTACGACATCGTCGCGACCGCACTCGGGCTTGAGGCGGCTGGCACCGTATCCGTTCCGGATCCGACCGGCGTGCGCGACGGCCTCGACTGGGTGATGACGCGCCTGACCGTGAAGAAGGGGCCCATCGTCCTGCTGCTGGACGACCTGCAATGGGCCGACGCCGAGTCCCTGGGCTGGCTCGCCTCCTTCGCACCACGCGCTGCGGATCTTCCGCTCCTGATCATCGCCGCGTACCGTCCCGACGAACTGCCCCTGGAGGCCGCGGCGTTCCGCGCCCTCTTCGAGGGACACGGCAACCGTCCTTACGCCCTCGCGCCACTCACCGCGATCGCCGTGGCACGGATCATCCGGGATGAACTGGGCGACGGAGCCGAGGACATGTTCTGCGACGAATGCTGGACGGTCACCGGCGGAAGCCCCTTCGAAACGGTCGAGCTTGCCATCCGGCTCGGTGAGGACGGGCTGAAGGGCACCAAGGACGAGTTGCCCGCGATGCGCAACCTGGCCTCCGCTGTGAAGGGACCCGGTCTGCTCGACCAGCTGACGCGGCTCGGCACGACCACCGTCCGTTTCGCGTGGGCAGCCGCCGTTCTCGGCACGTCCATCTCACCGGAGCTCGCGGCCTCCATCGCGGTCATCGGCAGCGAACAGGCCACCGCGGCGACCGAGCAGTTGCGCGCCCGCCGGATCCTGGCACCGCGAACGGGACCGGACGCCGGCTTGGAGTTCGTCCACCCGCTGATCGCCACGACGATCTACCGTGCCATTCCCCCGCACCTGCGCGTCGGCCTGCACAACGCCGCCGCGGTGGCGGTCCGCGCCGCGGGCCTCGGCCCCACCGCGGCTGCCCGGCACCTGCTGGAGGTTCCCGCCGAAGGCAACGCGCAGGCGGTTTCCTGCTTGCGCGACGCCGCCCGCGAGTACCTGCGCGCCGGCGCCCCGGAAGCCGCACGGCGGGTCCTGACCCGCGCACTCCAGGAGCCGCCACACCCGGATGAGCGCGCCGAACTCCTCAACGAACTGGCTTCCTCGACCTTCCTGATGGATCCCGCGTCGACCGTCAATCACCTCCGCGAGGCGCTGGCGGAGCCTGGGGTGGCACCCGAGCTGCACGCCTCCATCGTCTACCGGCTGACCCAGGCGCTGGCCCACACGGACCAGATGGCGGAGGCAGCGGCCGTCGCCGAGCAAGAAGCCCGGCAGACCCCCAGCGCACGGGTCAGGCTGCGCATGCAGGCGGATCACTTCGTCTGGAGTATGTTCCGCGCCGACGAGCCCGACTCACCCACCCGTTCCCGCAGGCTTACCAAGCTGGCCCGGCAGCTTCCGGGCCGTGGTCTGGAGGAGCGCTATATCCTGGGTCTGCGCGCCTGGGACGCGCTGGTGCGCGGCGAGCCCCGCCAGAACGTTCTCGCGGCCGCCGAGGAAGCCCTCCGCGGCGGGATGAGCTGGACCGACGAGAACCGGGGCTTCGAGGTGCCCGTCTCGGTCGCCCTCACATTCATGTACTGCGATCAGCCGCACCGGGCCGAGGAACTGTTCGCCAAGGGCATCGCCGAGTGTGTCGCCAAGGGCTGGCGCGGGTCCCACCTGGCCCTCGGCAACACCCTGTCCGGCTACATCCGCTATCGGCGCGGCTGCCTCGCCGAGGCGGAGGACCTCGTCCGCGACGGTCTGCGTATCGCCGAGAAGGTCGAGGGTGCCGTGCCGGCGCAGTGGTTCGCCATCGGCATTCTCATCCAGATCCTGCTGGCCCGCGGCCGTATCACCGACGCCCGCGCGCTCGCCGACGAGTACCGCTACGGCGACGTGGTGCCGAACGCCGTCATCTACCCCGACCCGCGGACGGTCTACTCAGAGTTGCTCCTCGCCGAGGGACGGCACGTCGAGGCCGAACGCGTGCTGACCACCCTCGGCGAGCGACTGGAGGCTCGTGCTTGGCGCAATCCCGCGTGGTGCCCATGGCAGCTGAACCTGGCGAACGCCGTCGCACCGAAGGCCCCCGAACGGGCGGTCCGGCTCGCGCGTGACGCCGTCAAGCGATCCCGTGATTTCGGCGCTGCCTCCGCGATCGGCCAGGCCCTCCACACCGAGGCCGAGGTGACCGGCGGGACGGCCGCACTGGATTTGTACGCCGAGTCAGTGAGCGAACTCCAGCGCTCGCCCGCCGCATACGAACTGGCCCGTGCGCTGGTCGGGCACGGCGCCGCGCTGTCCCGCAACGACCGCGTGCAGGAAGCCGCTGACCGGCTCTATCAGGGGCTGGAATGCGCGGTGCACTGCGGTGCGGAGGCCGTGGCGACGCGGGCCCGGGACGAGCTCTCGGCGGCAGGTCTGCGGCCATTGCCCCTCCGCTACTCCCAGACAGACACCCTCACCGCCCAAGAACGCCGAGCAGCCGAGATGACTGCGCTGGGTAAGCCGGTGGCCGTCGTGGCGAAGGAGTTGCGACTCACCGAGCAGGGAGTGCGGCAGCTGCTCTCCTTGGTCTTTCGCAAGGTCGGTACGGATGCCGCAGGGCTGGCAAGGGCCTTGGAAACCTTTCCCCGGCATCGGTCGTGACGCCAACAGGGACGTACGACACCGGCAGCAGCAAGCCCTTGCTGACGGGGAACCGGCGCCGGAGGCCTGAAGGCGTCACACGCTTACCCGCACCCCTACGACCCCCGCGTGCACCGCCCCCCAGGACTCGTAGCCGGTGGCCGGCACTGGAGGGTGTAGTCGGTGGGGGTGGTGCTCAGGTAGCGGCCCACGCAGGCGTTCGCCGTCGTGCGTCCGCGTTCGGCGCAGAAAGTCAGCGCCGCGCGTCCGTCGGCGAACGGGCCCGGGGCGTAGATCACCCAGTAGCCCGGTCTCAGTGAGGCGTAGTCGTCGCTGCGGACGAATACGGCCTCGGGCACGGACTCGCGGATCCGCGCGAGGCGCTGGTCGCGGACCGCGGTGCCTGTGGCGAGCGGTTCGGAGTGGAGCTGGGCGATCCAGCGGCCGTCCCCGGCCGGGGCGGAGGGCGAGGGCGCGGGAGGAGTCGGGGTCGCGCTGGGTGTTGGGGTCGGGCTCGGGGTCGCGGTGGGGTCGGCCGGAGCCGAGGAGGTCCTGTCGCCGTAGCCTCCCTGCGCACCGACGGTCTGCTTGCCGTCCTTCTTCCCGTCGTCGGGCGTGAACAGTGTGAGGGCGAGTGCCGTGACCAAGACGGTGGCCAGGACGGCCGCTACGACGGCGAGGAGGAACGGCCTACGGGTGCGGGGCTTACGGCCCGGCCTCGGCGTGTCCAGCCGCGTCGGCGTGGGGGACGGGGGCGGTGTCGCCGTCCGTGTCGGCTGCGCCCAGTTCGGGGTGGAGCCGGACTCGACCTGCGCGAGCAGTGCGTCCAGTTGCCCGGCACCGGGGCGCGCCGCCGGGTCACGCACCAGGAGGGCCTGCAGGACTGGGGCGAGGGGGCCGGAGCAGACGGGCGGGGGCACCGGGTCGTCGAGTACCGCGGCAAGCGTGGCCAGGGTCGTCTCGCGGCGCAGCGGACTGACACCTTCCACGCACACGTACAGGACGAGCCCCAGGGACCACAGGTCGGCCGCCGGGTCGTCGCCGTGGCCGCGGACGCGCTCGGGCGCCATGTACTCGGGAGAGCCGACGAGTTCGCCGGTGACCGTCAGCGCGCTCGCGCCCTGCAGGGCGGCGATGCCGAAGTCGGTGAGGACGGCGGTGCCGTCGGGGCGCAGCAGCACGTTGGCCGGCTTCACGTCCCGGTGCTGGATCCCCGCGGCGTGGGCGGCGCGCAAACCGGAGAGCAGCTGACGGCCGATGCGCGCCGCCTCCCCCGGCCCCAACGGCCCCTCCCTGAGCCGCTGTTGGAGCGAGACGCCCGGCACCAGCTCCATCACGATCCAGGGATGGGGATCCACCTCGACGATCTGGTGGATCGTCACCACATACTGGTTGCTGAGCCGCGCCAGGGCCCTCGCCTCGCGCATGACCCGCTCCCGCACGGCCTCGGACGCCTCGGCGTCCGGGCGTACGGCCTTGAGGGCGACGTCGCGGTGCAGCACGGTGTCCCGGGCCCGCCAGACCGTGCCCATGCCCCCGCTGCCGAGCCGTTCGATCAGCTCGAAGCGTCCGTCGACCATGTCCCCCGGTGCGTTCACCCGCCATAGATTAGGGCAGGAATCCGGACGACCGCGTGGTCATGCCTCTGATCCGCCCCGCTCCCGGTGGTGAAGATCGGCCGAGATGCGCCGGCGCGGGGAGCGTTCTGGCGCTCAGCGGCGAGGAGGGTTCCTGCGCGGCGCGATGACCGCGTTGGGCAGGCTCGGCGCGGGGAGGCGGTCGCCCGGGTAGCCCTCGACGGTGCCGAAGCGGTCGGAGGACGCCTCCCAGTCCTCCCGGGCGCGGACGATGTCCTCGTGACTGCGGCCGACGAAGTTCCACCACATGACGATCTCCTCGTCGAACGGGGTACCGCCGAGAAGCACCGTGCGAGCCGGGCCGTCCGACTCGTTCACCAGCGTCAGGGAGTCGACGCCGGGGTGGACATAGCCCAGCTCCGCCGGGCGCAGCGGCGTGTTGGCCACGCGGACGTCCCCGCTGTCGACGAGGAGGCCGTGCTCGAAGGCGGTGTCGACGGGCAGGGTGATCGCCGCGTGCGGCGCGAGGTTGATCTCCGCGCCGAGCAGGGGCGAGAAGGTTCGCACCGGCGAGGTGTCCCCGGCGAGCGACCCCAGGAAGACCCTGATCTCGGCGTCCTCGATCCGTACCGCTTCGGGCACGTAGTGCTGGAAGTCGCGCGCGGTGTTCCGGTGCTCTTCGGGCAGCGCCACCCACAACTGGACGCCGTGCAGAACGGTGGTGTCCGGGGTGGACACCTCCGTGTGAGCGATGCCGTACCCACCGGTCATCAGGTTCATCTCGCCGGGCCGGACGAAGGCGTGGCTGCCCAGGGTGTCGCGATGCTCGATCTCGCCGCTGAACAGCCAGCTCACCGTCTGCAGTCCGGTGTGGGGATGCGGGGCGACGTCCATGCCGCCCGTCCGGGAGACGTCGTCCGGACCGTAGTGGTCCGCGAAACACCAGGCCCCGATCAGCGTCCGGGCACGCTGCGGCAGCGTCCGCCGTACGGGCATCGCCCGTGGCCCGCCCAGGGGTACCTGCCGCGCGGAGAGCACGTCGACACGCGGCACCGCTGCGGGCTGCCGGTCGTCGACCAGTGCCCCGCACCGTACCTCCGAAGGCTCCGCTTCCACGTTGCTCATCGAGACCACCTTCCGCCCGCCGCCACGGTCAGCGACCGCGCGATTCCCGTTATGCGGCAAGTGTAATCGGTTGACAGTTCAACCATCTCGTTGGGTGGCCGCACTCGCCGGTATCGCGGTTGTCCCGCCCCTCGGCCGCACACCACCTTCACGTCACGCGCGCGGCGGTCGCCGAGCCCGCGGACGAGGACGCCGGCGCAGCCGTCCGGCTGGATGCTGGACAAGATCTCCCGCTCATCCTCGGGTGATCTTCCCTCCCGAGGGCTTGTCGGTCTTCCGAGGGCCCGCCGCTAGTGAGTCGAGGAGTACCAGCAGCTGGTCGATGACGGTACGGGAGGCGCCCGGCAGATCCAGGCCGTCCAGCCAGGCTCGGCCCGCGGCGGTGAGACAGGCGCCGGCCCGCTCCAGGCCGTGTTCGGCCAGCACTGCGTGGATGCGGTTGCGCAGCAGGGTGCGCAGGCCCACCAGGTGGAAGCGGTGCCGCAGCAGCGCGCGCTGCTGGCGGACATCCAGCGGGGCGATCCACGCCTCCGGCAGCAGATCCGCACGCAGCAGCTGGGCAAGAGTGGCGGCGTCGACCTTGTCGTTCTTGAGCCGGGCTGAGGCGATCGCCTTGCACCGGGAGGGGTGGACCAGGTGCGGGGCGAAGCCGTAGTCCTCCAGCATCTCCACCAGCCAGCCCCACCCGAACGCGGCCTCGAAAGCGACGGGCGCGCCGATCGGCAGATCCCCGATCACCCCCATAACGGGCTGGACACCGTCGGGCACGTTCCGGTTCACCTGCACCGAGCCGTCCTCGCCGACCACGGCGATCTGCGAGCGATTGCGGTGGACGTCAATACCCACGTAGACAGACATTGAGGGCCTCCTTCCCGAGTTCGCACTTACCCGGACAGTAGGTACCACCGGGCTGAGCAAGGAAGCGGGCCCGGCCCTCATAGGGTCAGGTCAGACTGATGGCCCTGATCGAGTGCGGCACCCACGCCCTTATCGACGCGGCCTTCGACTCGATTGCCCAATTCAGCGAGCACAAGCTCGCCCGCCGCCTTCTCGCCTCCCTGCGGCCCGGCATACTGCTGCTGGCCGACCGCAACTTCGCCGGCCACGAACTGTGGGGCCTGGTCGAAGCGACCGGCAGCCACCTCGCCTGGCGGATCAAGAAGAACCTCGTCCTGCCACCACTGTGGGTTCTGCCCGACGGCATACGAGCAGAATCTGCTTATGAGGGACAATGGAAGCGTGGGGCCGAGCACACGCCGCCCTCGCCGCACGCCGAACCAGGAGTCGCCGTTTTGCCCGAGCGCACCTCGTACGCCGCCCACCCCGACCTGCAAGCCGACTGCGGCTGCTGCTTCGGTTTGTGCTGCGTGGCGCTGCCCTTCTCTCGTTCGTCGGACTTCCCGGTGAACAAGTCCGCCGGCACACCCTGCGGAAACCTCCAAGAGGACTTCCGCTGCGGAATCCACAAGCGGCTGCGCGACAAGGGCTACAGCGGCTGCACGGTGTTCGACTGCTTCGGCGCTGGCCAGAAGGTCTCCCAGGTCACCTTCAAGGGCGTCAGCTGGCGAGAGGCGCCGGACTCGGCCCGCGCGATGTACGAAGTCTTCCCCGTCGTGCGCCAGCTCCAGGAGCTCCTGAAGTACACCGCGCAGGCCTTGGACCTGCCCTCGGCCCGGCCCGCGCACCGGGACCTGCGCCGCGCGTACGAACAGATCGACGCGCTCACCCGGGACACGGCCGAGACATTGCTCGCTGTCGACGTGGACGCGCTGCGCGGCGAAGTGAACCCACTGCTCCTGCGCGCCAGCGAACTGGCCCGTGCGGCGGTCCCGGGGCGCAAGAAGAACCACCGGGGCGCCAGCCTCATCGGCTCGCGGCTTCGCGGCGCGAATCTGCGCGGCGCCAGCATGCGCGGCGCCCTGCTCATCGCGGCCGACCTGTCCGACGCCGACCTGCGCGACGCCGACATGATCGGCGCGGACATGAGGGACACCAACCTGTGCGGGGCAGACCTGCGCGGCGCACTGTTCCTCACCCAGCCTCAGCTGAACGCCGCGCGGGGCGACGCCCGCACGAAGGTCCCCCACCCCTTGAAGCGCCCGTCACACTGGGCGGCCTGAAGCACTTCGAGGTGACCGGTCTCCAGGTCGCCGGCGGCCGTCTTCAACAAGGTGGTCACCCTGCCGGCCTCCTCCGGCACGACGAACCCGATCCGTCTCACTGATCCGCTGCGTGTGCTGCGCGACTTCCTTGGCGCGCGTGGCAAACGCGTGCGCCCTCTTTATCTGTGCGCCGGCTGGTACGCCGTGAGCGGCGCGCTGCTCACGGCCGCGGCGCTGCAGGCCGCTGTCGGTGTCGAGCTGTTCCACACCTTCGCGCTCCTCCACGATGACGTCATAGACCTCTCCGGAGCCCGGCACGATCGTCGCACCGCACAACGGCAGTTCACCGAACGAGGCCCGCGGCCACACGAGGCGCGGTTCGGAAAGAGCGCCGCGATCCTGCTGGGTGACCTGTGCGAGGCGTGGTCGGCGGAGCTGCTGGGTGACGCCGCGACGATCAAGCCGGCCCGCACGGCACTCGATGCAATGCGCTGCGACCGGGAATCCGCCGCCCACGGTGACCGTGCTCGGGCGGTCCGGTACGTTCGGGCAGTGGTCGGCGCTCATACGTCTCGCCCAGATCGCGGCCGGCTCCCGCTCGTTGATCCCCGGCGAGCGCTTCATCCATCGACGGGTTCGCGAGGTCGCCTGTCGGCTGATGCCGGACCACCCCCGTTACCGCCCATTTGGTACGGCCGGAAATCGCCCCTACAGTCGTGAATTCCTCAGAGCTACCCGAGGAATGACAACCGCACCTGCCTGTTGGTATTGCTGGTGTTTGTATCGACCAGGCACACCGACTGCCACGTCCCCAGTTCCAGCCGCCCGCCCACGACCGGCAGGGTCGCATGGGGCGGGACGATCGCCGGGAGAACGTGGTCCCGGCCGTGGCCGGGGCTGCCGTGCCGGTGCTGCCAGCGGTCGTCGGCGGGGAGCAGCGTGTGCAGGGCGGTGAGGAGGTCGTCGTCACTGCCGGCGCCTGTCTCGATGAGGGCGATTCCGGCGGTCGCGTGCGGGACGAAGACGTTGAGCAGGCCGTCACGGCCCGCGGCCACCTCCCCCAGGAAGGACTCGCAGTCACGGGTGAGATCGACGACCGTCTCCTCGGAGCCGGAGTAGACCGAAAGCAGTCGGGTGGTGAAGGCGTCTGACATGCTTCCCATCCTGACTCATCACGCCCCGGCGTCCTGACCGACCGGTGGGAAGATCCACGGCCGCAGCGCTGTTCGTAGAAGCGTGAACAACACGCGCGAGGTCGAGGTTGTCGTCATAGGTGCTGGTCAGGCCGGTCTGGCCGGCGCCTATCACCTGCGGCGGACCGGGTTCGAGCCGGACCGTGACTTCGTGGTGCTCGACCATTCCCCCGGTCCCGGTGGTGCCTGGCAGTTCCGGTGGCCCTCGCTGACGTACGGCAAGGTGCACGGCATGCACGCCCTGCCGGGGATGGAGCTTACGGGCGCCGATCCGGCTCGGCCGTCGTCCCAGGTCATCAAGGAGTACTTCGCCGCCTACGAGCGGGTGTTCGACCTGCGGGTGCGGCGCCCGGTCGACGTACGAGCCGTCCGGGAAGGCACCGGCGGGCGGCTGCTGGTCGAGACCTCTGCCGGGGACTGGGCCACGCGGGCGCTGATCAACGCGACCGGCACCTGGGACCGGCCGTTCTGGCCGCACTATCCGGGCCGGGAGAGCTTTCGCGGACGGCAGTTGCACACCGCCCGGTACCCCGGCCCGGAGGCGTTCGCCGGGCAGCGGGTGGTCGTGGTGGGTGGTGGCGCCTCCGGCACCCAGCATCTGCTGGAGATCGCCCCCTTCGCGGCCGCCACGACCTGGGTGACCCGCCGCCCGCCCGTCTTCCGCGAGGGACCCTTCGACGAGAACGCGGGACGCGCGGCGGTCGCCCTGGTCGAGGAGCGGGTGCGGCAGGGGCTGCCGCCGAGGAGTGTGGTCTCCGTCACCGGGCTGCCGCTGAACGACGCCATTCGGCAGGGCCTGGCGGACGGAGTACTGGACCGGCAGCCGATGTTCGACCGCATCACCCCGGACGGGGTGGAGTGGAAGGAGGGACGGCATGTCGACGCCGACGTCATCCTCTGGGCGACCGGCTTCCGTCCAGCCATCGAGCACCTTACGCCCCTGCGGCTGCGCGAGCCGGGCGGCGGGATCCGCGTGGACGGGACGCGCGCGGCCGCCGACCCACGGGTCCATCTCGTCGGCTACGGCCCGTCCGCCAGCACCATCGGCGCGAACCGGGCGGGCCGGTCGGCGGCGCGGGAGATCAGGCGGTTTCTGGCAGGGGCGACGGAGCCGGAGCCGGGAGAGCAACGCGAGCAGGAGGAATCGGTCGCCGCGTGATCCACACGTCTTTACGGGACATCCGGCCACCCCGCCCACCAGCAGGGCCGGTCGTGGTGTCCCGTCGTCTCAGCGGGACGCGCTCGGGCTCCGCTGCTGGGCGTTGAACTCGCTGACGTTGCGCTGATGCTGGGCGAAGTCGGCGGTGAAGCGGGTGTCGCCCGGCTTGACCGTGACGAAGTACAGCCAGTTCCCCGGCGTCGGGGTGATCGCGGCGCGTACCGCCTGCTCTCCGGGGTTGTCGATGGGCGTGGGCGGCAGGCCCATGCGCTGGTAGGAGTTGTAGGGGCTGTTGATGCGTGTGTCCTGCAGCGTCGTCCTGAGCGTGCTGCGGTTCAGGGCGTAGTTGATGGTGGAGTCCATCTGGAGCGGCATGCCGCGCTCCAGTCGGTTGAAGATGACCCGGGCGACCTTCCCCATGTCGGCCTTGGTCGCTGCCTCGGCCTGGACGATGCTCGCGATGGTGACCGCCTGATAGACGTTCATGGCATTGCGCTGCGCACCGGCGGCGATCGGCGCTCCGTTGAACTTGTCGTTGGCGGTGTCGACCATCGTGGCCAGCATCTTCTCCGGCGTCGCCCCCTTGGGCACCGGATAGGTCGCCGGGAAGAGATAGCCCTCCGGGTTGCCCCCGGCGTCGTTCGGCAGTTTCAGGTGGGCTCCGGGAACGGCCTTCTTCGTCGTACCGGACGGCAGGCGGAGCGCCTTGTCGACGGCGGCGTAGACCTGTTCCGCACGCCAGCCCTCGGGGATGACCAGGGTGGCCGGCTTGGCCGGCTTCTCCTCGGCTCGCAGGATCAGCAGCGGCACCGCCACGGCGGTGCCTGCTACGACGGCTCCGGCCGCGACGAGGGCGATACGGCCCCGGCGCGTCAGTCGAATCGTGCGAGTCGTGCTCCGTGGCGGAGTGTTCATCTGCATGCGGGCACGGTAACCCGTATATCACCACAAACCCGGCATATCTTCATCTAGTCGGCTCCAGTTGGGCGTCCCGGCGGACCAGCGCCGCGTATCTCCCGTCCAGTTCCAGCAGTTCCTCGTGCGTCCCGCGCTCGACCGCCCTGCCGGAGTCCAGGACGAGGATCTGGTCGGCGCTGCGGACAGTGGACAGCCGGTGCGCGATCGTGAGCGTCGTCCGGTTGGCCGACAGGGCGTCGATCGCCTCCTGGACGGCATGCTCGGTGCGGGTGTCCAGGGCGCTCGTCGCCTCGTCGAGAATCAGCACGGGCGGGTCGCGCAGGATGGTGCGGGCGATGGCCAGGCGCTGCTTCTCGCCGCCGGAGAAGCGGTGACCGCGCTCGCCGACCACCGTGTCGTAGCCATCGGGCAGGGCGGCGATGTGGTCGTGGATCTGGGCCGCCCGGGCTGCCGCGTGCAGTTCCTCGTCGGTGGCGTCGGGCTTGGCGAAGCGCAGATTGTCGGCAACGGAGGCATGGAAGAGGTACGTCTCCTGCGAGACGACGCCGACCGCCCGCGCGAGGGTGTCGAAGTCGAGGTCACGGACGTCGACCCCGTCGAGGGTCACACGGCCACCCGTGACGTCGTAGAGCCGCGGCACGAGGTAGCCCAGCGTGGACTTTCCGGCGCCGGTCGGACCGACGATCGCGAGGCTGCCGCCGGCCGGGACGGTGAGGTCGATACCGTCGAGGATCGGCGTGCCCTTGCCGTCGTACCGGAACTCGACACCCTCGAAACGGACCTCTCCCTCGACGCGGTCGAGATGGGTCGGGCGTTCCCTTTCGGTGATGTCGACGGGCAGGTCCAGATACTCGAAGATGCGCTGGAACAGAGCCAGTGACGTCTGGATCTGGACGCCCGTGCTCAGCAGGCTGACCGTCGGGCGGAACAGTCCCTGCTGGAGCGAGACGAAGGCGACGATCGTGCCGATGGAGACACCGGGGCCGCCGAGGTGGAGAGCGACGCCGGCGGTCCAGTAGATGACAGCGGGCATGGCGGCCATGACGATCGTGATGACGGCCATCCGCCAGCGGCCGGCCATGTTGGACCGCACTTCCAGATCGACCAGCCGGTCCGACTCGTCCGCGAAGGATCGCGTGAGCGACTCGGCGCGGCCCATCGTGCGGCCGAGCAGAATGCCGCTGACCGAGAGCGACTCGGTGACCGTCGCCGCCATCGTGGCCATCTGCTTCTGGCGCCGAGTGGTGATCTTTCTGCGTTCGTCACCGACCCGGCGGCTGATCCACACGAACACCGGCAGCAGGACCAGCGAGACGACGGTCAGCCGCCAGTCGAGGGCGAGCATCGCGACGACGGTGGCGACGACGCTGGTGAAGTTGGAGACCAGGGAGGTGGCGGTGGATGTGACGGTCGCCTGCATACCACCGATGTCGTTGGCGATGCGGGACTGGACCTCGCCGGTCCGGGTGCGGGTGAAGAAGGCGAGCGACATGCGCTGCAGGCGGCCGTAGACCGCTGTGCGCAGGTCGTGCATGACACGCTGGCCGACCGTGGTGGAGATGAGCGTCTGAAGGACTCCGAAGACGCTGGTCAGCACGGCGCTGAGGATCATGCCGAGGGCCAGCAGGGTGAGCAGGCCGGTGCGGCCCTCGGGGATCGCGGTGTCGAGGATCGCCTTCAGGAGGAAGGGCGTGGCGACCGAGACGACCGACGCGGCGGCGACAAGCAGACCCACCACGGCGAGGCGGCCTCGGTACGGGCGGAAGAGCTTCAGGATGCGGCGCACCTGCCGCGGCTGCTCGTTGCTGTCGGCCGGCGGCGTCCAGACGGGTTCGTGGTCGGGCTTCATGGGCTCCTGCGTGGGTGGGTCGAAGCTGACTGAGTGGAGCGTAGCTCATTGTTACCTATACTCACAATGAATGCCATCCTGATATCGTTCCCCCATGACCATGCCCGATCCCGACGGACTGCTCGCGGAACAGTTGCTGCGGCTCACCCGCCGGGTGCACCGGATCCAGAAACGCCATCTCCAGCAGCGTGTCCTCGGCATCACCCCCGCCCAGTCCCGCCTCCTGCGCACGCTCGCGGAGTACGACGCACCGCCCCGCATGGCCGATCTGGCGGGGCGGCTGGAGGTCGTACCCAGGGCCGTGACGACGCTGGTCGACGGGCTTGAGGCGAACGGCCAGGTGCGCAGGGCGCCGGATCCGGCCAACCGCCGGGTGATCCGGATCGAGCTCACGGACGAGGGACGCGAGACGCTGCGCGAGCTGCACGGGGCGCGGAGGTCGGCGGCGGAGGAGATCCTGGCGCCGCTGACGGATGTGGAGCGGCGGGTGCTGGGGACTCTGCTGGACACACTGGTCGACGGTGGGCGGGGTGGGGAAGGGCAGTGCTGAATCCTTTTCCCCGGACGAAGGACCGCACGCCGCCCTCGTGAAGTGACGTCGGCGCGCGGCTCTTTCCGTGCCGTTGATGCGACGGGATCCTCGTCGGCCTGTGCCGGCGCGACCTCTCCGTCGGCCGCTCGGTGACCGGGGACGTCTCTGACCGGGACCTCGCCGTCGGCCCGAGCGCGGGGGCTGAAACCCGTGACGTCCTCTGTCCGGCCTTCTGACGGCCCCTGAGGCAGGGGGCGGCGCGAGGGAGGCCGGGCGGTAACCGGTTCTGTGCGGCGGGTCGGAAAACCGCTTGCCCCCTACCAGGTTATGGCGCGAGCCTTTCACGGCTTGGTGCCGGCATGCCCCGGACCGTGCGTGCCGCCCACTCCGCCCTGTGTCGACTCGGCACCGTGGCTGCCCCTCCCATTCCCTCCTGTCCCCACCTCCGCCCCACACGCCCCACACGCCGTACCCGCCCTCCGCCCCTCCGCCCTCCGCCCTCCGCCCTCCGCCAGACATGAGCCACTGGGACGTCATGCAGATTCAAGACCTTCCGTATCCCGACCCTGGCGTGCCGGACGTGCGTTCGGGGCCACGCTTCCTGTGGTGGCTTGGCCGGAACCAGCTGCGCGGTCAGCTGATCGCACTGGCCTGGGGCCTGGTGCACTTCCTGTCGGTCTCCTCGCTGCCGTTCTGCGTCGGCTTCGCCGTGCAGGCCGTGGTCGACGGCTCCGGTGGGCGGCTCGCCCTCGCCGGTGGGCTGATGGTGCTGGCCTGCGCCGGCAACGCCCTCGGCGACACCTTCCTGCACCGGGCCGCCGTCACCAACTGGATCACCGCGGCCGCCCGGGTGCAGCAACTCCTGGCCCGCAAGGCCGCGCATCTGGGTTCCGCGCTGACACGACGGGTCGCGGCCGGCGAGGTCGTTGCCGTCTCCACGGGCGACGTCGAGAAGATCGGCTGGTTCGTGGAGGCCGTATCCCGCTTCACCGCGGCGGCCGTCACGATCGTGCTGGTCTGTGTCGGCCTCGTCGTCTACCAGCCGGCGCTCGGCGCCGTCGTGGCTGTCGGCCTGCCCGTGCTGGCGCTGGCCGTACTGCCGCTGCTCCCCCGAGCGACCCGGCGGGCGGACTTCCAGCGCGAGAAGGCAGGTTACGCGACCGAGCTCGCCTCGGACACCGTCGCCGGACTGCGCGTCCTGCGTGGCATCGGCGGTGAGGAACTGTTCCTCGACCGCTACCGCCGTGCCTCCCAGGAGGTCCGTCACGCGGCCGTGCGCAGCGCCCGGATGTGGTCGCTGATCTCGGCGATCCAGGTGCTGCTGCCCGGCCTGCTGCTGACCGCGGTCGTCTGGTACGGCGTCCATCTGGCCCGGCAGGGCCGGATCACCGTCGGCGAACTCGTCACCGTCTACAGCTCGGTCATGCTCCTCACCTACCCATTGCGGCACTTCGAAGAGATCGCGATGGCCTACTCCTTCTCCCGGCCCTCGGCCGAACGGGCGGCGCGCGTGCTGTCGCTCGAGCGGGTCACGGATGCCGAGGGGGAGCGCGAGGGCTCGGCCGAGACATCCGGCGCGGGCGCGCGCACCGGCTCGCTCGGCCATGCGGACCGAGGCGCCTTGCCCTCCGGGGACCTGTACGACCCGGAGACGGGGCTGCTCGCGCCGTCCGGCCGGTTCACCGCCGTGGTGTGCGGCGACCCTGACGCGGCGGGGCGGCTGGCCGAGCGTCTCGGCGGGCATCCCTCAGAGGCGGGTACGCCGGTACTGCTCGGCGGCGTTCCGCTGGACGCACTGCCGCTGGACCGCGCCAGGACGGCCGTTCTGGTCCAGGACAAGGATCCCGTGCTGCTGTCGGGCTCCCTGCGCGAACTGCTCGACGTCCCCGCGTCCGGAGACGTCCGCGCGGAGGAAGCACTGGCGGCCGCGCAGTGCGAGGACGTACTGGCGGCACTCGTGCAGGGCTCGCTCGACGCCGACGACCCGATGGACGCCCGGATCACCGAACGCGGGCGTTCCCTCTCCGGCGGCCAGCGCCAGCGGCTCGCCCTCGCCCGATCGCTGATCACCGACCCTGAGGTGCTCGTCCTGGACGAGCCGACGTCCGCCGTCGACTCCCACACCGAGGCGCGGATCGCGGGTGGCGTGCGCGATCTGCGGGCGGGGAGCGCCCCCGGCGTACGACCCGGCGGCCCCTACGACGGCGCACACCCTGCCTGTCGGCGCCCCCGCGACGGTACGCGCCTACGTGGCCGAACTGTTCCGCCGTCACCGCACGGCCTTCCTGCTCCTCATGACCGTCAACACGGTCGCCGTGATCGCCTCCATGGTGGGCCCCTACCTGCTGGGCGGACTCGTCGAGCGGGTGTCGGACGGGGCGCGCGAGGTGCGTCTGGGGCTCACCGTGGCGTTCTTCCTGCTCTCGCTGGTCGTGCAGGCCGTATTCGTGCGTGAGGTGCGGCTGCGCGGCGCGATGCTCGGCGAGCGGATGCTGGCCGACCTGCGCGAGGACTTCCTGGTGCGATCGGTCGGGCTGCCGCCGGGAGTCCTGGAGCGGGCCGGGACGGGTGACCTGCTGTCCCGGATCACCACCGACATCGACCGGCTCGCCAATGCCATGCGCGAGGCGGTGCCCCAGCTGGCGATCGGTGCGGTGTGGGTGGCTCTGCTGCTGGGTGGCCTGGTCGTCACCGCACCCCCGCTGGCGGCCGCCGTACTACTGGCCCTGCCGTTGCTCGTGGTCGGGTGCCGCTGGTACTTCCGGCGGGCGCCGGCGGCCTACCGTTCGGAGGCCGCCGGCTACGCCGCCGTGGCCGCCGCGCTCGCCGAGACCGTGGACGCGGGCCGCACCGTCGAGGCACACCGGCTCGGCGCCCGCCGGGTGGAACTGTCCGAGCGCCGGATCAAGGAATGGACCGCCTGGGAGCGTTACACGCTCTGGCTGCGGTCGGTGCTGTTTCCGGTCATCAATGTCACTCATGTGACCGTGCTCGCTTCCGTCCTGATGGTCGGCGGGGTGTTCGTGCTCAAGGGCTGGCTCGGCGTCGGGCAGCTCACCACGGGCGCACTGATCGCACAGATGCTCGTCGACCCGGTCGGTCTGATCCTGCGCTGGTACGACGAGCTGCAGGTCGCCCAGGTGTCGCTGGCCCGGCTCGTCGGGGTCCGCGACATCGAGCCGGACACCGGGGACTCGGCCCTGGCGCCCGACGGCCGGGACGTGCACGCCGACCGGGTGCACTTCGGATACGTCGAGGGCGTCGACGTACTGCGCAAGGTGTCCCTTGAGGTTGCCCCCGGCACCCGGCTGGCGCTGGTGGGCCCCTCCGGCGCCGGCAAGTCGACATTGGGACGGCTGCTCGCGGGGATCTACGCACCGCGGGAAGGCCGGATCACCCTCGGCGGCGCGGAGCTGTCCCGCATGCCCGCGGAGCGCGTCCGTTCGCACGTGGCCCTCGTCAACCAGGAGCACCACGTCTTCGTCGGCTCCCTGCGCGACAACCTGCTGCTGGCCCGCAGCGACGCCGTCGACGCCGAGCTGTGGGCGGCCCTCGGGGCGGTCGACGCCGACGGGTGGGCCCGTGCGCTGGACAAGGGACTGGAGACCGAGGTCGGCTCGGGCGGACTCGCGCTCACCCCGGCACAGGCTCAGCAGATCGCGCTGGCCAGGCTGGTGCTGGCCGACCCGCACACGCTGGTCCTGGACGAGGCGACGTCCCTCCTCGACCCGCGTGCGGCACGTCACCTGGAACGCTCCCTTGCCCGTGTCCTCGACGGCCGCACCGTCGTCGCCATCGCCCACCGCCTGCACACCGCCCACGACGCCGACGTGATCGCCGTGGTCGAGAACGGCCGCATCAGCGAGCTGGGCAGCCATGGGGATCTGGTCGCGGCGGACGGTGCCTACGCGGCGCTGTGGCGGTCGTGGCATGGGTGAGGCATGAGGGATGAGGGATGAGGGTGAAGGGTTGGGGGTGAAAGATTGGGGAGGACGGGTTGGGGGTGACGGCCGGCGGCACGCGGCACCTCGGGAGACGGCGAGGGAAAGCATGTGGCCGCATCTGGAGCCAGGGCCCCCCCACGGTGCCTCGCCCGCTCCCGGCGCATCCTTCGCACGCCCGTCACCCGCCGACCTGCCCGTCCCCGCCGAAGCGCCGTCCCTCAGCCGCCACCGGCTGCTCTGCTCTCCAGCCGAAGCACCCTGCCTCCCCCGCGACCGGCTGCTCTCCCACCAGCCGAAGCGCCCTGCTGCGCGAGTACGAGCTGCCGCGCGACCTGGACCGGCTCGGCACCCCGCGGTGGACGCGCTCCCCGTGGTCACCGGCCGCACGGACGCGGTCGGCGGCCCAGTGGCGTCGCCCGCGACCGGCTCGACTCCTCACCAGCGGAAGCGCCCCGCGCTGCGGGCATCCCCTGGTCCGCCCTCGCCGCCCGGTGACCCGCCCGCTGTCGGTGCCTGTGCCGTTGCGCAGGGGCGAACAGGGGTGGAAGGCTGGAAAGCGGCGCAGGCTCGGGGAGCGCCGGCGAAGTGCGCGGTAGCGCGTTGGGCGCAGTCTGTGTCCCCGGCACCGGCGGCACGCCGCCGACCGTGGCCGGAGCGGCCCCGTCCTCACCACCTGGAGGTACCCGTGAACAGCGCCGACGGATGGGGAGACGACGTCTACCAGCCCGACGGATCCGAGCAGCAGGAGGACACAGGGCTGCTCGACGGTGAGGACACCCTCGAGTACGACGGTGTCAGGGACCCCCTGGACCGGGGCTGGTCCCCCCCGGAGCGTCCGTGGGCGGTGGAGCACACCGGCGTGACGGCGGCGGAGCGGGCGAGAGGCGAGACGCTGGACGAGCGGCTGGCCGAAGAACTGCCCGATCCCCCCGTACCCGAAGGGGACGGCCTCGGCGATGCCGACGGCACCGACGGGGAACTTCTGGACAACGAGGTCGGCGCCGCCCGGTCCGGGCGGCTCGTCGCCCCTGACGAGGGTGCGCACGAGGACGACGAGTCCGCGCTGATCGCCACGGACGTCGGCATCGACGGCGCGGCCGCCTCCGCCGAGGAGGCCGCCGTCCACATCGTCGACGAGGACGCGCTGTCCGGCTGAGCCCGTGCACATCGCCCGCCCGGCGCTCATGCCCGCGTCGCCCATGCCATGCCCCCTCCGCACGAGGAGCAGCCATGCAGCAGGACAAGCACCCCGACTACCACCCGGTCGTCTTCCGCGACCGCTCCGCCGGGTACGCCTTTCTGACCCGGTCCACCGCCACCAGCGACCAGACCATCGAATGGGACGACGGCGAGACCTACCCCGTCGTGGATGTGGAGATCTCCTCGGAGAGCCACCCGTTCTACACCGGCAAGGCCCGCACGGTGGACACGGAAGGCCGCGTCGCCCGCTTCGAACGCCGATACGGGGAAGAGACCCGTCAAAGCTCCGACTGACGCCGCGCGCCGGGCGGGATCTCAGATCACGTTGAGGGCCGCCGCGCCGCCCACTCCCCCGAGCACCATGAACGTCGGCATGAGTACCTTGAGCTCCACCCAGCTGCCCGCCCGGAACCGCATGGCCTTCGGCGGCCCGAGCGGGTACCAGCGCTTGCGGCCCACCGGAATCGGCCAGAGTATCGGGCACCCCGAGACGGTGAGCGCGTCCCCGATGTCGTGTACCAGCGCGCCGAGCACGATCGGCAGTCCCAGCCAGAGGTACTCCTGGCCCGGCTCCGTGAACAGCCAGTCCGCGCCGTTGCCCGGCTGGTCCAGAACACCGGCGATGATCCAGGCGCTCGTGGCCGCCAGCAGCCACACCAGGACATCGGCGCTGGCCCCTCGGGTCGCCCGCCACAGCAGGCCCTCGATGGCCAGCACCAGATGCACGAAGAGGATCGCCAGCACCGCCCAGCGCCCGCCGGTGATCGCCAGCACCGAGGCGCCCACGCCGATCAGGACCGCCCACAGCCAGGTGTGCGTGAGTGTGCGGTGTCCGCCGGAGCGACGCGGGTCGCCCGGCTTCTTCGTGGCCTTGTAGACGGCGTACGAGAGCTTGTCGACGACCTCGCAGAGCCAGCGCGACAGCGGACCGAAGGAGCGTGAGATGGTGGCGGCCTTGTGGTCGAGGTCGGGGGCGAGCGCGGCGCCGGCACAGATCAGCGCGCCGCACAGGAGGACCGGCCAGGGCATCCCATGCCCTGCCGCGGTGGCGGCGGCTCCGACGCCGAGCCAGGCCGCGGCGCCCGAGAGAGAGTGTGCTGGTCCCATCATTGCCGCTGCCCGCCCCATTCCTCGTGCGCCGCTGTCCAGTTGACTTGATGCGCTGACGTCGTGTCGGCGACACAGCGTAGCGTTCGCGATCTTCATGCGGGCATCCGATTCCCGCATCGGCCAGGAGGCCAGGCAAGATGGGGGCGTGACCCTCATCGATCAGCTGCCGCAGACCGCCGACCCCGACGCCCTCTACGAAGCCTTCGAGTCGTGGGCGCAGGAGCGCGGTCTCACGCTCTACCCCCACCAGGAGGAGGCGCTGATCGAGGTGGTCTCCGGCGCGAACGTGATCGTGTCGACGCCCACCGGCTCCGGCAAGAGCATGATCGCCGCGGGCGCCCACTTCGCCGCCCTGGCCCGGGACGAGGTCACCTTCTACACGGCTCCGATCAAGGCGCTGGTCTCGGAGAAGTTCTTCGAGCTGTGCAAGCTGTTCGGCACCGAGAACGTCGGCATGCTCACCGGCGACGCCTCCGTGAACGCCGACGCCCCGGTCATCTGCTGCACCGCCGAGGTGCTGGCCTCGATCGCGCTGCGCGACGGAAGGCACGCGGACATCGGCCAGGTCGTCATGGACGAGTTCCACTTCTACGCGGAGCCCGACCGCGGCTGGGCCTGGCAGATCCCGCTCCTCGAACTGCCGCAGGCGCAGTTCGTCCTCATGTCGGCCACCCTCGGTGACGTCTCGATGTTCGAGAAGGACCTCACCCGGCGTACCGGCCGGCCGACCTCGGTGGTCCGCTCGGCGACCCGTCCGGTACCGCTGTCCTACGAGTACCGGCGTACCCCACTCACCGAGACGCTGACGGAGCTGCTGGACACCAGGCAGGCACCCGTCTACATCGTGCACTTCACTCAGGCCCAGGCGGTGGAGCGGGCGCAGGCGCTGATGAGCATCAACATGTGCTCGCGTGAGGAGAAGGACCAGATCGCCGAGCTGATCGGCAACTTCCGCTTCACCACCAAGTTCGGCCGCAACCTTTCCCGTTATGTCCGGCACGGCATCGGTGTGCATCACGCCGGCATGCTGCCCAAGTACCGCCGCCTGGTGGAGAAACTCGCCCAGGCCGGACTGCTGAAGGTCATCTGCGGCACGGACACCCTGGGCGTCGGCGTCAACGTGCCCATCCGCACCGTGCTGTTCACCGCCCTGACCAAGTACGACGGCAGTCGGGTGCGCACGCTGCGCGCACGTGAGTTCCACCAGATCGCCGGGCGCGCCGGGCGGGCGGGCTTCGACACGGCCGGCTTCGTGGTCGCCCAGGCTCCCGAGCACGTCATCGAGAACGAGAAGGCGCTCGCCAAGGCGGGGGACGACCCGAAGAAGCGCCGGAAGGTCGTCCGCAAGAAGGCGCCGGAGGGTTTCGTCGCCTGGAGCGAGGACACCTTCGACAAGCTCATCGCCTCCGAGCCTGAGCCGCTGACGTCCCGCTTCCGGGTCACGCACACCATGCTGCTGTCGGTGATCGCCCGGCCCGGCAACGCCTTCGAGGCCATGCGGCACCTCCTGGAGGACAACCACGAGCCGCGCCGGCAGCAGCTGCGGCACATCCGGCGCGCGATCGCCATCTACCGCTCGCTGTTGGACGGCGGCATCGTCGAGAAGCTGGACAAGCCGGACGGCGAGGGCCGCATCGTCCGTCTCACCGTCGACCTTCAGCAGGACTTCGCGCTCAACCAGCCACTGTCCACCTTCGCGCTCGCGGCGTTCGAGCTGCTGGACCCCGAGTCGCCGTCCTACGCCCTGGACATGGTGTCCGTCGTCGAGTCCACGCTGGACGACCCACGGCAGATCCTCGCCGCCCAGCAGAACAAGGCGCGTGGTGAGGCCGTGGCGGCGATGAAGGCGGACGGCGTCGAGTACGAGGAGCGCATGGAGCGTCTCCAGGACATCTCCTATCCGAAGCCGCTGGAGGAACTGCTCTTCCACGCCTACAGCACATACCGAAAGAGTCACCCATGGGTCGGCGACCATCCGCTGTCGCCGAAGTCCGTGATCCGGGACATGTACGAACGGGCGATGTCCTTCACGGAGTTGGTGTCCTTCTACGAGCTGGCCCGGACCGAGGGCATCGTGCTGCGCTATCTGGCCGGCGCGTACAAGGCCCTTGAGCACAACATCCCGGACGACCTCAAGTCCGAGGACCTCCAGGACCTGATCGAGTGGCTCGGCGAGATGGTGCGCCAGGTCGACTCCAGCCTGCTGGACGAGTGGGAGCAACTGGCCAATCCGGAGGAGATGACCGCAGAGGAGGCCCAGGAGAAGGCCGACCAGGTCAAGCCGGTCACCTCCAACGCGCGTGCCTTCCGGGTTCTGGTCCGCAACGCCATGTTCCGCCGGGTCGAGCTCGCCGCCCTCGACCAGGTGGCCGAGCTGGGCGATATGGACGCCGAGTCCGGCTGGGACGCCGACGCCTGGGGCGAGGTGATGGACAAGTACTGGGACGAGTACGACGACCTCGGCACCGGCCCCGACGCGCGCGGCCCCAAGCTGCTGCTGATCGAGGAGGAGCCGGAGCACGGGTTGTGGCGCGTCCGGCAGATCTTCGACGACCCCGACAGCGATCACGACTGGGGCATCAGCGCCGAGATCGATCTTGCGGCCTCCGACGCCGAAGGCCGTGCCGTGGTCCGCGTCACCGACGTCGGCCAGTTGTGAGTTCAGGAGACGGAAAGCCATGACAAACCCGGCCGAGAGGCTTGTCGATCTGCTGGACCTGGAGCAGATCGAGGTCAACATCTTCCGCGGCCGCAGCCCCGAGGAGTCGCTGCAGCGAGTCTTCGGTGGCCAGGTGGCCGGCCAGGCGCTGGTAGCCGCCGGGCGCACCACGGAGGGAGACCGGCCGGTGCACTCGCTGCACGCGTACTTCCTGCGCCCTGGGCGGCCCGGCGTGCCGATCGTGTACCAGGTCGAGCGGGTCCGGGACGGGCGGTCGTTCACGACGCGCCGGGTCACGGCCGTGCAGCAGGGCCGAACGATCTTCAATCTCACCGCCTCCTTTCACAAGCCTGAGGAAGGGAGCTTCGAGCACCAGTTGCCGCCGGCCCGCGAGGTACCGGACCCGGAGTCCCTGCCGACCGTCGTCGAGGAGATCCGGAAGCAGCTGGGCGCGTTGCCGGAGCAGCTGGAGCGGATGGCGCGCCGCCAGCCCTTCGACATCCGGTACGTGGACCGGTTGCGCTGGACGCCGGAAGAGGTCAAGGGCGCCGAGCCGCGCAGCGCCGTGTGGATGCGTGCGGTCGGGCCGCTGGGCGACGACCCACTGGTGCACACCTGCGCCCTGACCTACGCCAGCGACATGACCCTGCTCGACGCCGTGCGCATCCCGGTCGAGCCTCTGTGGGGTCCACGCGGCTTCGACATGGCGTCGCTCGACCACGCGATGTGGTTCCACCGGCCGTTCCGCGCGGACGAGTGGTTCCTGTACGACCAGGAGTCACCGATCGCGACCGGCGGGCGAGGGCTCGCCCGCGGACGGATCTACGACCTGAAGGGCCGCCTTCTGGTGTCGGTCGTCCAGGAAGGACTGTTCAGGGCGTTGTAGCGATTGTTCAGGGCGTTGCGGGGAAGACCGCGCGGGCGCCGGAGTCGTTCACAAGCTTCTGCGGCGAAGGCGGTCCAGAAGGCCACGGGGGCGCTTCGGCTCGGGTACCGGCTCGTGTGCGTGCGTGTCCGGCCGGGGTTCGGGCGTGCGCGCCTCGGGACGCCGGTCGAGTGGCGTCCGGCAGGGGGCGGAGTGCGCCGCAGAGACGGCAGCAGATGGGCGGCGCGAGACCGACAGGCACCGCGCATGGTGTGTGCGTTCCGCACCACGCACGCCTCCGCCTCCGGCCCTGCGCTCCGCACGAGGTGCCGGGCGCGGTGCCGGGCGCGGTGCCGGGCGGTGGGCGCGGGCCTCGTCCAGCACATGGGCGAGGTCGGCCCGCAGCCAGCTGATCTCGTCCGGGTCGTCGGCCGTCATGATCCGCTCGGCCAGCTGGGCCGACGGTGACCCCGGCGCGCCGTGTGTGGGTGGCCCCGGACGGAACCGGTGCACGTGGGCACGCTCGTAGGGATCCTTGACGATCTCCGCGATCTGAACGGGATCCAGCAGCGCCGCCAGGGCCCCGGCGCGCTCCCAGGGATCCGCGGCCTGGCGCAAGAGGAATCCCAGATGCCGTCCCCTCCAGTTGCGGGCGCGCAGGTCCACTCCGTCCCGCAGTCGAACCCGCGGCCCCTCGGGCAGCACACGGCCCTTCACCAGCGACCCGTTCTGCTCGTCGGCCGCGAACTGCCTGACCTCCTCGGCCAGATAGAGCCAGACGAGCGTCCGATAACGGTTCACGTAGAACGCGACCGGCACCAGCAGCCCGAGCCGGGCCAGCCGCGTGAACCGGTCGCCCGTCACGTCCATGAGGCGTGCGGCCTCATTCGTGCTCACGCTCCGCACCCGTTCGAGGAGCGCCTCGGGAAAGCCGTCCTGCGAGCGCAACCTCTCGATCTCGGCGCGGGCGACGCGGCGCCCTCCGCCGCCTTCGTCGGGCAGCGTGCGGATCCGTCCGAGGTTCACCGCGAGATCGAACTCGCGTCGCTTCAGTCCCAGTTCGCGAGCGGCACGGCTCGGCGTGCACGTGAGGACGTCCGGCTGGGTGACGGTGTTGCCTGACATGGCGTCTCTCCCCCGTGGAGTCGTGATCGGATCTGCTCACGCTCCGTGCGCTTGCAGTCACATCACCGTAGCCGTTCCGGGCGATCACGCGGCAACCCTGTGGACAACTTTGCGGAGGTCGAAGAAGGAGCAGGTCAGAGCTCTGTGGATGGGAAGCGCTCAGGCTGTCGGGCGTCCACGCCGAGGTGCTCACCCACGCGGTTGACGAGCAGCGTCATCTCGTAGGCGCTCTGGCCGATGTCTGCTTCCGCGGCACTGAGTACGCACAGACAGCTGCCGCTGCCGGCCGCCGTGACGAACAGCACCGCGTCGTCGAACTCCACCATCGTCTGGCGCACCTGACCGGCGCCGAAGTGACGGCCCGACCCCTTGGCCAGGCTGTGCAGTCCGGAGGCGACCGCCGCGAGATGTTCGGCGTCCTCGCGCCTCAGTCCCGTGCTCGCGCCTGTCACCAGTCCGTCGTTGGACAGGACGAGTGCGTGCCGCACATGTTCCACGCGCTCGGTCAAGTCGTCCAGCAACCAGCCCAGTCCTTTGTGCACCATGATGGCGATCTCCCCGTGTGACGACTCCCCCTGGTCGGAGGATCTCTCCGCCAGCCTTCACCACGTCCGGCTGACGGGCAAGCAGGATGGGGGCATGGCACAGAAGATGACTGACACGGAATGGCGGGCCTTTGTCTCGCAGGGCACGCGCACCGCAAAGCTGTCGACCGTCAGGGCTGACGGGCGCCCCCACGTGGCCCCGATCTGGTTCCTGCTCGACGGGGACGAGGTGGTGTTCAACACCTCAAAGGAGAGCGTGAAGGGGCGCAATCTGGCCCGGGACGGGCGGGTCGCCCTCTGCGTGGACGACGACCGCCCGCCGTTCGACTTCGTCGTCCTGCAGGGACGCGCCCAGCTCTCCGAGGAACTCGGCGAACTCCGGCGCTGGGCCACCCTGATCGCGGCTCGGTACATGGGCGAGGAGAACGCCGAGGAGGTCGGAGCGCGCAACGGCCAGCCGGGAGAACTCCTGGTCAGGGTCACGATCGACAAGGTCCTGGCGCAGAAGGCCGTAGCAGGCTGAAGCCCCCGGAGACCGATCACCCCGGCAGACCGATCAGCTCACGGAGTCGAGCAGCCGGGCGGTGTGGATCCGCCCGGCGTACTCGACGAGCCGGATCAGCACCTCCTTCCCCGAGTCGCGGTCGCGTGCGTCGCAGAGCACGACAGGGGTCCCCCGGTCGAGGTCCAGTGCGCGGCAGACGTCCTGTGCTCCGTAGGCGCGGGCACCGGTGAAGCAGTTGACGGCCACCACGAAGGGGATGTGCCGGTGCTCGAAGTAGTCCACAGCCGGGAAGCAGTCCTCCAGGCGGCGGGTGTCGGCCAGGACGACCGCTCCCAGCGCCCCCTGCGAGAGTTCGTCCCACAGGAACCAGAAGCGGTCCTGTCCTGGTGTGCCGAACAGGTACAGGGAGAGGCCGGAGCGGATGGTGATGCGGCCGAAGTCCATGGCGACCGTGGTCGTGACCTTGTGGTCCACGCCGTCGGTGTCGTCCACCAACTGACCCGCCTCGCTCAGCAGTTCCTCGGTGCGCAGGGGCCTGATCTCGCTGACCGCGCCCACGAGGGTGGTCTTGCCCACGCCGAATCCACCGGCGACCAGTATCTTCAACGCCAGGGCGGTGGACTCGCCCTCGGTGGCGTCGGACGTCTCGGAGACCATCGATCACTTCTCTCGGGAGTGCCGGCAAGGGTCGACGTCGGTACGCGCGTGCCGCGCCGGGGCACGGCGTCCGCGCACGGCTTCGGTGCACGTGTGCGAAGTCAGCATCATGGCAACGGCCGGTCTCCGCGGGGCGCCGGGACCGCTCTTTGTTCGATGTGACCGATTCGGGCGCGTTGCGCGCCCACATGGGTGCGGAAGTCGGCCGTCTCTGCGGCCGTACGCGCGCGGGTCGTCGTGAACGTTCATCTACAGCGCCCGCAGTCCGTCGATGACCTCGCGCAGAATCCGTTCGTCGGGCAGCTGCGCAGGCGGTACGGGTCGGCTCACGGTGACGCGGCCGAGTTCCAGGAGGTCGCCGAGGAGGACACGGACGACGCCGACGGGCAGGTCTGCGCCCGCGGCGAGTTCGGCGACCGACTGGGTTTCCGTACGGCACAGGTCGACAAGGGCCTGGTGCTCGGGGCCCAGAGCGGGGTCGTCGTCGAGGTGGGGAGCCCCCGGGTCGAGCGTGACCAGGGCGATGAGATCGAAGGCCACTCCGGTGGGGCCGGGCTTGGTGCGGCCGCCGGTCATGGCGTAGGGCCGGACGAGCGGGCCTGCCTCGCCGTCGTACCACTGGCTGCCCTGCTCCTGCGGGGTGCCCTTGAAGTCCTCGGTCATCTGTGCGGATCGCCTTGCCTCATCCGGCGGCGGGCGGCCGCGCGTTCATGCGCGGTGCCGTGTAGAGGTGCTCGCCGACCCGCTTGACCAGCCGTGCCATCTCGTACGCCACCAGGCCTATGTCGGCGGTGACGGCGGTGAGGACGGCCAGGCAGGAGCCGTCTCCGGCGGCGGCCACGAACAGGAAGGCGTCGTCCATCTCCACCATGGTCTGGCGCACGCCCCCGGCGCCGAAGTGCCGGCCGGCACCTTTGGCCAGGCTGTGGAAACCGGAGGCGACGGCGGCGAGATGTTCGGCGTCCTCACGGCCGAGCCCGGTCGAGGCGCCGACAGCGAGTCCGTCGTTGGAGAGCACCACGGCGTGCCGTACCTCGTGCACGCGCAGTACCAGGTCGTCCAGCAACCAGTCGAGTTCGCCGGAGCGCTGAGCTGCTCTCATGCCGGGATCCTGGATCATGCGGGGTCCTTAAGAATGTGAGGCGGTCCGGGAGGACCGGGTGTGGCTGATGCGGTGGTTGCCTGAAATGGCTCTAGGAGAATGGCCGCCC